>CANBWX010000009.1 GCA_947373225.1 Flavobacteriaceae bacterium | reverse complement strand
GAAGGTCAAAACGCACTAGCCAAATTAGATACTTACAACCCTACTACGCTACAATTCAGCGAGCATTACGGTCAAATTCCAATAGGATTAGCTTGTCACGTGATTTTCGCAACCGAAGATAATGGCAACTGGAGATACGCCATCAAAGCCGTAACAGTTGCCGCAGGTGATGTTTACACTTTCTCTTTAGCCGAAACAACTGTAGGAACCGAAGCGCAATTAGTGGCTGCGATCAACGCCATACAATAAACACAAAAATGTATTTTTTAGAAAAAGCGGTGATTTGTTCATCGCTTTTTTCTATTTTTAAAAATATTTTGAAGCCATTCCTGCTGTTCGCTATATCTTTCCTTGCTTAAAAAAAGCAAGAAAAGGATGCCGCTACCATCAGGGCTAAAAACGTATCGATTATGAAACAACTTATATCTGTTTGCATTTTTATATTTCCACTTTTTACTTTTTCACAGACAAAAGTAAAAGATACCGTAACTCGTAGAGCGTCGATTACTTATAATCAAAAAGCAAATGCCGTGACTTTCAAGCCAGAAACGCCACCTTTAATCCCAATTGCTGGCGCACCAAAACCTAGCTATTCTTATTTATGGGAATTAGGAGATGGTCATTACAGCAAAGAAGCAGAACCGAAACACGTTTATAAAAACAAAGGAAATTATTCCGCCCGACTTGCTGTAACTAATAATTATGATAATGGAAAACCGCCAGCAACAAGACCAAAATCTGTAGCTATAAATGAAATTTCGAATGAAATTTATAAAGACATTGCTTCCATAGAAGACCAAAACGGATTGTCGATCCAGAAAAATTGCGATCCAATTCCCGACCAACAAATGGAAGTAATTGTCAGTTATCAAAACTTGGAAAATTATGTCGCTGACGGAAAATTATATGTTTTTTACAACGAAAAACAATTCAAAAATAACAATTTCGAATTGGTCAATTTCAGAACTTATGCTGGCGAACGTGAAGTGAAAGAAAACCTAGTGGCAACGACAAATGATTTAGAAAATTCGGATTCGTATTTAGCTTCCGAAAATGCTTTGGCTACAGCCAAAAAATATAGAAAAACAACTACAGAAGAAGACTTGGATGCAAGCTTAACCGAAGCAAATAAAACCTTCAAAAACAAAACCATTTTGGAATTTGATGGTGCTAATCCACGCGAAACCCGAAACGTGTTTCTTACCTTCAAAACTACCCCCGAAATGATTAAGGACACGAGCGCAACGGTAACTATGCGAAGTATTTTTGTTCCAAATCGCAGTTTCAAAAATCATAAAGTCAAAAACCTCGAAATGGAAATCGTGACTTCACATGATCCAAATAAAATGGGTTCTAACGGAAGTTTTATGAATTACAGATTGGTGCGATTCAAAAGAGTTAACTTCAAAACGCGTTTCCAAAACAATGGCGAAGGTCCAGCTAGAATGATTCGGCTAGAAACTGATATTCCTGAAATGTTCGACAAAAAAACATTACAGATTGAAGATATGTATCCAAAATGCCCCATTTGTCCAAAAGGCGAGACAATTACAACAAGCTGTTTAGACACAATTATAAAGCAAAAGCAAATATTCTTCACCTTCAAAAATATTTATTTGCCTGGAAGTACCCAAAAAAATGTCAAAGAAATTGACAGTACCAAAGGATTCGTAAAATATTCGTTAAAGTTTAACAAAGACTTTCATAAAATAAAAACTCGCAGTAGAACTGCGATTATTTTCGACAAAAACGAACCTATAATTACGAATTATGCCACTACCCGATTTTCTCCTGGGATTTCTATCGGCGCAAAAGCGGGGTATAATTTGTACCCAAATTTAGAAAACTCTAAAAGCTATTTTGTTGGCGCAACCATTTCTCCTTTTAAATCCTACCGTTTTTATTGGCAAGCTGAATTTGTAAACAGCCTTAATTCGTATGACAATGCAAAATCTGTTGTAGAACAATTGGTTCAAACAACAGGAAAATTACAATTACAACGAACTACAAATTCGACACAAAATAAAAACATGAATTGTGAAATTCCATTGCTTATTCGTTATAATATCAATAATTATGTAGGTATTGGAACTGGTCTACAAGCCAATATAAATGCTTCCGAAAAAGCAACTCAAAGCACAACAATCGACGTGTACTCAGGACAAAATGCTAGCACGCCTTTACTTAATAGTAAAACACAATCTACAACAATCAACAATTCATTTACTAATATAAAAACAGGTTTTCTACTTGATTTAACAATTGGAGCAGCGAGAATTGGCCCTAGCTTAGGAGCGAGATATGTACTGAATTTCAAAGAAAATTTCAATTATATACAGCTTTATGGGATTTGGAAATTTTAGGAAATCATTTATAATATGAAACCACAATGTTCAAATAAAAAATTGTGTGTCATTTCGACCATCGGGAGAAATCACATAACGAGAGCAACTAATGTGATTTCTCCCGATGGTCGAAATGACAAAGCTATTCCTTATGTAATTAAAAACCTTTTTTATATACTGCTCTTCACGACTCTAACTGTTTTCGGACAAAATTCGCTTACACAAGAAGATAAAATATATAATACCGTTGATGTTTTTGTAGCTAATCCTAATAATGAAAGTCTACAAAAACTAGATAATTTCGAAAAGGGTTTTTGGCAAGATAAAAACCCGAAAACCAAGAATGAACTTCTGGCAATTGTGGTTTTAAATTGTAATAAAGCCTACTACGAAAACAAATTTGGCAGGACCAATAAAGCTATTTCGAGTTACGAAAAAGCATGGCAAATTTATCAGAAAAACAAATTTACAAATTATGACATCACCGAATATTGCTTGAAACCATTAGGCAATCTCTACACCATTATTGGCGATTATGACAATGCCGAAAACACCGTAAAACAATATTATTTTATCGCCAATGCCGAGAAAAATCAGTCCCAAAAAATAGCGGCAATTCTCAATTTATCGAATGTATATCAAAACACTGGCAAAGTAAATGAAGCTATAGATTTACTAGAAAAAACAATTAAAATCGAAAAATTATCTGCCGTTCAAAAAGGTAATTTATTGAATAACTTGGGAAATAATTATAGGCTAAGTGCAAAGGGGTTTTTGATAAATCCTGAGTCGTTTTCAAAAGCTGAAAACTGTTTTTTAACGGCAATAAAATTACTTCAAACCGAAAAAAATCAGTCCGAAACTTTATCTAATTGTTATCGAAATTTAGCTTCTTTCAATAGTCATTGGCAAAATTTCGATAAAGCAAATGCGTACTTTGCAATTGCAAAAAAACTGATTTTAGAAACAAAAAATCAGGACACAAGAACCTTGGCAAAACTCTATTACGAAAACGCTTCACTCCTATTTGAACAAAAAAAATATTCAGAAGCTACCATTCAAATATCCACAGTGTTTAAAGCTCTAATTCCAAATTATTCTAATATAAATAACATTCTTCCGAACCAAAATTCACTTTACGCAGAAACCATTTTTCTTGACGCACTCGACTTGCAAGCAGATATATTCTTGCAACAAAATCAACCAAAAAAAGCATTAGAAGCTTATGTACTTTCGTTTCATATAGAAGACTTATTTTCGGATTTATTAGTTTATGAAAATTCTAAAATCATCAACCAAATCCGGATTAGAAATAGAACCGAAAAATGTATTGCCATTTATGATTTTCTCTATAAAAAGGAGAATAAAATCAATTATATAGAACGTGCTTTTCAACTTCAAGAACGAACAAAATCAGGCGTTTTAAAAAATTATCTTTCCAATAAAAAAACCGCTTCGAGAGAAGAAAAATTGCATTTGGAACAACTTCAAAACTGGAATAACGAAATCATAAAAGAACAACAAAAAGGGAATTTGGCAAATGTTTCAAAAATAAATGAAGCCATAAAAAAGCAAAACGAATTGATGCTTTCGCTAAAGAAAATTAGATCTAAGAATCAAGTTCAAACAGCAGAAAATTTAGATTTAAAATCCTTGTATTCAAAACTTGAGAAAGACAAAGCAATAATGGTGGACTATTTTTTGGGCTTTGAGAATCTGTATGTTTTTACCTTGGAAAACCAAAGAATAAAACTAGAATCTATCAATGTTACCGATACTGCAGTTCCCAGAATAATTTCGTTTTTAGATTATTTTAGTGATGCCAATAAAATTACCGATAACATTTCGGGTTACAATCATTATGGAAATTCGCTATATAAAATGTTGAAATTACCAACAAATACAACCAGCCCAAACCTCATCATTATTCCCGATGGACTATTGTATTTCCTTCCTTTTGAAGCCTTGATTACCCAAGAAAGCACAACGACGAATTTTGCACAAATGCACTATTTGATGACTATTTTCAAGATTGCTTACAATAATTCGGCATCCTTTTATTTAGAAGGAAAACCCATTTTAAAGGACAAAAAAACAGTTTTAGGTATTTTTCCCGTTTTCGAAAAAACCAATTATGCTTTGACCTTTTCGAAAGCCGAAATGCAGTCTATAAAAAATAATTTCGACGGAAAATTTTTCGAAAACTCAACTGCTACTTTCGATAATTTCAAAACAAATGCGGCAAATTATTCGATTTTGCATTTGAGCACACACGCGGCATCGGGAGATACAGAAACACCCGCAAGTATCAAATTTTACGACCAAGAAATCTTGTATTCGGAATTATACAATCTTAAAATCAATCCTGATTTAGTGGTTTTGAGTGCTTGTGAAACAGGAATTGGCAAGCTTTATAAATCCGAAGGCGCCATGAGTATTGCAAGAGGTTTTCAGTTTGCAGGAGCAAAAAATTTACTGTATTCGTTATGGAAAGTGAACGATTATACGACATCGGTTTTTATGGATAATTTTTATAAAAACATTAAAAACAACGAATCTTATTTTGAGGCAAATACCAATGCAAAACTATATTTCTTGAAAAATAAAAACATCCCAAATGCCAAAAAATCACCTTATTATTGGAGTGCTTTTGTGTATTATGGTGGAATTGAATCCGCTGAAAAACCAACCAATTATTCTATTTATATTCTTGGATTATTCATTGCAATTGGGTTATTTTTGGGCTTCAAACACTTTCGAAAATGAAAAACCTTCCCGATATTCTTAAAAAAGAAAACTACAAGAAAATAAAATTTAAAGTGACTAAAACTCAGCATTTGCTTATAAAAGCAAGTATCAACGGGATTAAAGGAAATTTTATTCTCGATACTGGAGCAAGTTCTAGTTGTGTGGGTTTTGAAAGTGTCGAATTATTTCAATTGGAAGCAAAAAAATCAAAAACTCAAGCTTCTGGAGCTGGTGCAACGGGAATGCGAACTCAAATAGCCATTGGTAATCAACTACAATTGGGTAATTGGAAACATCAAGATTTTGAACTTATCATTTTTGATTTATCCCACGTAAACGAAGCTTTAATCCAACACAAATCAAAAGCTGTTCACGGCATTATTGGCGCCGATATTCTTATGAAAGGCAAAGGAATTATTGATTATTTTAATCATTGTTTGTATTTGCAATAGCCTTTTTTCTAAATGAAAAATAAGCCAAAAAAGCACTAATTAACATCAAAATTCCTCCTAATATAAAAGGCGCACCAGGAAATTGGAAAGGGGCATCTTTATGCGTAAAAAAGTAAAAAATAGTACTCATCATTGGCGGGCCAATAATTGCGGAAGCACTCATTAAACTAGCTAAAGTTCCTTGAATTTCACCCTGTTCTGACGGAGGGACTTTATGAGATATGACTGCCTGAATTGCCGGGCCAGCAATTCCGGCAAGGCAATAAGGGATAAGAAATACAAACATCATCCAACTTTGGGAAGCAAAAGCAAATAAAAACATTCCAATTGTGTATAAAACCAGACCAATATAAATACTTTTTTCGTCGCCTAAAATCGGATTAATCCAACGTATTAAAACGCCTTGAACAATCCCAACCAAAAGTCCGACAACACCAAGTGAAATTCCAACCATTTTTTCATCCCAGTTGAATTTATACATCGTGTAATAACTCCAATTACTCTGCACGGCATGGGATGCAACATACAAAATGAAAGTAGCCAATAATAATCCGATTAAATCAGGATGCTTTTTCAAATTTTTAAAAGCTCCAATAGGATTGGCTCTTTTGATGTCAAATTCGCGTCGGTTTTCTTTTGATAATGATTCTGGCAGAATAAAATATCCATATAAAAAGTTGATCATACATAATATTGCGGCAGCATAAAACGGAACTCTCGAGCCATATTGCCCAAGCAAACCTCCAATTACTGGCCCAATAATAAATCCTAATCCAAATGCAGCACCAATCATTCCAAAGTTTTTAGTTCGGTTTTCTGATGTACTTACATCCGCAATGTAGGCAGATGCCGTTGTAATACTAGCACCTGTAACTCCAGCTAGAATACGCCCAACGAACAACCAAGCAATTGATGGTGCAAATGCCAACAATAAATAGTCTAAAGAAAAGGCAAATAAGGAGATTAAAATTATGGGTCTACGCCCAAATTTATCACTTAGATTACCAATTATTGGAGCAAAAATAAATTGAGTTATTGCGTAAGCAAAAGTCAACCAACCACCATATTTTGCGGCTTCACTAATATCACCATTAATAAGTTCTTTTATCAATTTAGGGATTACAGGAATAATAATTCCCCAGCCCGTAACATCGATAAGCATGGTAATAAATATAAATCCTATTGCTGCTTGCTTTTTTGATTGTCTCATAAATTAAATCTTAATGGGTAAATCTACAAAAAAACCCGTTTGATTTCTCAAACGGGTTTTTGATTCTATTTTGAAATTTTATTTTCTATAATTCCAAGGCTCTTTTAGCATTACCATCCATCAATAATTCTAATGGGTTTTCTAACGCTTCTTTTACCGCAACTAGGAAACCAACAGACTCACGACCATCGATAATTCTGTGGTCGTAAGAAAGTGCCACATACATCATTGGGTGAATTTCTACTTTTCCATTTACAGCAATTGGACGCTCAATAATATTATGCATTCCAAGAATTCCTGATTGTGGCGGGTTGATAATTGGCGTAGACAACATACTTCCGAAAACACCTCCATTAGTAATCGTGAAAGTTCCTCCAGTCATATCGTCAACGGTAATTTGACCGTCACGTGCTTTTATGGCTAATCTTTTTATATCAGCTTCAACCCCTCTAAAAGTCAAGTTTTCGGCATTACGAACTACAGGAACCATTAATCCTTTTGGTCCAGAAACGGCTATTGAGATATCGGCGAAATCAAAAGCGATTTTATGATCACCATCCATCATCGAATTCACATCTGGATACATTTTTAAGGCTCTTGTTACCGCTTTTGTAAAAAACGACATATATCCTAAACCTAATCCACCATGTTTTGCTTTGAAGGCATCTTTGTATTCATTACGCAAAGTATTAATTGGCGTCATGTTCACTTCATTAAATGTCGTTAACATGGCTGTTTCGTTTTTGGCAGCCACTAATCTTTCGGCTACTTTACGACGTAACATTGACAATTTAGTACGTTCAGAAGCGCGGCTTCCACCTGTAGGAGTTCCCATTGATGGCGTTGCATTTACAGCATCTTCTTTGGTAATTCGTCCGTCTTTTCCTGTACCGATAATATCAGTAGGTTGGATATTTTTTTCGTCTAATATTTTTCTTGCTGCTGGCGATGGAGCCGATGTAGCATAAGAAACTGCAACTACTGGCGCCGCTTTTGGAGCTTCAACCTTTTTCTCTTCAACTTTAGGACTTTCAGACTTTTGACTTTCGACAGAAGTTGGTTTTGCTCCTTCAGTATCAATCAAGCAAACTACTGCTCCTACTGCAACAGCATCCCCTTCTTCGGCTTTTAGTGTAATTATTCCGCTAGCTTCTGCTGGTAATTCTAATGTTGCTTTGTCAGAATCAACCTCAGCGATTGCTTGGTCTTTTTCTACATAATCCCCATCTTTTACTAACCAAGTTGCAATTTCAACTTCTTTTATAGATTCCCCTGGTGATGGGACTTTCATTTCTAAAATCATGTTCTATTATTTTAATTATGAATTAACTTCGTTCCGTTCGGGCTTTGCCCTCGGGTTTATATTTTTTTTTGGCTAACGTTTCAAGCTGGTCAACATTATACCTTAAGCAATTTTTTTATCTAAATAAATTCTTGTCAAATACCATTCGAATGGCATCTGCCTGGCGTCGTTTTGCTCTCGTAGAGCTTCCCGCTGCTGATGCAGAATAGGCTTTTAGCGAAGCTAATCTCCATTTTACTAAATCGAAATTCATCAACATGAAACTGTAAGCTCCCATGTTTTTAGGCTCTTCCTGTGCCCAAACATAGTCATCGACATTTGGATATTGTGCAATAATAGCTTTCAATTGCTCTACTGGTAATGGAAACAATTGCTCGATTCTTACCACCGCAACATCATTTCTTCCGTTCTTTTCTCTTTCGGCAGTGATGTCGTAATAGAATTTTCCTGTACAGAAAACTAATGTTTTTACAGCTTCTTTATTTACAGTAGTATCATCAATAGTTTCTTGGAAACTTCCTGTTACAAAATCTTCAATTGGCGAAGTACATCTTGGGTCACGCAACAAACTCTTAGGCGTAAACACAACAAGTGGTTTACGGAAAGTAGTTTTCATTTGTCTTCTTAGCAAGTGAAAAAAGTTGGCTGGGGTTGTACAATCTGCAACATACATATTGTGTCTTGCACAAAGTTGAAGGTAACGCTCCATTCTTCCTGAAGAATGTTCTGCTCCTTGTCCTTCGTATCCGTGAGGTAATAAAAGAACAATTCCGTTTTGATTGTTCCATTTATCTTCTCCACAAGATATATATTGATCAATCATAATCTGGGCACCATTAGAGAAGTCTCCAAATTGTGCTTCCCAAATGGTTAATGTTTTTGGGTTTGCCAATGCATAACCATAATCAAAACCTAATACCCCATATTCTGACAAAAGTGAATTGAAAGCATTAAATTTTCCTTTAGCATTTGGAACAGCATTTAACAAAACTACTTCCTCTTCAGAATCTTCTACTTTTACAACTGCATGACGGTGAGAAAAAGTTCCTCGCTCTACATCTTGTCCAGAAAGACGAACACCGTATCCTTCTTGCATTAACGAACCATATGCCAAATGTTCGGCCATAGCCCAGTCTAAGCTATTATTTTCGAAAAACATTGTTTTCCTATCGTTAATCAGCTTTTGTACTTTGTTTATGAATTTTTTATCTTCAGGCAGGTTACAAACTGCATTCGCTATTTCTGTCAATCCTACTTTTGGATAAGAAGTATCGTATTTCTCAAGCATTTTAGCGTCGGAAACCTGGACAAAACCTTTCCATTCATTTTGCATAAACGGAGTAATAATGGTCAAGTTCTTTTTACGAGAAACTTCAAGATTATGATCTAAATCGTCTTTATATTCTTTCTCTAAAGTTTTAACTAAATTACCGTCGATGATTCCTTCTGCAATTAATTTCTCGGCATAAATATCTCTAGGATTTTTATGTTTTGCAATAATTTTATACAATAAAGGTTGTGTAAATCTTGGTTCATCTCCCTCGTTATGACCATATTTTCTATATCCTAACAAATCGATAAATACATCACGACCAAAGTGCATTCTGAAATCTAATGCAAATGACATCGCATGAACAACGGCTTCGGCATCATCAGCATTTACGTGTAATACAGGCGAAAGCGTTACTTTGGCAATATCCGTACAATAAGTAGACGAACGAGCATCCAGATAATTAGTGGTAAAACCAACTTGGTTATTAATTACAACGTGAATGGTTCCTCCGGTTTTATACCCATCCAATTGTGCCATTTGAATTATTTCATATAATATTCCCTGACCAGCGATTGCAGCATCTCCGTGAACGGCAATAGGCAATACTTTAGAAAAATCATTAGGAAAATACTTGTCCTGTTTGGCTCTAGTAAT
The DNA here is from genome assembly GCA_947373225.1 of Flavobacteriaceae bacterium. GTDB lineage: Bacteria > Bacteroidota > Bacteroidia > Flavobacteriales > Flavobacteriaceae > Flavobacterium. The sequence continues at coordinate 34,054 of CANBWX010000009.1, read as the reverse complement.
TCCTTCTATAACTGCACCAACAGTCTCAAGATGCGATGGATTTGGTGCAAGATTAATATTGATTGTTTTTCCTGTGCTAGTAGTTTTTTCAGCGGTAAGACCTAAATGGTATTTTACGTCACCATCAAAATATTCTTGATCGTAATCTTTACCGTCAAATTCGCTAAAAATATCTTGGGTCGATTTACCAAAAATATTAGCTAAAACGTTCAATCGACCACGGTGCGCCATGCCCATCACGAAATGTTCAACCCCTTTTTCGGCCGCTTTTTCTATCAAAGCATCAAGTGCTGGAATAATAGATTCACCACCTTCAAGTGAAAATCGTTTTTGACCCACATATTTAGTATGTAGGAAATTCTCAAATGAAACCGCTTGATTTAGTTTATTTAAAATTGCTTTCTTTTCATCAGTTGAAAAATTAGGCTGATTATCGTTATAGCCTATTTTATCCTGAATCCATTGAATGTCATTCGGGTTTCTAATATACATATACTCAACCCCGATTGATTGACAATATATTTTATCTAAATGCCCTAATATATCTGCCAAACTGCAAGGTGCAATTTTGATAACTTTTGCCGCATCAAAAACGGTTGATAAATCTGCTTTTGAAAGTCCAAAATTCTCAATGTCTAAAGTTGGCGTATACGTTCTTCTGTTGTGTACAGGATTTGTTCTTGTAAACAAATGTCCGCGACTTCTATAGGCATCAATTAATTTGATGACTTTAAACTCTTTTTGAAGTTTCTCTGAGGCAGAAGTGTTTTCTACCGAAACCGAAGCAACATTTGCTGTTGGAGTTCCAGTACTTTCCTCATTGTAAGTCGTCATTCCAAAGTCGAAACCTTGAAAAAAACTTCTCCAACTTGGCTCAACGCTGTCTGGATTCTCTAAATATTGATCGTATAATTGTGCAAAAAATTCGGCATGAGCCGCGTTTAAAAATGAAAACCTGTCCATAATAGTATTAATTATGCTAATTTTATTAAAATAGTTTGGCAAAAGTACAATATTACAATAAGTATCTAATTCTTTTTTAAATACTTTTACACCCAATATTGTTAAAATCCTAAACACTCATGAAAAAAAATTGCTTTTTACTAGTTTCGAAATCAATTTTAGTGACTATTGCTATATTATTTTCTAATTGTACAACTGCTCAAATGCAAAAATTTGCACCAACCCAACAAACCGAATTCTGGAAAAATGTTCAATTTGGAGGAGGAATTGGATTGGGTTTTGGCTCAGGATTTACTAATATTACTTTGGCTCCAAGTGGTATTTATAATATAAATAAAACTTTTTCGGCTGGATTAGGATTACAAGTAGGCTATGCCAAAGAAAAGAATTATTACACTTCCACTGTTTGTGGTGCCAGCGTGATTGGTTTAGTGAATCCTATTCCTGAAATTCAACTTTCTGTCGAAGTAGAAGAAATTAATGCGTCAACTAATTACCAGCTTCAAGGGGGTAACTTATCGAACAATTACTGGAATACTGGGCTATATTTTGGCGCAGGTTACCGAACCGGAAATGTAACTATGGGTGGAAGATATGATGTTTTGTATAATGCAAACAAAAGCATTTATAACAATGCCTTCATGCCGTTTGTAAGGGTTTATTTTTAATTTTATTCATTTTCAAAAATTTTAATTGTGTTTTAAAAAAGAGTTTTATTACAAATTTACTTAGGCAAATTTTAATGGATTCCGAAATGTAAATTGAAGATGAATTTTAGGATTACCCCGCTTAACTTAAAAAAACGTGTTTTATGAGTTAAGCAGATGTAAAACAACACTATCTTTTATGAATATTTATACTTCACTTACTAATTCAAAACATATGAAACTAAAGATAATGGGCAATTCCCAACACATTATTGTGTGTAAAAATTATTTTACAAATATAGGAAACTACAACGAGCAATTATAAGAATATTATTATAAATATAAATAGGAATTTCGAAGAAATGAAAAAGGAAAAATTTGTAACAAAACAGCAGAACAAAATACGCTGTTATAAAAAATTGTTTGTTTCACAAAGCTTTGATTACAAATTATTTAAGTTTTAAAAATCAATATTTATTGCGAAACCAAACTTTTTGCCATTCTCTTTTAAGGATCAAAAAGGCTACATTTTCGGCTAGAATTACTAAATTTGATCCGTCCAATTTTTTGACTTGGTCTTCCGAAACATCAATAATGTATAGCAAGTTGAGATATTCAGCAAATTTATATTGAATCAATCGGTAGATTTTTTCGTGCAATTCAATTTTTAATTCTTCGGGCGAAATACTCATTGGAAAATCGACTCCTTCGTTTGCCAAATTAAAATCCTTGTTCATTTGCTCGATTAATTTCAAGTACAAATTTTCGGTTTCGGCTTCTTCGAGAAGTAAATCAGTATTTATGGGAGTTATATACAAGTTGATTTTAGATTTTTAGATTAACATTCTAAGCGCTTCGACTCATTAAATTTTTGCCAAAAGTTTTTAAAATTACTTTTTTCTCTTTAGAAATATCCATTTGTTTCAACGTTTTAAAAGCTTTCAAAGTATATTTCTCAATGGCTTTTTGTGTCGCATAAGATGCGCCAGTAGAGTTAAAAATTTCCTTAACGGAATTGATTTTATCTACATTATCATCCAGCTGAATAGAAAATAAATGCTGTAATTGCTCTTTTTCAGCTTCCGAAGCAAACTCCATTGCTTTAAGATATAAATACGTTTTTTTGTTTTCGATAATATCTCCTCCTACTTGTTTTCCGAAGGTTTCAGGATCACCAAAAGCATCTAAATAATCGTCTTGCAACTGAAACGCTAAACCTAAATTTAGCCCAAAATCATAAATTAAACCAGCATTTTCTTTTGAAGTTTCGGCAACGATAGCACCCATTTTCATTGCTGCCGCGACAAGAACTGCCGTTTTGTTCTTAATCATTTTAAGATATTCTGGGATTGTAACATCATTACGAGTTTCAAAATCAACATCGTATTGCTGTCCTTCGCAAACTTCAAGAGCGGTTTTGCTGAATAATTTAGCTAATTTTCGAAATATTTTTGGCTGATATTGCTCGAAATATTGGTACGCCAAAATAAGCATCGCATCACCAGAAAGAATCCCGGTGTTGATATTCCATTTTTCGTGAACAGTCGTTTTTCCTCTTCGTAAAGGCGCATCATCCATAATATCATCATGAATGAGCGAAAAATTATGAAAAACCTCAACAGCAAGAGCTGCTGGCAATGCCTTTTTGTAATCGGTATCAAAAACTTCGGCGCTCATTAATGTCAAAACTGGACGCATTCTTTTGCCTCCTAATTCCAATATATAATGTATGGGTTCATACAGATTTTTGGGTTCTTTGGTTTTGGATTGCGAATTCAAATAGTCCGAAACGAATTCCTGATATTGATGGATGGAGTGCATTTATTTTTGTTTAAAGTTTAAAGCTCTAAAAAGGATTTTCGAAAATCATCTCTTTTCAAACTTTATATCTTACAAAGAAACTCAAAAAACCTTAAACTTTAAACCTAAAGATTTATAGAAATGTTAAATAATTGTAAATACCTAGGAAACTATTTTGGTATCTAAAGTTTCCTAATTACATTTGCAAACAATATTTAAACAACAAAAATCCAAAATGACAACAAAAATTGCATTAATAACTGGCGGCAGCAGAGGTTTGGGGAAAAACATGGCTTTGCGATTAGCGGAGCAAGGAACAGATGTTATTATTACCTATAATACTCAGAGAGAGGAAGCTTTAGAAGTTGTAAAATCAATTGAAGCTTTCGGCAGAAAAGCGGTAGCCCTTCAGCTGGATGTTAATAATATTGATGATTTAGATGGTTTTATTGTTAGAATTACTTCGATTTTGAACGAAAATTGGAGTACTTCGAACTTCGACTTTTTAATAAACAATGCTGGAATTGGCGCAACTATTCCATTTTTGGAAGCAACTGAAGCCGACTTTGACAAAATGATGAATATTCACTTTAAAAGTGTTTATTTCCTTACTCAAAAAACATTGCCTTTAATAAATAATGAAGGAAGAATCATAAATGTTTCAAGTGGCACGACTCGCTTTTGTGTTCCGGGTTATTCAATTTATGCATCTATGAAAGGTGCGATAGAAACTTTCACAAGATATTTGGCAAAGGAAGTTGGAGCAAGAGGAATTACGGTAAATGTTTTAGCTCCGGGGCCAATTGAAACCGATTTTAACAGCGCAGCAATTAGAAATAACCCACAAATGAAAGGTTTTTTAAGCAATTCAACTGCTTTAGGAAGAGTTGGAGAAGCGAATGATATTGGCGGAATTATCGCTTTTTTATGTTCTAAAGATGGTTATTGGATTAATGGACAAAGAATAGAAGCTTCTGGTGGAATTTCTTTGTAATTAGAAAAGATAAAATGAAAGATAAAATAATGTCGAAAGCGAGTGACTTGTTTTTAAAACTTGGTTTTAAAAGCGTCACCATGGATGATATTGCTGGAGAAATGTGTATTTCTAAAAAAACGATTTACAAATACTTTTGCAATAAAGAAATTTTAATAGAAGAAAGCAGCACTATGGTTCATGCCGAAATTCATTCGATTATTGAAAAAATTGTTGCCAAAAATCACAATGCAATAGAAGAGAATTTCGAAATACGAAAAATGTTTAAAGAAATGTTTCAATCACTGGACAATTCTCCTATTTACCAGATGAAAAAACATTACCCGGAAATTCACCAAAAGATTGTTACTAGAGAAATGGATGAATGTAACACTATTTTTAAACAAAACATTGTCAAAGGAATCGAGCAAGGTTTATATAGAAAAGAGATTAGTATAGAAAATTATATGAAATTTTATTACACTTTAATATTCGGTATCAAGGAAGAAATTAGTTCCGAAAAAGAAGGTCAAAAGATAGAATTAGAAATATTAGAATACCACACCAGAGCAATGGCAACAGCCAAAGGAATACTAGAACTAGAAAAACAATTACAAAATTACAATCACTAATGAAGAAACTTTTTTTAATACCTTTAATCGTTTTTGCCCTGTCGGCAAAAGCACAAGAAGCAAAGCAAAATTATAATTTTAGCTTAGATCAAGCCATTTCTCATGCTCTAGCAAATAATTATTCGGCTATAAACGCCAGTAGAGACATTGAAGCTTCTAAAGCCAAAAAATGGGAAACTACGGCAGCAGGATTGCCTCAAGTGAGTGCAGGAGTTGACTATGCCGACAATTTCATCATACAAAAATCACTAATCCCTGCTGAAATTTTTGGAGGAAAAAAAGGAGATTTTGCCACAGTAGCTTTCGGAACAACATACAGTATGGCGGCACATGCCACGCTAAGTCAGCTGATTTTTGACGGTTCTTATATTGTCGCCTTACAGGCTTCGAAAACCTATATGAAATACTATCAAAATGCCAAACAAAAGTCGGATGTTGAAATCAAAGAAACAGTCATCAACGCTTACGGAAATGTTTTGCTTGCCGAAGAAAGTATCGCCATTCTCGAAAAAAACAAAACTACTTTAGAAAAAACATTGGCTGATACCAAAGAAACTTTCAAAAACGGTTTAATCGAAGAAGAAAATGTGGAGCAACTTCAAATCACACTTACGTCTATAAACAGCACTTTAAATTATAACAAAAGATTGGTAGAAGTAGCTTATAAAATGCTAAAAATTACTTTGGGAATCAACATTAATGATGATTTAAAGTTGACTGATAAGTTAGATAATTTAACAGTTTCTAATTTAGATTTGGCTTTTTCTCAAAACGAATTTGTAGTTACAAATAATGTAAATTATCAAATGGCTTCCAATTTTGAAGAGCAAAAAGAACTCGAATATAAATTAGAAAGAAGCAAAGCTTTACCCTCATTATCCGCTAATTTAAATTATGGATATAATGCTTTTGGTAATCAATTTGCCTTTTTTACACCAACTCAAAGCTGGCTTAATTATTCGAATCTTGGGGTTAGTTTACGTGTTCCTATTTTTAGCAGTTTGGCTAGAAATTCTAGAACTCAACAAGCTAAAATTGCTATAGAACAAGCTAAAACCCAACTTACAGAAACAGAACAAAAACTAAAATTACAATTTGCAAGCGCAAAAAGTGAATATGAATTTAGCATTGAACAATACGAAACGGCAAAAACCAATTTGAATCTTGCTGAAAGAATTGAGAAAAAGCAACAAATAAAATTTACCGAAGGTTTGTCTTCTAGTTTTGATTTTAGCGAAGCGCAAAGACAATTGTACACCGCACAACAAAATTATTTGCAGTCTATGGTAAATATCATCAACAAAAAAGCAGCTTTAGAAAAAGTAATCAATAAAAAATAACCGTAAAAAATAGAATCAAAAATGAAAAAATTAATCCTAATAACTGTACTTTCCTTTTCAGTATTTTCATGCGGAAAGAAAGAAGACACTACAAATATCGACACCTTAATCAAATCAAAAAATCTGGCAGCACTTCAAGCTAAGAAAGCTTTAATTCAAGCCGATATGACAAAAATTGACGCTGCATTGTCAACATTAGACGTGAAAAAAGAAGAAGCTTTGGTTTCGGTTCTTGCAGTAAAAGATACTGTTTTTAGTCATTATCTTGAAATTCAAGGAAGCGTAAATACCAAAGAAAACATTTTGGTTCAACCAGAATATCAAGGAAACTTGATAGAATTAAACGTGAAAGCGGGACAACGAGTTACAAAAGGACAAGTTTTAGGACGAATAGATGATGCCGGTTTAAGCCAACAGGTAGCGAGTTTAGAAAACCAATACGCATTGGCAAAAACGACTTTTGAACGTCAAAAAAATCTTTGGAATCAAAAAATTGGTTCTGAAATTCAATATTTGCAAGCACAAACTCAAATGATTTCTGCTCAAAGAGGTGTTGCTCAAATTAAAGCTCAATTATCAAAAACCGTAATAAAAGCCCCTTTTTCAGGAACTATTGACGAAGTTTTTGTAGAAAAAGGGCAAGTTGTTGCACCAAGTGCTCAAGGATTGATGCGCATCGTGAATTTAGGAAATATGTATGTTTCGACATCAGTTCCTGAAACATACATTGGCAAACTAAAAGTAGGTACTGAAGTAGATGTTTTATTAACTTCTCTAGGAAAAACCTATAAAGGAAAGGTACGCCAAGTGGGTAGTTTCTTAAATCCAAGTAATAGAACTTTTGGTATTGAAGTAAGTGTACCAAATCCTGAAAATTTATTGCGTCCTAACCAAGTGGCTAATCTTAAAATCACTGATTATATTAAGAAAAACGCTGTTGTGATTCCAACGAATGTAATTCAGGAAGATGGACAAAAAAACAAATTTGTTTACATCGCTACCAATGCAACCAAAACTACAGGAATTGCCAAAAAAGTTATCGTAAAACTAGGACAATCCTCAGATAATACAACTGAAATTTTGAGCGGATTATCAAGTAATGACATCATTGTTACTGACGGGATAAACACGATTTCTGAAGGAATGAAACTAAATTTCTAATAAACAGTTGTTGGTTATAAGCTATAAGTTGTTGGTTCTCGTTAACCACAACTTATAGCTTAGAACTCACAAATCATAACTAAAAAAAAATGAGTCACACAAACAAAGAATTTAGCATATCGAGCTGGGCGGTCGATAATCGGGTTACGGTTTATATCATTACTTTTTTAATAGTAATTATGGGAACCGTTGCTTTCATGACAATGCCTCGAGAAAGTTTCCCTGAAATCATTGAAAACAAAGTATATATTTCGTCTGTTTTTCCTGGAAATTCAGCTGAAGATGTAGAAAAATTGGTTGTAAAACCATTAGAAAAGCAAATTAAAAACATCAGTGGCGTTGCAAAAGTAACTTCAAGTTCATTTCAGGATTATGGAATGATCATTGTTGAATTTGATGATAAAATTTCATTATCAGATGCCAAACAAAAAATAAAAGACAAGGTCGATAATTCAAAAGCCGATGCAAACTGGCCCGTTATGGACAACGGAAGCAAGGTCGAACCCGATGTATTCGAATTGAATCTTTCTGAAGAAATGCCAATTCTAAACATCAATTTAGAAGGGAATTACACTACACAACAGCTGAAAAAATATGGTGAATTGTTGCAAGACGACATCGAAGAAATTTCGGAAGTAAAGAAAGTAGATATCCTTGGTGTGGATGATAAAGAAGTTGAAATTGCTGTTGATATTTTTAAAATGACCGCCGCACAAGTAAGCTTTGACGACATTCAAAACGCTGTGAAATCAGAAAACATGACGCTTTCTGGTGGAAACTTGCTTACTCAAGGTTCACGAAATAACATTAGAATCGTTGGAGAAATTAAAGATCCTGCCGAACTTAATGACATTATTGTAAAATCGCAAGGTGGTACCGTTTATCTAAAGGACATTGCCCAAGTTTCTTTTAAAGAAAAAGAAAAAACAACTTATGCCCGTGAAAAAGGCAAAGAAGTGGTGATGCTGAACGTAAAGAAACGAGCAGGTCAAAATATGATTTCGGCAATAGAACAGGTAAAAGAAAAATTAGAAAAAGCCAAAACCACCTATTTACCTAAAGACCTTAAACTAGAACAAACAAGCGACCAATCCTCGAAAGTAGAACACCAGGTTGAAGAACTTTCGAATCATGTCGTTTTCGGAATTATTCTGGTTATGATTGTGTTGATGTTTACCATGGGATTACGAAATTCGTTATTCGTTGGAGCCGCAATTCCATTATCGATGATGATTGCATTTGCTATATTATCAGCGCTAGGTGTGACCTTAAACACGATGGTTTTATTCGGATTAGTAATGGGATTAGGAATGCTAGTTGATGATGGAATTGTCGTCGTCGATAACGTATTTGCCAATATGAAAAAAGGAATGCCGCGCGTTCAGGCTTCTAAAGTGGGAATTGGCGAAATCGCTTGGCCTGTAATTTCCTCTACAGCCACAACCCTTATGGCTTTTTTGCCATTCGCATTATGGCCGGGAACTATGGGTAAATTCATGAAATATTTTCCAATGACACTTACCGTTGTTTTAACCGCTTCGTTATTTGTGGCGATGGTAATTAATGCAGCAATGACGGCAGGTTCGATGGATATTGAAGATAAAAATGTCACAAAAAAGAACTTGAAATTTTACACCCTAATTTTAGCGATTACGGGTATTTTATTTATGGCTTTGGGTTATTCTTTAGACAGTAAATTTTTAAGAGCGATTGGTCATTTAGCAATGATATTCTTAGTGTTAGTGTGGCTGTATCACCTTAAATTATATCAATGGACACAGGATTTTCAGCATAGTTTCTTTCCAAAAGTAGAAATTAAATACCAAGCGTTTTTATCCAAAATCCTTACCAAGAAAAGATCATGGTTTGCATTGGGTGCAATCATCGGATTATTGTTCTTCTCCTTCGTATTACTAGGTGTTTTTCCAAGAAAAGTATTGTTTTTCCCGGATAACATTCCAAATCAGGTAATTACTTATATTGAATACCCGCAGGGAACTTCAATCGAAAAAACGAACAAAGCAACACTTTTTGTCGAAAAACAAATCATTGGCATTCTTCAAAAATATGTTGATCCAAAAACCGACAAAAACTTCCTTGCCGAAAGTATTGTTTCTCAAGTAGGTGTTGGTGCAGGAAATCCGCAAGTAGATGCAGGTTCAGCTTCGGAAACACCCTATAAAGGAAAAGTGACTATTAATTTTTCGGAATTCAAATTTAGAAAAGGCATCGATACTTTTAAAATTCTCGAAGAAATTCGTGGAAAAGTAAAAGGTATTGCAGGCGCAACGGTTACTGTCGAAAAAGATGCGAACGGACCACCAGCAGGTTATCCAATTAGTATTCAACTTAGCGGCGAGGACTATGAAAAAATGCTAAAAGAAGCCGATAAAATGATTACATTCTTAAATTCTAAAAACATTCCGGGAATTGAGCGTTTGAATGTTGACATTAACAACCAAAGTCCTGAACTTGAAGTTAAAGTGGATCGTGTAAATGCAGGAAGTATTGGTGTTTCGACCAGACAATTAGGGTTTACACTTCGTCGTTCGGTTTACGGACAAGAAATTTCGACTTACAAAGAAGGAAACGACGATTATAATATTGTAATGCGTATGCAAGATGATCAACGCAAGAACGAAAATGTCTTGTTTAATCAATCAATGACTTTCAGAAACCCGAACAACGGACAAATTATGCAAGTTCCTATTGCGGCTGTTTCGAAAACGAGCAAAACAACAACTTACAATCAGATTAAGCGAAAAAACAACAAACGAATAATGACTATTTATTCGAATGTACTTACCGGTTTTAATGGTAACGAAATCTCGGCGCAGATTCAAACAGAGTTGAAAGGATATGTTTTGCCAAATGGCGTAAGCTACTCGTTCTCGGGAGTTCAAGAAGAACAAGGCAAAAACCAAAGTTTCTTGATGTATGCCTTATTCTTGGCATTAGCCGGAATTGGTTTAATTATCGTTTTACAGTTTAACTCGGTATCGAAAACGGTTGTGATTCTATTCACCGTTTTATTGAGTTTCAGTGGTGTTTTCTATGGTTATGTAATTGCCCAAATGGATTTTGTGGTATTAATGACCATGATGGGAATCATTGCACTTTCGGGAGTTGTGGTGAAAAACGGAATCGTATTAATGGATTTCTTCGTTTTACTTTTAGACAAAAAGGTAATCGACAAACAAGTAGAAAGCCATGACGATTTATCATTGAAAGAGATAAAAGAAGTCATTATAGAATCTGGGAAATCGCGTTTGCGTCCTGTTTTGTTAACGGCATTAACAGCTGTTTTGGGATTAATTCCATTGGCAATCGGGTTGAACTTTGATTTCTTGTCTTTAATAACCGACTTGAATCCGCACTTTTTCATGGGTGGAGACAACGTAGTTTTCTGGGGACCATTAGCTTGGACAATTATCTTCGGATTGACTTATGCCACGGTTTTAACCTTGGTTATGGTACCGGTAATGTTCTATTTAGTTAAAAGAACCAAATACTGGTTGCGCGACCGAAGAGAAGCTAGAGCTGCCAGAGCTATAGAAAGCTAGATTTTTATAAAAGCTTAAATTATAGAAACCACCCAAGATTTGATTTTGGGTGGTTTTTTGATTTTTGTGGGAAGGAATAAGTATCTTTGAAATAAAGCGGGATAAACTTTTGCCATTCTAACCGTTATTGGGTGGATAAACTAAAGTTTGTTTTGTATATATAAAAGTTATGGGCCATATAAACAAGCCGACCGATAATAAACAACTTTCAAAATTGACAATTAAATGAATTCCTTTGAACCTAATAAACTCTTAAACTATGAAGACAACTCATTACTTGAAGAACTTAAAAGAGTTTATTTTAAATACTATAATGGTTTGCAAATGACAACGAAACAATTCGATACTTATTCGAGAGTTTCAGCAAGCACAGTAGCAAAAAGGTTCGGTTCGTGGTTTCTCGCTTTGGAGAAAGGCGATTTAGTTAAATTAGGTGCAATAAGAAACATAACTATTTCCGAAATAAAAAAAGATATTGAAAGAGTAATTTTGCTTAACAAAGGGGAATATTTTACAATTGATTTTTATAGAAAGAATGGTGGTTTGTATTCAGAATCAACATTAAAAAAATATTTTGAAAATAAAAAATGGAGAGAAATTCTATTTGACGAATTCAAGATTTATCAAATTAGAAATGTTATCGTAGTTGAAAAGGAAATCAAGAAGAAAACAGAAGAGCAACTTTTTGATGAAATTAAAAAAGTATGGAATCAAATTGGCAGAAGACCGACCTATTCTGAATTTAGGGAGAAAGCAAGTTTTGGCACAAAGATTTACGAAAAAAAATATGGTTCTTGGACAAAAGCAATTGAAGCCTTTTGTATGATAAATAATAATTACCAAAGCAGTACCAATGGAATTGGCTTTAATACTACAAAAGAATTATTGATTCAAGAATTACAAAAAATTGTTCAAGAAAACAATTTGGACATTCTAAACAAAGGAGATTATGAAAAGTATGGAGGGAAATATACTATACAAACTTTTTACAATCATTTTGGAAGTTGGAAGAATGCTAAAATAACTGCAAATCTAAAAATTGGAAGAACCGCTCCAGAAAAAGATCAATTGTTTGATGAGTTGCAAAGAGTTTGGGAAGAACTTGGTAGACAACCAACTCAGGATGAAATAACAAAATATAGTAAATACAAATATTCGACCTATAAAAACATTTTTGGTGGTTGGACAAAAGCTATCTATGCTTTCATTGCTGACCGTAAAAAAGAAGATATTGAAGAAGAACTTGAAGAAAAAGAAACTGCATCTATTAATATAAATCAAGATCAAAACACAAATAAGGAACAACCGATAGGCTGTAAAATTAATTTAGATAACATCAAAATTATCAAAATGAAAACTTCAAGAAAAGTTGGAAATCATTTAAGATTTAGGGTTCTTAATAGAGACAATTTTACTTGTCAATATTGTGGAAAAAAAGGAGAAGGAGCTAATTTAGAAGCTGACCATATTATTGCGTATTCAAAAGGAGGAGAAACTATTTTGGAGAACTTAACGACAGCCTGTTGGACTTGTAATAATGGAAAATCAAACATAACACTATAACTAGAACCCGATCGCTCGGATATAAATAAATTCCCTCGTGAACGATAGCGCGGTTTTGCAAAGCGTACCCGATCGCTCGGATATAAATAAATTTCCTCGTGATTGATAGCGCGGCTTTCCAATCAGCGTCCAAAATCGAGAGCAGAAAAGAAACCTTATTTTAAAACCACCCAAGATTTTATTTTGGGTGGTTTTTTGTACCTTCGTCATTGAAATTTTCTTTAGTCCATCCCCTATAAAATTAAAGACCCCGAATTCATTATGAAACGAGAACATTATATTCCATTTGACAAGGAATTCATACTCAAACAACACCTAACAACTTTCTCTGACGACCCTAAAAAAGTCGAGGAATTCAAGAAGTTATTCGATATTATTGAGCATTATTTTCACTACGAAGCCTTTAATCTTATCCGTAATTTAAAAAAAAATTACGCTGCATTTAATCCTGATTTAAGTCCAAAAGAACGCAAAGAAAATAAAGAAATAAGTAATCTTCTGAATTTTAAAGAAACCCTTCATAACGTTCTTGATCTTGCCAATTATCAACGAGTTGACAAAGCAACTTTAGACAAAGCTTTGAAAGATTCGGATTTAATAGGTTTAAATCTTGACATCGATTTTGCCTTTTTCAAAGAGTTTGAATTGTATGTTCAAGGGCATCATACGACAAAAGAGAAAGTAAGTCACTATTTTTTTTGGAAGAAAGAAATTGAGGTCGAATACTACGACCGTGTCGTAGTTTACCTTAATTATAAAGACGCCAATTATTTTAAAACCAAAAAAGTTAACGTAGAAAAACTACTTATCGATCCGGAATGTATTGTCCTGAAAGTCTTTAAACGCGTACCAAAAAACGATCTCGAAACTGTATTCCCAAATGCAATTCCTAGAATGTCGACCACGGATAAACTATTATTTTGGATTCCGGGTATTGTAGGAACCTTTTCGTTATTGAGTACCAAAGTTATTCCGGCATTGCTAAAAATGGATGCAGCTTACAAATCGGACGAAGCAATAGATTTATTAAATAGTAAAACCTCGTTAACTCAAGGTTTAATAGCCTTAGGAATTTTGGCAGCTTACTTATTTCGTCAATACAATAACTTTGTAAACAAGAAGATAAAATATTCGAAAATGCTTTCGGATAGTCTATATTTTAAAAATCTGGGGAATAATAGCGGTGCCTTTTATTCTTTATTAAACTCCTCGGAAGAAGAAGTGCTTAAAGAAACGATTTTAGCTTACTCCTTTTTAAATAGAAGCGAAAACCCATTAACAGCCGAGGAACTCGACAATCAAATTGAATCTTGGTTTCTCACCAATTTGAATACAAACTTAGATTTTGATGTTAAAGATGCTTTATTAAAATTAGAAAGCATTGGTCTTGGCTTCGAAACGAACGGAAAATGGGGAGTTATTCCTTTAGACAAAGCACTCATTAGAATAGATGAAATATGGGATGGCGTTTTTGATTATAATCAAAAGTAACTTTTATAAAAATCAAAATCGGCTGTTACAAAAATTTGTGACAGCCGATTTTTTTATAGACGCTTCAGTATTGATTTAACACCCAGAATTAGCTGATTATTTATAAATCGATTATCTAATTTCTGATCGTAAAAGCGTCTTCTGTATGAAGTAAATTTAGGCAATTAATTTTAATTAAAAAAATAATTATGAGGTAAATTTATGTCCAAATTACACGTTTTTTCAATCTTTCAAAATTCATAATTCATATATTCATAATTAGTCCTAAATTTGCAATCTAAAAAATAAGTCAATGTATAGAAGTCATAACTGTGGCGAATTAAACGCCTCACATATCAATACCGAAGTTACGCTTGCGGGCTGGGTTCAAAAATCACGCGATAAAGGTTTTATGAATTGGGTCGATTTACGTGATCGTTATGGAATTACCCAATTAATTTTCGACGAAAGTCGTTCTAATAAAGAAGTTTTCGAGTTGGCCAAAACCCTTGGTCGTGAATTCGTGATTCAGGTAAAAGGAACCGTTATAGAGCGTGAAGCCAAGAACCCTAATATGGTTACTGGTGATATTGAAATCATGGTTACCGAAATGAAAATATTGAATGCTGCACTAACTCCGCCTTTCACCATCGAAGACGAAACGGATGGTGGTGAAGACATCAGAATGAAATACCGTTACCTTGACATTCGACGTAATCCGGTGAAAAACAACTTGCTTTTTCGTCATAAAGTGGCTATGGAAGTGCGTAAATACCTTTCGGATTTAGATTTTTGCGAAGTAGAAACTCCTTATTTAATCAAGTCAACTCCAGAAGGCGCAAGAGATTTTGTGGTTCCGTCAAGAATGAACGAAGGACAATTTTATGCTTTGCCACAATCGCCACAAACTTTCAAACAATTGTTAATGGTGGGCGGAATGGATAAGTATTTCCAAATCGTGAAATGTTTCCGTGACGAAGATTTACGTGCGGATCGTCAACCGGAATTTACACAAATCGATTGTGAAATGGCATTTGTAGAACAAGAAGATATTTTGAATGTTTTCGAAGGATTGACCCGTCATTTACTAAAAGAAATAAAAGGAATCGAAGTAGAGAAATTCCCGAGAATTACCTACGATTACGCCATGAAAACCTATGGAAATGACAAACCGGACATTCGTTTCGGAATGGAATTTGGGGAATTAAACGAATTTACACAACATAAAGAATTCTCCGTATTCAATGCTGCTGAATTGGTTGTGGGAATTGCAGCTCCAGGAACAAGTGAATACACACGTAAAGAAATCGACACATTAATTGATTGGATGAAACGTCCGCAAATTGGCGCAAGCGGAATGATTTATGTAAAATGCAATGAAGATGGCACTTTCAAATCATCAGTTGATAAATTTTACGATCAAGACGATTTAAAAAATTGGGCAAAAGTTACCGGTGCAAAATCGGGCGACATGATTTTTGTACTTTCCGGTCCAGCTGATAAAACAAGAACACAACTTTCTGCCTTAAGAATGGAATTAGCGAATCGTTTAGGATTAAGAAATCCAGCTGAATTTGCTCCACTTTGGGTGGTAGATTTCCCATTGTTAGAATTTGAAGAAGAAACAGGTCGTTATCACGCGATGCACCACCCGTTTACTTCGCCAAAACCAGAAGACATGCACTTATTGGAAACGGATCCAAAAGCAGTTCGTGCCAATGCCTATGATATGGTCTTGAACGGAAACGAAATTGGCGGTGGTTCAATTCGTATTCACGATAAAACAACGCAACAATTGATGTTTAAATATTTAGGATTTACTCCTGAACAAGCTGAAGATCAATTTGGTTTCCTAATGAATGCGTTTCAATATGGTGCGCCGCCACATGGTGGTTTGGCTTTCGGATTAGATAGATTGGTATCGATTTTGGGTGGTCAGGAAACGATTCGTGACTTTATCGCCTTCCCAAAAAACAATTCAGGAAGAGACGTGATGATTGATGCACCGTCGATTATAGATGATACGCAGTTGAAAGAATTGCATATTAAGCTGGATTTGAAATAACAAGAATTTAATTTGAGACCTAAAAAACCCTTCTGAAAAGCATTCTTTTCAGAAGGGTTTCTCTTGAGAAGAAAATCAGAAATAAATTATTCTACTTGCTTCATATTTAGCGTTGAATAAAAATGTAAATTGTCGTGACGTTCAACCACTCTACCCGAAGAGCCAAGTCTTTTACTTCTAAAATTGGTTAATTCTTGCATGGCATCTAAATTATACAAGAATAATTTACCTTGAGCATTATCTCTAAAATCTAATTTTACAGTTACACGGTTGTATTTCCATCTCGAAATAAAATCTGATTCAAATCTATTATAAATAAAATATGGCTCAGTATTTTTAAATGCAACTCGAGTTAAATGAAAGTTCTTAGTATTAAACGTAAAATAACCTTCGTAAAATCGATGCGCATGAAATTTTACAGTTGTTGTATTTTCGTCAGCTCTAATTATTTCGTAATTATAGTTTTTTGTTGGATAGAAAAAATCAAAATCTATTACCTTCATACTATCATAATAAATAGATAATGCTAACCAATGATCTTCAGTAACAGTTGGTTCATATGCAAAATAAGGTGAAACATCAACATGAAATGGATCCTGATAATTACTTAGTAACATTAGCTTTAAATTTCTTTGAGTTAACAATTTAAGATTTAACTTTTTAAAATTTTTAATATCAACAAGAGTGTCTTTATTGTCTCTAACAGAAAATTGTTTTACAAAATAATTCACGTTTTCCTGAGTATAATTCTCATGTAGTTCTTGTCTTATATTCTTCAAGATAGTTGCAATTTCCCTACTATTATTATTCTTTTTACCAATATTTTCAGGTTGATTAATGGAATCCTGTGCAAAACCAGTTTGCAAGCTAAAGAGAATGAGCAGATAAAAAATTGTTTTTTTCATAATGTTATAGTTAAGGATTAATTAATTTGCATGAAATTTTAATTTAATTTTATAAAATATTTTCATACAAAAACAAAAACCGTGCCACATGTCAGTTTGCATATAACTTGATTATCAATAATTTTTAGGGTCAATAAACTATAAATGATATAATTACATTTTAACAGAATAACTCCAAAGAGAGATGTAATTATATACTAAAACACAATTAAACGAGTTACATATAAAGCTAGATTTGTAGCTTATTGTCGATTAACCATGTCGTATATCGTTGAAATTCAATTATTTTAATAAAAATATAATTAATTCTAGTGTTCGTATTATATTAAATATTACATTTGCTCCATTATAAATTATTATTACTATTACAATGCGTACAGGTACAGTTAAATTTTTCAATGAATCAAAAGGTTACGGATTCATTACAGACGAAGAAACAGGAAAAGACATTTTTGTTCATGCATCAGGAATCAACGCGGAAGAACTTCGTGAAGGTGACAGAGTTAGCTATGAAGAAGAAGAAGGAAGAAAAGGAAAAGTTGCTGCGAAAGTAGCAGTTATCTAAGCAAAAATTTATTTTTTTGCAGACGAATGTTTAAAGCGTTTCGATTTATTTCGAAACGCTTTTTGTTTTATAAAGAATAAAATTCCTTTGTTTTCAAAACCCAATAAAGCCGATTTAATATTAAGAAACAATTATGTTTTGTTTTCGAACTAAATTTCGCTTTAAACTTGTGTTTTTAATACTTGAAACCTATCTTTGTGCCTTATTTAGAATAAAAACCCAATAGTCATTATGCAATCAAGTCAATTAGATTTTTTTCCAATACTAATGCAATTGCTTTTAGTTGTTGCTTTTGTTGCAGGAATCATAATAATTTCAGGCAAATTAGGACCTAAAAGATCATCGAAAATTAAGGATCAAAATTTCGAATGCGGAATTGAATCTGTAGGAAACGCTCGTATTCCTTTCTCGGTAAAATACTTTCTAGTAGCTATTCTTTTCGTTTTGTTCGATGTTGAGGTGATTTTCCTTTACCCTTGGGCAATTAATTTCAAAGAATTGGGAATAGAAGGAATGGTAAAAATGATAGTTTTTATGCTTTTGCTTTTGGTGGGGTTCTTCTACATCATCAAAAAGAAAGCTTTAGAATGGGAATAAAAATTATTTTAAATGGTGAATTTTAAATTTTAAATGGAAACATTATAATTTATAATTCAAAGTTTATAATTCAAAATAAAAAAAATGAGTGATTCGAATATAAAAATGGTTGCCCCTCCAGAAGGTGTTGTTGGCGAAGGTTTCTTCGCTACAAAACTGAATGATGTTGTGGGACTAGCTCGCGCCAATTCACTTTGGCCTTTGCCTTTTGCAACTTCATGTTGCGGGATTGAATTTATGGCAACTATGGCTTCGCATTATGATTTGGCAAGATTTGGGATGGAACGTGTAAGTTTTTCTCCTCGTCAAGCCGATATGCTTTTGGTTATGGGAACCATTTCGAAAAAAATGGGACCTATTTTACGCCAAGTATATGAACAAATGGCTGAACCCCGTTGGGTAATTGCCGTTGGAGCTTGTGCTTCATCAGGTGGAGTTTTTGATACTTATTCTGTTTTACAAGGAATAGACAAGGTAATTCCTGTTGATGTTTACGTTCCAGGATGTCCTCCAAGACCAGAACAAATTGTTGACGGCGTGATGCAATTGCAAGAATTAGTGAAAAACGAATCTGTAAGAAGAAGAAGTTCTCCAGAATATCAAGAATTATTGGCATCTTATAATATAAAATAAGGAAATGGCATTAGAAACAACACAAATTCAAGATAAATTGGTGGAAACATTTGGCGAAAGCGTGTTCCATTTCAATCAAGAAAAAGATATATTCTCACTAGAAGTAGCTTCGGATAAAATTACTGCCGTTATTCTTTTCCTAAAAAACGATCCAACATTACGTTTCCATTTCTTAACTGATTTATGTGGCGTTCATTATCCAGATAATGTTGTCGAAAGACAATTTGCCATCGTTTATCATTTGCACAATTGGTATGAAAACAAGCGTATAAAAATTAAAACTTTCATCAACGGTGAAAAACCAGAAATAAAATCAATTTCGAATATTTTTCTTTGTTCCAATTGGATGGAAAGAGAAACGTATGACTTTTACGGAATCAATTTTATTGGACATCCACAATTGAAACGTATTTTAAATATGGACGAAATGGTGTCTTTCCCAATGCGAAAAGAATTTCCGATGGAAGATGGAGGAAGAACTGACAAAGATGACCGTTTCTTTGGAAGAACGCCTCAAAAAGATAATAAATAAATAATTCAACATTATAAATGTCAGAACTATTATTACCACCAGAGCATAGATATGCTAAAATAATTAAAGAGCGACACAATGAAGACGGAAGCGAGCTTTCGATTCTAAATTTAGGTCCTACGCATCCTGCGACCCACGGTATTTTTCAAAATATCTTGTTGATGGATGGCGAGAAAATTCTTGAAGCGGAACCAACCATTGGTTACATCCATAGAGCTTTTGAGAAAATTGCCGAAAATCGTCCTTTTTACCAAATTACACCACTTACAGACCGAATGAATTATTGTTCATCACCTATAAACAATATGGGTTGGTGGATGACAATGGAAAAATTATTAGATATTGAAGTTCCAAAAAGAGCCCAATATTTAAGAGTTATCGTTATGGAATTGGCGAGAATTACGGATCACTTAATTTGTAATTCCATTCTTGGTGTAGATACAGGAGCTTATACTGGTTTCTTGTACGTTTTTCAATTTAGAGAGAAAGTTTACGAAATCTACGAAGAAATTTGTGGCGCTCGTTTGACAACAAATATGGGAAGAATGGGTGGTTTCGAAAGAGATTGGTCGCCAGAAGCTTTCCGTAAATTAGACGTGTTTTTAAGAGATTTTCCAATAGCTTGGAAAGAATTTGAAAACTTGTTCGAAAGAAACAGAATTTTTATTGACAGAACCGTAAACGTTGGCCCTATTTCTGCCGAAAAAGCCATGGCTTACGGATTTACAGGTCCAAATTTACGCGCAGCCGGAGTTGATTATGATGTTCGCGTTGCACACCCCTACTCCTCTTACGAAGATTTCGAATTCATCGTTCCTGTTGGAAAATCAGGCGATACTTATGACCGTTTTTGCGTTCGTAATGCCGAAGTTTGGGAAAGTTTAAGCATAATTCGTCAAGCATTAGAAAAAATGCCAGCAGGAAACGAGTATCATGCTGATGTTCCAGAATATTATTTGCCTCCAAAAGAAGATGTTTACCACGATATGGAAAGCTTGATTTACCATTTCAAAATTGTAATGGGTGAAATTCCTGTTCCAGTTGCTGAAGTATATCATTCTGTAGAAGGCGGAAATGGAGAAGTAGGTTTTTATTTAGTAACAGACGGAAGCAGAACTCCTTATAGATTACACTTCCGCAGACCTTGTTTTATATATTACCAAGCCTATCCCGAAATGATAAAAGGCGCAATGCTTTCGGATGCGATTGTTATTTTGTCAAGTTTAAATGTTATTGCTGGAGAATTAGATGCTTAAAAGATTTCAGATTGAAGAATAACTATTTTTGACCCGAGCGTCAGCGAACTGGCGTAGCATTTCAGATTTAAAATAAAAATGGAAAGAACACATTACAAACAAGAAATAAACATAACCGAAACATTGATGAACCGCATCAATGAGTTGATCGGTCATTATCCTGAAGGAAAACAAAAATCGGCATTATTGCCTGTTTTACATGAAGTTCAAGATGCACATGACAACTGGTTGAGTTTTGAATTAATGAATAAAGTAGCTGAAATTCTTCAAATTAAACCAATCGAGGTTTATGAAGTGGTTTCTTTTTATTCGATGTTCAACCAAAAGCCAATTGGTAAATACATGTTCGAATTTTGCCAAACTTCTCCATGTTGTTTGAATGGTGTTGAGGATTTAATGGATTATACCTGCGAAAAATTAGGTGTGGGAATTGGAGAAACAACCGCAGATGGTTTATTTGAAGTAAGAGGTGTAGAATGTTTAGGCGCATGCGGTTATGCTCCAATGATGCAATTAGGCGATTATTACAAAGAGCAACTTACCAAAGAAAAAGTAGATCAGATTATAGCTGATTGTAGAGATAATAAAATTACGTTACACGATAAATAATATGTCACAAAAAATATTATTAGACAAAGTAAATATTCCGGGAATCAAAACCTATGAAGTGTATCGCCAAAACGGTGGTTATGCTTCTGTGGAAAAAGCCTTGAAAACACTAACACCAGACGAAATTGTCGAAGAAGTGAAAACTTCGGGATTAAGAGGTCGTGGTGGAGCGGGATTTCCAGCGGGAATGAAATGGAGTTTTATTGACAAAAAATCAGGAAAACCGAGACATTTAGTTTGTAATGCTGATGAATCAGAACCTGGAACATTCAAAGACAGGTATTTGATGGAGCATATTCCTCATTTATTAATTGAAGGAATGATTACTTCTAGTTTTGCTTTGGGTGCCAACCTATCCTACATTTATATTCGTGGAGAATATATGTGGGTTTACAAAATTTTAGAAAGAGCAATCAACGAAGCAAAAGCGGCGGGTTGGTTAGGAAAAAATATATTAGGAACCGGATACGATTTAGAAGTATATGTTCAAATTGGTGGTGGAGCCTACATTTGTGGAGAAGAAACTGCATTAATTGAATCTTTGGAAGGTAAAAGAGGAAACCCTCGTATCAAACCACCATTTCCAGCAGTTTCTGGACTTTGGGCAAATCCAACAGTTGTGAATAATGTCGAAACCATTGCTGCAGTGCCTTGGATTGTAAATAATTCAGGTGCCGATTATGCAAAAATTGGTTTAGGACGATCTACAGGAACAAAATTAATTTCGGCTTCGGGACATATCAAAAATCCAGGGGTTTATGAAATAGAAATGGGATTGAGCGTTTATGAATTTATGAATTCAGATGAATATCTTGGTGGAATGAGCTCGGACAGACCTTTGAAAGCATTTATTCCTGGAGGTTCATCAGTTCCCGTTTTACCAGCACATTTAATATACAAAACAGCCAATGGCGACGACCGTTTAATGACTTACGAAAGTTTGAGCGACGGTGGTTTTGCAACTGGTTCTATGTTAGGTTCAGGAGGATTTATTGTTTACAATGACACTTCATGCATCGTACGTAATACTTGGAATTTCTCTCGTTTTTACCATCACGAAAGTTGTGGACAATGTTCACCTTGCCGTGAAGGAACAGGTTGGATGGAAAAAGTATTACACAGAATTGAAAACGGTCACGGTCGTGAAGAAGATATCGATTTGCTTTTGAGCATTCAAAGTAAAATTGAAGGAAACACAATTTGTCCATTAGGTGATGCAGCGTCTTGGCCCGTGGCAGCAGCGATTCGTCACTTTAGAGATGAATTTGAATATCATATCCGTTTTCCAGAAAAAATAAAAAATAGAGACCACTTTGTTGCTGAACCTTTTGAAAGTGTAAAGCATTTAGTTTCTAAATTAACAGTATAAAAGTTGATAGTTGATAGATTTCCAAAACTAACAACCAACAACCAACAACCAATATTATGAAAGTAACCATAGACGGTCAAGCGATTGAGGTAGAACCAGGGACAACGATCCTGCAAGCAGCTAGAATGATTGGTGGAGAAGTAGTTCCGCCAGCAATGTGCTATCATTCTAAACTAAAAGGAAGCGGCGGAAAATGTCGTTGTTGTTTAGTTGAAGTTGCCAAAGGAAGTGAAGCCGACCCAAGACCAATGCCAAAATTAATGGCTTCTTGCGTAACCGGCTGCATGGACGGAATGGAAGTCAACAGCAAATCTTCGGATAGAGTACAAGAAGCAAGAAAATCAGTTACAGAATTCTTGTTGATTAATCACCCTTTAGATTGTCCGGTTTGTGATCAAGCAGGAGAGTGTAATTTGCAAGATTTAAGTTTCGAACACGGAAAATCAGAAAGCCGTTACATAGAAGAAAAAAGAACTTTCGAGCCAGAAGATATTGGACCGAATATTCAATTACACATGAATCGTTGCATTCTTTGCTATCGTTGTGTGATGGTTGCCGATCAAATTACAGATAACCGCGTTCACGGAGTTATGGATAGAGGAGATCATTCTAATATTTCGACTTGTGTTTCGCAAGCTATCGATAATGAATTTTCAGGAAATATGATTGATGTATGTCCGGTTGGAGCTTTGACAGATAAAACTTTTAGATTCAAATCTAGAGTTTGGTTCAACAAGCCTTTCGACGCACACAGAGAATGTACAACTCCAGGATGTTGCGGAAAAACAACCGTTTGGATGTTTGGTGACGAAATTCAAAGAGTTACAGGTAGAAAAAATGAGTTCCAAGAAATTGAAGAATTTATTTGTAACGAATGTCGTTTTGACCATAAAGAAGTAAGTGACTGGGTTATTGAAGGGCCAAGAAAATTTGAAAAAGATTCTGTTATCAATCAAAACAAATACTTCGGAAAAACAGAAACAGTTGAAATTGATACCGAAGAAACTATTCTTTTAGGTAGAGAAGAAGATAGAAAAAAAATCAGTATGGCCGAGATTGATTACAATGAAAAAATAGACGGTAGCCAATTGGATACTAACAACAAAAAATCATAAGAAATGAATAGTACATTTATTATAGAAAAAAGTGTTGTAATCCTTGTTGTGTTTTCCATAACAATGTTGATGGCAATGTATTCTACATGGGCAGAACGAAAAGTTGCCGCTTTTTTACAAGATAGAATTGGACCCAACAGAGCAGGACCTTTTGGATTATTCCAACCCCTTGCTGATGGTTTAAAGTTGTTTGCCAAAGAAGAATTTTCTCCAAATACTCCCAATAAATTTTTATTCTTAGTAGGGCCCGGAATTGCAATGGGAACCGCTTTGATGACTAGTGCTGTGATACCTTGGGGAGACAGATTTCACCTTTTTGGTAGAGATATTTTACTCCAAGCAACTGATATTAACGTGGCTGTTTTATATGTATTTGGCGTTGTTTCAGTTGGAGTATACGGAATTATGATAGGTGGATGGGCTTCAAATAACAAATTTTCATTAATTGGTGCTATTCGAGCTGCTTCACAAATGGTTTCGTATGAAGTTGCAATGGGATTGTCGGTAGTGGCTTTGTTAATGATGACTGGAACTTTGAGCTTAAAAGAAATCTCCGTACAACAATCAGGAATGCACTGGAATGTGTTTTACCAACCTTTATCCTTTTTAATATTCTTGATTTGTGCTTTTGCAGAAACTAACAGAACTCCTTTTGATTTAGCAGAATGCGAAACCGAACTAATTGGAGGTTATCATACCGAATATTCATCCATGAAAATGGGTTTCTATTTATTTGCTGAATATGCCAATATGTTTATTTCATCTACAATATTAGCAGTTTTATTCTTTGGAGGTTATAATTATCCAGGAATGAGTTGGGCTGTTGAAAACTGGGGAGTAAATATTGCCAATGTAATAGGAATTGGAGCTTTGTTTATAAAACTATGTGGATTTATTTTCTTTTATATGTGGGTTCGTTGGACTATTCCAAGATTTAGATACGATCAATTGATGCATTTGGGTTGGAGAATTTTGATCCCGCTATCGATTTTTAATATCATCATTACAGGAATTGTTCTTTTGAGAGTAGAAATAATGGCTTATTTAGGATTTTAATCAACACCGAAATGCCCTAGCCCTGATAGAAGAGGAAATCCCAAGCTTTTTTGCTTGGATTGAAACGTATAGCAGGATTAAGCTTTAAATAAAAATTAAGAAATGTCAATACAAGAAATATCCCTTTCCGGAAGAAAAAAGGTAGTCTCTAATAAAGAGATGACTTTTCTCGAACGAATGTATCTTATAGCCATCTTAAAAGGGTTATGGATTACTATTAAACACTTTTTTAGAAAAAAAGCAACGATTCAATTTCCAGAGCAGGTTCGAACAATGAGTCCTGTTTATCGCGGTCAACACATGTTGAAACGTGACGAAGAAGGACGTGAAAACTGTACAGCATGTGGTTTATGTGCTTTATCCTGTCCTGCAGAAGCGATTACTATGAAAGCAGCAGAACGCAAAGCGGACGAAAAGCATTTATACCGTGAAGAAAAATACGCGGAGATTTATGAAATCAATATGTTGCGTTGTATTTTTTGTGGATTATGTGAAGAAGCTTGTCCGAAAGACGCCATTTATTTGACAATTTCGAAAGAATTAGTTCCTGCTAATTACAACAGAGAAGATTTCATTTTCGGAAAAGATAAACTGGTTATGCCTTTGGAAATGGCAATTAGAAATACTCAACCTCAAAACGCAAACTAATGATACATATACCTGATTTTGCTAATGCTACACCAGTGCAAATTTTATTTTGTATATTATCTGTAATAACATTAGCGACTGCTTTTTTGACAATTTACAGCAGAAATCCTATACATAGCGCCATCTATTTGGTAATTTGTTTTTTCTCGATTGCGGGTCATTATTTATTGCTAAATGCTCAATTTTTAGCAATTGTTCACGTAATCGTCTATTCTGGAGCCATCATGATTCTGTTTCTGTTTACGGTGATGTTGATGAACTTGAATAAGGAGAATGAAGTATATAAACCACGAGTTACCCGATTAGGAGCAATTGTTTTGTTCTGCTTGATGTGCTTGGTTTTAATTGCTGTTTTCATTAATTCGAAACCAATTCCAGACGGAAGTTATGAAGTAACAGGGGAAGATTTCCAATCTATAAAAGTATTGGGTAAAGTACTGTTAAACGAATATATGGTGCCTTTTGAATTTGCTTCGGTATTACTTTTAGTAGCAATGATTGGTGCTGTTTTATTGTCTAAAAAAGAAAAACTACAGAAATAATATGAACAATATTCTAAGCCAAGTTGGTATCGAAAACTACATATTCTTGAGCGTAATACTTTTTTGTATTGGCGTTTTTGGAGTATTGTACAGACGAAATGCCATCATCGTATTTATGTCAATCGAAATAATGTTAAACGCAGTCAATCTTTTGTTTGTAGCGTTTTCGACTTATCATCAAGATTCGCAAGGACAAATTTTTGTGTTTTTCTCGATGGCTGTTGCTGCTGCCGAAGTTGCCGTTGGTTTAGCAATTTTAGTATCAATCTTCAGAAATTTAGGAACAATTGATGTTGGGAATTTAAAAAATTTAAAAGGATAATCTTCAATGGATACACGTTTAGTTTTAGTTTTACTATTAGCTCCTTTTTTAGGATTTTTATTTAATGTTTTCTTTGGCAAAAAAGCAGGCAAAAGCATCGTCGGAATTGTGGGAACACTTTCTGTGGTGGTCTCGTTTGCGGTAACTTTGTATTTCTTTGGAAATATCCAATCGAATCCACAGCCTATTGAAATCAAATTGTTCGATTGGATTTCGATTCAAAAATTCAACATTAGCTTTGGTTTTCTTTTAGACCAATTATCAATCCTTTGGTTATTGTTCGTAACAGGAATTGGATCTTTGATTCATTTGTATTCGATCAGTTACATGCATGATGACGAGAAAATACATTCGTTTTTTGCTTATTTGAACCTATTTATATTCTTCATGATTACTCTTGTAATTGGAAGCAATTTATTAGTAATGTTCATCGGTTGGGAAGGTGTAGGTCTTTGCTCCTATTTATTAATTGGATTTTGGTATAAAAACCAAGCCTTTAATGACGCTGCGAAAAAGGCATTTATTATGAATAGAATTGGTGATTTAGGTTTCTTAATCGGAATCTTTATTATTGCGTCTTTATTCAATACTTTAGATTTTTCGACTTTAAAAACGATAATTACTACTGCAAAAGATACCAATGATTTCTGGGTTGCTGCAGCTGCATTAGCTTTGTTTATTGGAGCTTCAGGAAAATCAGCACAAATACCATTATATACTTGGTTGCCGGATGCGATGGCTGGACCAACGCCAGTTTCGGCATTGATTCACGCAGCAACGATGGTAACTGCAGGGATTTTTATGATTACAAGATTGAATTTCTTGTTTGATATTGCTCCAAGTGTTCAAAATATCATTGCCGTTATTGGTGCTGTTACAGCTTTAGTTGCTGCAACAATTGCATTGACGCAAACAGACATCAAAAAAGTTTTGGCATATTCTACGGTTTCGCAATTGGGATTAATGTTCTTGGCTTTAGGATTAGGTGCTTATGAAGTAGCAGTTTTCCACGTAATCACACACGCTTTCTTCAAAGCTTGTTTGTTCTTAGGTTCTGGATCGGTAATTCACGGTTTGCATGGAGAACAAGATATGCGTAAAATGGGTGGTTTGAGAAAAGCAATGCCAATCACATTTATAACCATGTTAATTGCTTCATTGGCCATTTCTGGAATCTTTCCTTTGGCAGGATTCTGGTCGAAAGATGAAATTTTGATGACTGCTTTTCACCATAATATTGCTTTATGGGTAATTGGTTCGATCGCTTCGATAATGACGGCTTTTTATATGTTTAGATTGATTTATTTGACATTTTTCAACTCATTCAGAGGAACCGAAGAACAAAAACATCATTTACATGAAAGTCCAAGTTTAATCACTTTTCCTCTTATTGTTCTTGCGATTTTATCTTTCATTGGTGGAATCATCAGTTTGCCGGGAAATAGTTGGTTGAACAATTACTTATCTCCTTTATTTTCGAAAGCTGCACACGAAGAACACGCATTAGGAACCACCGAATATACCTTAATGGCAATTGCTTTGGCTGGTGCTATTATTGGAATTGGAATTGCTTACAAAAAATACTTAAAAGACAATACAATCCCAAGTGAAGATGCAGAAATCAATGGCTTAACCAAAGTTTTATATAACAAATATTACATTGACGAAATTTACGATGCCGTTTTTGTAAAACCAGTCAATGTTTTGTCAAATTTCTTTAGCCAATATGTAGAAACTACATTATCGTCTATAATTTTCGGATTAGGAAAAGGGGTTAATGAAATTGCTTTGCAAGGAAAAAAAGTACACAACGGAAGTGTTGGTTTCTATCTTTTCGCTTTTGTTTTAGGCGTTATTGCCATAATAACTTATTTATTTTTATAATAATTTTTACATAATGGATGTAACTACACTATTAATTATTCTTCTTGTTGGCGCATTTGCTACTTATTTTTCGGGCGATAAATGGGCTCCAAAAGTGGCACTGCTTTTTGGATTGACCGCTTTTGCTGGTTCAATTTGTTTGCTTAGCCAATACAATTTAGGAAACGAAATTGACTTTGTAAGAACTTGGATATCGGCACCTAAAGTTTACTTTGCTTTACACGCAGACGGTCTTTCATTGGCGATGCTTTTGCTTACAACGGCTTTGACACCCATCATCATTTATTCTTCATTTGGAAATGAATATAAAAATCCGAAAGCATTTTACGCTTTAATCTTGTTTATGACATTCGCCATGGCGGGAACATTCTTAGCCTCTGACGGATTATTGTATTACATTTTCTGGGAATTATCATTGATTCCTATTTACTTCATTGCCTTAATTTGGGGTAATGGCGATGCAGATGAACGCAAAAAAGCAGTGGTTAAATTCTTTATTTACACACTTGCAGGTTCCTTATTTATGTTAGTTGCGTTTGTTTATTTGTACCAAAAAGCTGGAAGCTTTTTAATTAGTGATTTAGCAAAACTAAAATTATCATCAACAGAACAATTCTGGATATTTTTGGCATTCTTCTTGGCATATGCCATCAAAATTCCTTTAATTCCTTTTCATACTTGGCAAGCAAAAGTGTACCAAAAAGCACCAACTGTTGGAACCATGTTACTTTCGGGAATTATGCTAAAAATGGGATTGTACAGCGTTATTCGTTGGCAATTACCAATTGCTCCATTGGCTGCAAAAGAATATATGTTTGTTTTCATCGGACTTGGAATTGCTGGGGTAATCTATGGTTCTATCGTTGCATTAAGACAAAAAGATTTGAAAAAATTATTGGCTTATTCTTCTTTGGCACACGTTGGATTAATAGCCGCAGGAACGTATACATTAACCGTTGACGGATTACGTGGAGCAGTTTTGCAAATGATAGCACACGGTTTTGTAGTTGTTGGTTTATTCTTAGTTGCTGAAATTATTTTCAGAAGATACGAAACAAGAACCATATCCGAAATGGGCGGTATTCGTTCACAATCACCAAAATTAACATCCCTATTTATGATTTTGGTTTTAGCATCGGTTGCGTTGCCATCAACATTCAATTTTGTGGGAGAGTTTACGGTTTTATACAGTCTTTCTCAAATCAATATTTGGTTTGCCATATTTGGCGGAACGACCATAATCTTAGGAGCATATTATATGTTGAAAATGTTTCAACACGTAATGTTAGGCGAAACCAATGCGAAAGTTTTCAAAGACGTTACCTTCAACGAAGGATTATCTTTGGTACTTATCATTACAGTTTTGTTCTTCTTTGGAATGTATCCAAAACCAATCATCGATTTGATCACACCAAGTATCGAGAATATTTTAACTCAAGTAAATAGATTTAACTAAGTCAAATAAAAAAATGAATACATTAATAGCTATAACAGGATTAGGTGTTTTATGCCTTTTATTTGAAATACTTAACTTCAGAAAAGCAATTATTCCAATAACAATTATTGGATTATTAGCGGTTCTTGGATTAACCATATCGGAATTTAATTCTCCAGCGAGTTACTATAACAATATGATTGTGGTGAGTAAATTTTCTACCTCATTCTCGTCATTGTTTATAATACTAACTATTTTCTTGGTTGCTTTGAGTCATGATTTTTACGAAGATCATCAAACCAAAATCTCCGATTTTATTGCCATAAAAATATTTATGTTGGCTGGAGCCGTTTCAATGGTATCTTTTGGAAACTTAGCGATGTTTTTTCTTGGAATCGAAATATTGTCTATTTCCCTATATATTCTTGCTGCAAGTAGCCGATTGAATATCAAAAGTAACGAAGCTGGAATGAAATATTTCTTGATGGGTTCTTTTGCCTCTGGAATTATATTATTCGGAATTTGTTTGATTTATGGTGCAATGGGAACTTTTGACATTGCTGATATCACAGAATGGTCACGTTCAGCCGAATTGCCCTCTTGGTTTCCAATAGGAATTGCATTGGTAACTATAGGTATGCTTTTCAAAATTGCTGCTGTTCCTTTCCACTTTTGGGCACCCGATGTTTATGAAGGTTCTCCAGCTTTGACAACCGCTACGATGAGTACATTGGTAAAAGTTGTTGCAGTAGCCACTTTATACAAATTGTTAACCGCTATGAATGCAGATCTTTCGGATTCATTTATTAATATTATCATTGTTATTTCGATTGCTTCGATGACTGTTGGTAACATTATGGCGTTGAAACAAACGAATGTAAAACGTATGTTGGCTTTCTCCGGAATCTCGCATGCAGGTTTTATGTTAATGACATTATTGACTATTACAACCTCAGCAAGTAGTTTATTATATTATGCTTCAGCTTATTCATTAGCTGGAATTGCAGCATTTGCAGTGATTTTATTTGTTTGCAAAAACAAGGATAACGAAGATATTGTAAACTTCAACGGATTAGGGAAAAGTAATCCTTTATTGGCAGCTGTTCTTACAGCAGCTTTACTTTCTATGGCTGGAATACCTATTTTCGCTGGATTTTTCGCCAAATTAGTTTTGTTTAACCAAACAATCCATGCGGGTTATTTGATCATCGTAATCGCAGCCGTAATCAACTCTATTATAAGTGTTGGTTATTATTTCAAATTGATATTAGCGATGTACGGAAAAGACTCGAATGAAGAAACTAAAAAAGTACCATTTGTATTTTACGCTGTTGGAGTTATTTCTATTCTTTTGAATATAATTTTAGGTTTATTTCCTTCATTAGTATTGGATTTATTGAGCTAAAAATTCTAAAAATAAATTATACGAAACCATCAAAAGCAATTTTGGTGGTTTTTTTATGTCTTTTAGATAATTGAAAGGATATAACAAATAGGATTAAAATAAATAGTTTTTATGGTTAAATAAAATTCCATCAAGCTAGAAAACAAAACATTAATTCCATAATTAAAGCCAATTAAAAGATTAAAAAATAAAATTGAACGCATAGATTCTGTGTTGATTTCCAAATAGAATCATAGAAAGAAGAACAAGATAGACCAATTCTTTGTTCCGCATAGCTAAAAAAAACGTTATTATAACCATTTAAAATGGCAATATCAATACTGAATATTCAACGTTAGCTGAACCAAAAGCTGAAATCAATCCTAATTAGTTTATAAAATGACAAACAATCAAAAACATACTAAATAAGAAACTGTTTATTAATGTGATAACAAATTATCAAACTAATACTCTAAGTTAACTTGGAAACAAAAAAGAATCAAAAAACCCATTCACTTCCGCAAATGGGTTTATAATTTATAGAGGCGTTAACTCAATACTTAATTAACAATAATTTTTTTGTTGCTTTCGCCAGTTGTTGTCTTGACTTTAACAATATATATACCAGAACTGATATCTTTTATTGGAATTTGTATATTTGTTTGATCACTATCTTTAACATCCCAATTAGAAATATTTTGACCTGCCATGTTGTAAAGAGCAACCGAATTTACTGTTGAATCTAAAACACCATTGTGAATGATTAATGTATTATAATTGTTAGAGTAAAAAACCATAATTCCATCGACTTTATCCGTTACCACGCTTAAAGTTTTACTAACGTTCGTATACTTTAACACAAAACGATCATTGAATGTTCCTGCTACAGTACTAAACTTATAATCACCACTTTTTAGATCCGTCACCGTATTCGTTAATTTATCTTCAATAAACACGTCTTGATTAGCAAGTAAACCATCTACTTGATCAATATTGATGGTATAACTTCCATCGCTGCTAGATCTAAATCCTATAGGCACCGTATCATTTGCGTCAAATGGCAACGCACGTCCTTGAATTACAAGATTACTATCTTGTAGTACACTATAAAAATCTGCAGCATCAAGAGAATCATAACTATCGGCATCATAAGTAGTGTCATAATCGTTTGTAGCTCCAGTTATGTAACCTACCAAGGTTTGTTTAAAAACACCTTGATCATTGGTTAAGTTTAACCAAACACGGTCTTTCTCGATAGAATTACTACTAGCGCTTTTCCCTTTTGTGTTTCCTTTAGTTTTGAAAAATTGGGAATTAGTATTAACTCCTGGTAAAACACCTGCTACACGCATACTATTTTTAAAAACAATATTCTTTTGAACGGAAATTGAATCACTAACCACAAAAAATCCCTGACCTGCAGCAATATAACCGTTTGGAGTATTAGCATTAAAAAAAGTATTATTATTTGCAGATGTAGCTGCAACTCCTTTTGTTGATTTAGTCCCAGCTCCACCTGTTAAGTTATAAGTAGCATAATCACTATATGAATATTGTCCATTAATTGGATCAGTATTGTGAGTCCAAAAATAAAGCCCTCCGTCAATAATTCCAAGATTTTCAGTTATAAATAAATCAGCATCTATGGCCGATGGATACGGATTACCTATAAGTAATGTTTCATATGTATTAGGAAGTAATCCTGTTATAGAAACGGGGCCATTATTTGGTACTCCCGAAAAAGAAGCGTCAAAATTTGAATTATTTGCGTTTTGTGGACCATAAACACAATATCCCGTTCCTTGAGCCATAGTATTCGTTGCAAGTTCATGCGCCCAAAAGTCTCCAGAAGCATTATAAGAATAAAATTTATCAGTAGGAGTATAAGGTGAAAAGGTAGCAAGAGTCTCACTTGATACTGGCGAAGACCAATACGTATAGTCTGTATTATGAATTGCAGGGACTGTTCTATTATAAATTATAGCACCTGAATTTGCTACCAGTGGAGTATCATTTATTTGCACTAAACTTCCCGAATTACTGATAGGATTTGAAGAAACATCAGTAGCAGAAGAATTGAAGGTCAAAGTTCCTGTAGGTGCAACTACAAGCTCATTAGTCAGAGTCATAGTATTTCCAGAGTCTATGGTAACCTTTCCTGAAGCTACCTGACAGGAACAAGCCACAATATCTGTAACAATAGGAAGCGCTATAGTATTATAATCCTCTGTAAAAACTATGTGTTGTTCTGCCGTTGGAGCACCAAGAGACCATGCCCCCGAAGTCCAAGTATTTGTCAAAGATGTTATTGAAATAGTGGAATCTGACGAAATACAACCGCCAGCATTCATAGCCCTAACCGTGTGCAAAGAGCCTTGCGCTAATCCAGAAAAAGTTAGTGGTGTTCCCGAAAATGTCCCACCGTCAAAACTATACGTTTCTCCAGAAACAGGCGTTATAGTAATTGTTCCTGTTTGCGTAGCACATGTAGGAGCTGTTTCTGTTAGTGTTGGTGCAAAAGGCACAGCAGGTTGAGCATTAATTGTGGCTAAGGTATAAGAGGATGAATTACAACCACCACTACTTTGAATATATACATTGTAATTTCCTGCCGTCAATCCTGATTTTATATTACTAGATTGAAAAGTAACACCATTGTCAAAACTATATAAATCATAAGCTCGTTGAACAGTAACAGTAATTGTTCCCGTTGAAACAACACAATTTGGATGAATAACAGAAGTAATCACAGGAATTGATGGAATTGTAGGATTTGAACTAATAGTTATTGTTTTAATTGGTGATGTACAACCCACCGTATTTTTTATGATTACAGTATGAGTTCCTGAAGCCAATCCAGATTTAATATTACTTGATTGAAAAGCCCCCCCGTCAAAACTATATGTATCACTAGCATTTTGAACCGTTACCGTAATTGTCCCTGTTGAAATTCCACAGGGTTGCGCTATTGCTGTTACAGGCATAGTAGGGACTAAAGGCTGTGCATTAACCGTAACTGAGGTAG
>CANBWX010000008.1 GCA_947373225.1 Flavobacteriaceae bacterium | reverse complement strand
ATTATAGGCGGATTTTTTTATTTAAGATGGCTTTATAAAATCGAAAACGGATTTTTTAAAATAAATGGAGACTTATTTTCTAAATCTGTTGGATTGTTTAAGGGATGGATTCTATGTGTATTTATCTTAATAGTTGGAATATGTTTTCTTATAAAAGGAATTTTAAAATATTTTTAACTTGATAGTGCAGAACCACTTATAATGGTCAAACATACACAGCAGGATTACAAGCTGTTAGCGGTAGCCAAATACAGCAAACTGGAACAAGTTCTGCAACAGGTACAATTTTATTACCTGCTTCACAAATCTCTGCATATAATGGAGTGCAAATATTTCCGCAAGTAAATATATCAGGAAATTGGCAAAATGTTAAAAATGATGGTAGTGGTGCAGCTCCAGTAACAATTCACGGAATGATACCAATTCCAAGGACTTACAGTCACAATTATATGCCGTATAGTGGAAACCAAATCAAAAAATAATAATTAATGAAAATGAAAAGAATAGTTAGTTTATTAATAGTCTTTGTTTGTTTAATAAGTAGTTGTAACGG
Organism: Flavobacteriaceae bacterium; assembly: GCA_947373225.1. Taxonomy (GTDB): domain Bacteria; phylum Bacteroidota; class Bacteroidia; order Flavobacteriales; family Flavobacteriaceae; genus Flavobacterium. Next base: position 48,358 of record CANBWX010000008.1, on the reverse strand, counting down.
GCAAAATTCAAATATAGAACAATGTAAAACACATTTTAAAACTGCAAAAAAAACTTTTAGTTCTTTCTACACTGATAAGAATCAAAAATTATTAACGGAAGCACTGAAAGAAGTCGAATTATCGCAAAACTGCCCACAAACTCGATTAGTTTCTATTGAGTTAAAAATCTCAATATTATCCGCTAAAAAAGATTATCAAGCAGGATATAAATTCGTTGAATCACTCGATAAAAAGGATTTTGCTAAACCGTATAAAAAAGACATGCAATCCAATATGTTTAAAGCATTGGATTATGAATCTAAATCAGATATAAAAAACCGTAACCTTTATTTAAAGAAAGCAACAGCTGAAATTGAAAGCTTTATTAATGAGCAAAATGCGACTGACCAAGAAGCTTATTATGATTTGTTTTTAATTAAATCTAAAATGTTAAGCAAAAATGAACTTGATGGAAATATTTTGCTACTTGAAAAACAGCATCCTTCTGATAAAGATTTTTTTGAAGTTTTAAAAGAATCATTTAATGAGCAAGTAAAACAGGTGAATGTTTCACCAAAATGATATTTGAGAATATATCCCGATCGCGCGGATATAACAAAACAATCTCGTTTACGGCTAGCGCAGAATTGCATTCTGTGCCCATTCCAATTGGAAACTAAAACAAATCTAACACATTTTAGTCAAAAAAAATCCCATTTCATAGAAATGGGATTCGTTATTTATTATACTGTTGCGGCTTCAACCGGCAACGGAATTTGGTTTCGAAGTAAGTCTTCGAAAGATTCCTGAGCTCGGATTAAATGACCTTCGCCTTTTAACCATAATACTTCGGCTGGTTTGTATCTTGAATTGTAGTTAGATGACATAGAGAAACAATAGGCACCTGCGTTTCTAAAACAAAGAACATCGCCTTCGTTGATTTCTGAAATTCTACGATTGCTTGCAAAAGTATCCGTTTCGCATATATATCCTACTACCGAATAGAAACGTTCTTTTCCTTTAGGATTAGATATGTTATCGATAGAATGTTGTGAACCATAAAACATTGGTCGAATCAAGTGATTGAAACCACTGTCAATTCCAGCAAATACGGTCGAAGTAGTTTGTTTTACCACATTTACTTTCGCCAAGAAATAACCCGCTTCGCTTACCAAGAATTTTCCAGGTTCGAAAATTAAGGTCAAATCTTTTCCGTATTCTTTACAGAAAGCATTGAATCTTTTGGATAATTTTTTTCCTAATTCTTCAATATCAGTTTCGATATCGTCTTTTCTGTAAGGAACTTTAAATCCGCTTCCGAAGTCTAAAAATTCAAGATCATTAAAGTTTCTTGCTGCGTCAAACAAAATTTCTGCAGCATACAAAAATACTTCGATATCAAGAATATCAGAACCTGTGTGCATGTGGATCCCAACAATTTTCATTTTTGTGTTTTCAACAATACGCACTAAATGCGGTAATTGATGAACTGAAATTCCAAATTTGCTATCGATATGACCCACAGATATATTAGCGTTTCCACCAGCCATCACGTGCGGATTGATACGAATACAAACAGGTACGTTTGGATGTTTGGTTCCAAATTGTTCTAATATGGATAAGTTATCAATATTGATTTGGACTCCCATCGCCGAAACCTCTTCGATTTCTTCAAGAGAAACTCCGTTTGGGGTGAAAAATATTTGATCTGGAGAATATCCTGCATGAAGACCTAATAATACTTCTTGAATAGAAACAGCATCTAGACAAGAACCGCATTCTCTCAATAATTGAAGAACGGCAACATTTGATAATGCTTTCATTGCATAATTGATACGCAATTTTTCTACTTTAGAAAAAGCATTGGTTAATCTTTTATATTGAGATTGGATTTTTTCGGCATCATATACATATAATGGACTTCCAAATTTTTCTGCTAATTGAACTAAATCTTTTGATTGCATCTTCTATTACATTTTTGACAAATTTATTACTCTTTATTGAAACCTACAATAGCAATTTCGAAAATTAACAAATTATAACAAAATGTTTGAAAAACAACATTAGTTGTGGTTTTGGAAAAAAAAAGCCCTTGAAATTGTTTTCAAGGGCTTTGTAAAATGCTATTTATTTTTACAAGCTAGGTAAGTCTCCTTTACCTTTTGTTGGCAAATTAGTGTAACCCATCAAATAATTATCTACTTCTCTAGCAGCCTCACGACCTTCAGAAATAGCCCAAACGATTAACGATTGTCCTCTTCGCATATCACCAGCGGTAAATATATGTGGAACATTGGTTTGGTAATTGGTTGCTTGATAATTGCTTCTTGCGTCGGTTTTGATTCCTAATTGATCGCTCAATGTTTTCTCTGGACCAGTAAATCCAAGTGCTAAAAGAGCTAAATCACATGGCCAAATTTTCTCTGAACCTTCTCTTTCGATTAGTTCTGGTCTTTGTCCTGGTTTTAGTTTCCATTCTACTTCAACAGTTTTCAATCCTACTAATTGGCCGCTTTCATTAGCAAGAAATTCTTTGGTATTGATTAACCAGTTTCTTCCACAACCTTCTTCGTGTGAAGAGGACGTTTTTAATTGCAAAGGCCAAAAAGGCCAAGGAGTAGTTTCGCTTCTTCCAACTGGTGGTTTCGGCATGATTTCGAAATTAGTTACTGATAATGCTCCGTGTCTGTTAGATGTTCCAACACAATCCGAACCAGTATCTCCACCACCAATAACAATTACGTTTTTGCCAGTTGCTTTAACTTGGTTTTCTATTTTTTCGCCGTACAAAACTTTGGTTTGTTGTGTCAAGAAATCCATTGCCTGAACAACACCTTTGCTGTCGGCACCTTTTGTAGGCAAACCTCTTCTTTCGGTTGCACCACCGCATAATACGATAGAATCAAAACTGTTCAATTGTTCGATGCTGTAATTAACACCAACATTTACATTGGTTTTAAAAACAATTCCTTCGGCTTCTAAAATGGCAACACGTCTGTCGATAATTCCTTTTTCTAATTTGAAATTTGGAATTCCGTAGCGTAATAAACCACCTATTGCGTTATCTCTTTCGAAAACGGTTACGGTATGACCTGCACGATTTAATTGTTGAGCAGCCGCTAAGCCAGCAGGGCCTGAACCAATAACTGCAATCGTTTTTCCGGTTCTTACTTCGGGAGTTTGTGGTTTTATCCATCCTTCGGCAAAACCTCTTTCGACAATATTTTTTTCAATATTTTCAATTGCAATAGGATCTTTTATGATTCCCAAAACACATGATTTTTCACATGGTGCTGGACATAAACGACCTGTAAACTCAGGAAAGTTATTTGTTGATTGCAAAATTTCTAAGGCACTTTGCCATTCTTCTTGATGTACCATGTCATTAAAATCAGGAATTAAATTTCCTAACGGACAGGCACTGTGGCAAAAAGGAATACCACAATCCATACATCTTGAACCTTGTTCTTTAATTTTATCTTTGGCTAACGGAATTGTAAATTCGTTGTAATGAACAACTCGTTCCATGACAACTGCATTACTTTCGTCAGCTCTATTAAATTCTTTAAATCCACCTATCTTGCCCATAACTATTGTGCTATTAGTTCTTCTAATTCATTTTCTTTAGCTAGTCTCACTAATGCCTTTTTGTAATCTGTTGGCATTACTTTGATAAAATGCTTTTGTTGGTTTTCCCAGTCTTCAAGGAGTCTTTTTGCCAATGGACTATTGGTGTACATAGAATGATTTTTAATCAAACGTCTTAAGTTTGTTATATCCTCTTCTTCCAAAGGTTCAAATTCGATCATTTCCATGTTACATAAACCGTTTTTGAATTGTTTTTTCTCATCAAAAACATAAGCAATTCCACCGCTCATACCTGCAGCAAAGTTTCTTCCTGTTTTACCAAGAACAACTACAGTTCCACCAGTCATGTATTCGCAACCGTGATCTCCAATTCCTTCGACAACAGCAGTTGCACCAGAATTTCTAACCGCAAAACGTTCTCCAGCAATTCCATTTATATAAGCTTCACCAGTTATTGCACCATAAAGAGCAACGTTACCAACGATGATATTGTCTTCTGGTTTGAAAGTAGCAGTAGGAGGAACCTTGATGATTAATTTTCCGCCAGAAAGTCCTTTTCCTAAATAGTCATTACAGTTTCCGTGAATTTTGAATGACAATCCATTGGTTGCAAAAGCACCAAAACTTTGTCCCGCAGAACCTGTAAAGTCAACAAGAATGGTGTCTTCTGGTAAACCTTGAGCTCCGTATATTTTCGAAATTTCGTTACTCAAAATGGCTCCAACAGAACGATCTGTATTTTTGATATTGAAAGTAACTCTAGTTCTTTCTTTTCTATAAATAGAAGGAATCGCTGCTTTTATAATATCAAAATCCAAAACATGTTCTAAAGCGTGATCTTGAGCTGTTGTATTGTGATTTGGTACAAAATTTGCTTTTTCTGGTTTGTAAAGGATGGTAGATAAATCTAATCCACTTGCTTTATAATGTTTGATAGCTTTGTTGACATTCAATTTTTGAGATTGTCCTACCATTTCTTTCAATGTTCTAAAGCCAAGTTGTGCCATAATTTGTCTCAACTCTTCAGCAATAAAATACATGAAGTTGATTACGTGTTCTGGTGTTCCTTTGAAATTTTTTCTCAATTCAGGATCTTGTGTAGCTATACCCACTGGGCAAGTATTCAAGTGACAAGCTCTCATCATGATACACCCTGAAGCTACTAATGGTGCTGTTGCAAAACCAAATTCTTCTGCTCCAAGTAAGGCAGCAATAGCTACGTCACGACCTGTTTTTAACTGACCATCACATTCTAAAACTACACGACTTCTTAGGTCATTCAATATTAATGTTTGTTGTGCTTCGGCTAAACCAAGTTCCCATGGAATACCTGTATGTTGTAAAGAAGTTAGCGGCGCAGCCCCTGTTCCTCCATCGTAACCTGAAATCAAAATCACATCGGCTTTTGCTTTGGCAACACCCGCTGCAATTGTTCCAACACCTACTTCAGAAACTAACTTAACGTTAATTCTAGCTTCACGATTGGCATTTTTCAAATCGAAAATCAATTGTGATAAATCTTCAATCGAATAAATATCGTGGTGTGGCGGAGGAGAAATAAGTCCAACATATGGAGTTGAATTTCTAACTTTTGCAATCCAAGGCAATACTTTTTCGCCAGGTAATTGTCCACCTTCTCCAGGTTTTGCACCTTGAGCCATTTTTATCTGAATCTCTTTTGCATTCGTCAAATAGTTGATCGAAACACCAAATCTTCCTGAAGCAACTTGTTTGATGGCGCTATTTCTAGAATCACCATTTAAGTCTTTTTGGAAACGTTTTGGATCTTCTCCACCTTCTCCAGAATTACTTTTTCCACCAATTCTATTCATGGCAATTGCCAAGTTTTCATGCGCTTCTAAGCTGATAGAACCATAAGACATAGCTCCGGTTTTGAATCTTTTTACAATTTCTGTCCAAGGTTCCACTTCGTCAATAGAAATTGGATCTAAATTATTAAATTCGAACAAACCTCTGATAGTCATTAGGTTTTCACTTTGGTTATTCACCATATCTGAGTATTCCTTATAACTTTCTGGGCTGTTTAATCGAACCGCTTGTTGCAATTTTGCAATAGTGGTTGGGTTGAACATGTGTTTTTCACCGTTTCTTCTCCATCTGTAAATTCCTCCGATTTCTAAAGGTAATAAACTAGCGACTTTTGAATTTGGGAATGCTTTTTGGTATCGTTTTTTAACTTCCTTTTCAACTTCCATCAAACCAATTCCTTCGATTCTAGAAGGTGTATTTGGGAAATATTTGGTAGAGAATGTTTTATTTAATCCTAAAATTTCAAAAATTTGTGCACCTCTATAAGAATGTAAAGTAGAGATACCAATTTTATTCATAATTTTCAAAATCCCTTTTGCAATTGCTTTATTGTAATTTTTGATTGCATAATCAGCATTTACATTGGTGATAAAACCATTATCCACTTGTTCGCGAATGATTTCGTTTACCATATAAGGATTAATTGCACTGGCTCCGTAACCAAATAATAATGCAAAATGATGTGGTTCACGTGGTTCGGCTGATTCGATTATGATTCCGAATTTCGAACGAACTTTTAACGCATTAAGTGAATGATGGATATAAGAACAAGCCAGTAACATTGGGATTGGCGCCATTTTTTCGCTAACACCTCTATCGGAAAGGATGACAATATTACAACCTTCGTTAACTGCTTTGAAAGTAGCATTAATACATTTTTCTAATGCTCTTTCTAATCCATTAACTCCTTTTTCTATTTCATATAAAGTAGAAATAGTTACTGATTTAAAATCAGGATGGTCAATGTTCCTTATTTTATCTAAGTCCTCTTTGGATATAACTGGATTTTGGATTTTTAGTTTCTTGCAATGTTTTGGAACAACATCAAAAATATTGTAATCACCACCAACTGCTAAACTAATGTCGGTTATGATTTCTTCACGAATACCATCTAATGGAGGATTCGTAACCTGAGCAAATAACTGTTTGAAATAGTTGTATAATAATTGAGGTTGATCGGATAAAACGGCTAACGGAGTATCATTACCCATAGAGCTAATTGCTTCGTAACCACTTGAAGCCATTGGATCTATTATCGTTTTTAAATCCTCTATAGAATAACCAAACAAGCGTTGACGTGTTTCGAAATCTACAGTTTCAACAGGAATAACATTATCAGTATAAGGGATTTGTGCCAAATGAAGCATATTCTCATCTAACCATTTTTTGTAAGGATGTTTGCTAACTACTAAGTTTTTGATCTCTTCGTCTTCAATAATACGTCCTTCGTTCATGTCTACAAGGAACATTTTTCCTGGTTCTAAACGCCCATGTTGAACTACATTTTCTGGTTTAATGTCAAGAACACCAATTTCTGATGACATAATCACAAAACCATCTTTTGTAAGTGTATAACGAGAAGGTCTCAATCCGTTTCGGTCTAACAAAGCACCAATTACGTTTCCATCTGTAAACGGAATAGAAGCTGGTCCATCCCAAGGCTCCATGATACAAGCATTGTATTCATAAAACGCTTTTTTGTTTTCTGACATAGATTGATGTCTTTCCCAAGCCTCTGGAACTACCATCATCATTACTTCTGGCAAAGAACGTCCGGTCATCAATAATAATTCGACAACCATATCCATAGAAGCTGAATCTGATTTTCCTTCTAATATAATTGGAAACAATTTTTTAATATCGTCACCAAAAACATCACTTTTCATCAATTCTTCACGAGCACGCATACGACTTACGTTTCCACGTAGTGTATTAATTTCGCCATTATGACACATAAAACGGAAAGGTTGCGCTAATTCCCATGAAGGGAAAGTATTGGTAGAAAATCGTTGATGAACCAAAGCTAGTCTGGTAACCAAGTCAGTATCTAGCAAATCAGTATAATAACGGCTAATGTCTTCCGGCATTAACAGTCCTTTATATATTATGGTAGTTGTAGAACAACTTGAAAAATAGAACATATGACTTTCAGAAATTCTTGAATTTCTAATTGTGTGTTCTGCCATTTTTCTAGCAGCGAATAATTTAGCGTTGAATTGTTGTTCTGTAATTTCCAATCCGTTTTTTCCAACAAATATTTGTTTTACGGTTGGTTCTTTTTCGCCAGCAATTTGTCCTAAATTAGAAGCGTCAACAGGAACATCTCTCCATCCTAGGATTTCAAGATTTTGATTGCGGATATAATCTTCAAAAGTAGTTTTACAAAAAGTAGTTTGATTTTCGCTTTTTGGCATAAAAACCATACCTACTGCGTACTCTCTTGGTTCAGGAATTTCGAAATCACATACTTTTTTAAAAAAATCATGTGGAATATCAAATAATATTCCAGCACCATCTCCAGTTCTTCCATCAGCACTTACAGCGCCTCGGTGCTCTAATTTTATTAAAATATCTAGTGCTTTATGAATGATGTCATTTGATTTGATTCCATTCAAATTGCAAATAAATCCTGCGCCACAGTTGTCGTGTTCAAATTCGGGCAAATAAAGGCCTTGTTCTTTAACTTTCATTCTTAATAATTTTTATGCAAAAATAAAGATTTCATTGAATATAATGGATTTTAAATAGACAGATAGTTCGATTTTTGTTAGAATAACAGAAAATCATATAATTAATAGCAATTAATTCATTCTTATAGAATCCTATTGACAAATCGATAATTTGTTTAGCATTAAAACATAATATTTAGGATTTAATTACTGGCATTCTAACTTTGGATTGTTTTTTTCAATCGATATAGTAAATTTATATTCATTATTATCTTAATAATTTAGCGGATTTATTGAGGTGGGAAATAAATATTTTTTTATGAACGTTATTTCTTGTTTTATTATTAAAAAAGATTTTAATTATAAGTTGAATTTAGTATTTTTGTGCCACATTATCTCAGAAATAAATTTTGGGATTTGTCAAAAACTTCATTATGGATATACACGAATACCAAGGAAAAGAAATATTAGCCAGTTATGGCGTAAAAGTGCAACGTGGTTATGTGGCAAACAACCCACAAGAAGCAGTTGCTGCTGCAAAACAATTAACTGCCGAAACCGGAACCGGATGGCATGTTATAAAAGCCCAAGTTCACGCAGGTGGACGCGGAAAAGGAGGAGGGGTTAAGCTTGCTAAAAACCTTCAACAAGTTGAAGAAATAGCAGAGCAAATTATCGGAATGCAATTGGTTACTCCGCAAACTTCTGCTGAAGGTAAAAAAGTTCACAAAGTTTTGGTTGCCGAAGATGTTTATTATCCTGGAGAAAGTGAAACTTCAGAATTTTATATGTCTGTTTTATTAAATAGAGGTAAAGGTATCAATATGATTATGTATTCTACCGAAGGTGGAATGGATATCGAAGAAGTGGCTGAACACACTCCACATTTAATCTTTACTGAAGAAATTGATCCTTCTGTAGGTTTACAAGGTTTTCAAGCAAGAAGAATCGCCTTTAATTTAGGTCTTTCTGGTAATGCTTTCAAAGAAATGACTCAGTTTGTAACTGCTTTATATAATGCATATATAGGTTCTGATGCTTCAATGTTTGAAATTAACCCAGTTTTAAAAACTTCGGATAATAAAATCATTGCTGTTGATGCCAAAGTAAATTTAGATGATAATGCTTTATATCGTCATCCAAAATTAGCTGAATATAGAGACGTTCGTGAGGAAAATCCTATCGAAGTAGAAGCAAAAGAAGCAGGATTAAACTACGTTGATCTTGACGGAACTGTAGGTTGTATGGTAAATGGAGCTGGATTGGCTATGGCAACTATGGATTTAATAAAATATGCAGGTTTTGAACCAGCGAATTTCTTGGACGTTGGAGGAACTGCAGATGCAAAACGTGTGGAATTAGCTTTCCGTATCATCTTGAAAGATCCAAATGTAAAAGCAATTTTAATCAATATCTTTGGTGGAATCGTTCGTTGTGATCGTGTTGCTCAAGGAGTTGTTGATGCCTACAAAAACATGGGTGACGCTATTAAAGTGCCAATCATTGTACGTTTGCAAGGAACGAATGCAGTAATTGCAAAAGAATTAATTGACAATTCAGGAATGCCAATTTTATCGGCTGTTGAATTTCAAGAAGCAGCGGATCAAGTAAAAGCAGCGCTTTCTTAATATTATATTTTGTAGAGACGCACTGCAGTGCGTCTCTAACTCTTTTATAAATAAAAAAACCTGAACGCGAGTTCAGGTTTTTTGGTTTATTATTTTCTGTAGAGACGCACCGCAGTGCGTCTCTACCTGTGCGTCTCTACTACTATTTTTTATTCTTTCCGAAATTGTATTTCACTTTCTCTACCACTTGAACTTTTGGAGCTGGTTTTTTGAAAGGTTTCTTTTTTGGAGCCGAACTAGATTGTCCCGGTTTTTGATCGCCTCTAGCTCTTTCTTCGTCTTTTGGTTTCGCTTTGAATTCAGCTCTTTCTGGAGCGCCTTCTTTTACAGGAATCTGAGCTTTATGTTTTGCCAAAACGGCAGTTGGGTTTTTTGGATTTTCCTTAGTTCCACGAAGGTGAATGACTAATCCGTTCAAGAAATTACGCAACACTTGGTCGCCACATTCTACATAATTTTCATGGTCTTCGGCACGGAAAAAGGCTCCTAATTCTGATTTTGAAATTCTAAAATCTACCAATTCCAGTATTTCAACTATTTGATCGTCTCTTAACATCAAGGCGACGCGCAGTTTTTTTAGTATATCGTTGTTTGTCATTTTATTAGGTTTAGGGTCTTGGGTCTTGGGTTATGGGTTTAAAATGCTATAGTACCCATTACCTCATTCCCAAAACCAATTAGAAAAGCCAAATATACGCTTTTACAAAACCATCTCGCCATAATTTTTCGTTATGTTGTCCACCTTTGATGATTTTGGTTTTTGTCATATTAGTACAATCGCAGCGTTTATCGGCAATCAATAGATCCATTTTATTCAAATCCGAAACCATGCCTTCACCTTCATTGTCGCCACATAGGAAATATATTTTTGCTTTTAATTTTGGAGTATTTTCCATGAGTGTGTAAATCTCGGGATTAATCCAAAAAGAAGGAGAAAAAACTCCTGCTCTTCCAAAAACCATTGGATATTTCAAAATGGCATAATAGGAAACTAATCCGCCAAGGGAACTTCCAATGATGCCAGTATTTTTAGTGTTAGTTTTGGTTCTGTATTTTTTGTCAATTTCGGGTTTTAGCGTTTTTACAATAAAATCCAGATAATTATCGGCATTTCCTCCTCCGTATTTTGCGTTTTTGTAGGGTGTAAGTTCGTCAATTCTTTTCTCATTTCCGTGTTCGATCCCAATGACAATCACTTGTGCGTTGAGACTATCTAATTTTTCATCTATATTCCATTCGCCAACAAAAGAAGTTTTGGCATCGAAAAGATTTTGGGCATCGTGCATATAAATAACAGGATATCTCTTTTTGGAAGTGGTGTAATTCTTTGGCAAATAAATCCAAATTTTCTTTGTTGCTTTCAGTTGCGGAGCTTCAATCATAAAAGTAGAAACCTGTTTTGTGGCTGTACTTTGTTGAGAAAATGTTTTTGCGATTGTAAAAAAAAGTGTAATTAGTAATGCGAGTCTTCGAATCATTGTTTGATGTTGTATTATCTGATTTAATTCATAATTTTAGCTAAAATTATGAATTAGATGAATGCTTACGAAGAAAAAATTAGTTTATTTTAAGTGATTGCTTATGGTTTTATTCATTCGATGCAATTAATACTATATCATCTGCGGTGACAGGTTTAGAAATATAACCTACAATATCTTTAAAGGTTTTTGATTTGTCCTTGTCTTCTATTGCGATAGATGAACTTACTATATAAGTGATTATTTGTTTGTTAATTTCTAATTTTATGTTTTTCATTTCTTCCATAAATTCCCATCCATCCATAACAGGCATATTAATATCTAAGAGTATAATATCGGGCAATGAATTATTATCGGTCATCGACATTTTTAGTGCATTTAATGCATCCTTTCCGTTTATGAATGATGAACTATTCGAAAACGCATTTGATTTTCGAATGATTTTATTTATTATTATTTGGTAAATTGGATCGTCATCAACTACCCATATATTTTTTTGTGTCATTTGATGTAGATTTTAAATGTTGTTCCTTTATTTAGTTCACTTTCTACGGTAATATTTCCACCCATAGCTTCAATTTGATTTTTTGTAATATATAATCCAATTCCTTTTGAATCATCATTATTACTGAAGGTTTTATACAAACCGAAGATTTTATCTCCATTTTTCTTTAAGTCAATTCCAATTCCATTATCCGAAATTTCAATAACATCTAGGCTATGCTCTTTGTACCATTTTATATTTATAATAGGTACTTTTTCAGGATGTCTATATTTGATAGCATTCGATATTATATTGTATAAAATACTTTCTAAATAGGCTTGATTATAATTAATCTTCACATCGTCAGGAATATCAGTAACAATGATAGTATTTGTTAAAAATAATTGTTCCGAAAGTGCATTTTTTGTTGTGCTAATGTAATGATTTAACTTTAATGACTTTATGACTAAACTCATATTAGTATTTATATTTACTACTTCGTTTAGGTGGCTCATTGTTTCATTCAGTGAATTAGAAACTGATTTTAATAATTGCATCATTTGATCTCTTTCTTCTTCTGATTCTGCAGATTCGATTAATGAAATTATAGACTCAATATTACTAGTATGAGATCTTAAATTATGCGAAACAATATAAGAAAAATTCAACAGTCTTTTGTTTTGCTCTGTGACCAAATGGAAAGAATTATTTAGGTTTTTCTGAGCTTCTTTCATTTTGGTAATGTCAATCATAATACCTCTAGAAATTTCAGTTTTATCATTTACATAAACAAAATTAACAATATCTCTTATCCAAATGACTTTACCGCTTTTGGTAATCATTCGGTATTCATAATCAATATTTTTGCGTTGTTTTGTTGCTGAATCGCTTAGTTCTAATACAAATGTTAAATCATCTGGATGAATATGGTCTTCCCAAAAAGTAGTACTTGATTTCCATTCTTTTACAGTGTAACCTAATATGCTTTCTACTTTTTTGCTAATAAAAGAAGGAGTCATGGTTTCAAGATTGTATTCCCAAACAATACCGTCAATAGTATCAATAAGGGATTTAAAACGGGTTTTACTATTTTCAATTAGAGCTTGAGCTTCTTTTTTTTCTGTAATATCTTTTATAAAAGCGATATTTACATTCGGTTTTTCATTGCTTTCCCACAGTGGAGAAACGGTTAAATTTACCCAGATAGTTTTTCCTGATTTTGAAATATATCTTTTTTCAGTTGAGTATTCGCTGATTATGCCTTCTTTAAGTTTTTTTAAGTTTATTTCGCTATCATTTATATCATCAGGATGGGTAAAGAAAACAAAGTTTTCACCTATGATTTCTTCCTGAGAAAAGCCTAAAATTGTACAGTATCTGTTATTGACTTCAATGAAATTATCTGAGTTAGCATCTATAAAAGCAAATCCTACTGTAGCTTGATCAAAAACGGTCTTGAACTTCATTTCATTCGTTAACAGTTTTTTCTCTTGCTCTTTTAGTAAAATTCTTAGTTTTTCAGGGTTTCTTAATAATTTACTTGTAAAAAAACCAAAAAGTATAGCAATTACAATTCCTAATAAACCTCTTAATAAAATGACAAAATACAAATCAGTTTGATTTTTTTCTATTAAGTAAATTTTCCAATTACTGTTAGGTATTATTTTGGATACATAATTGGTTTTATCGGCATCTATTTTCGAAGGTAAATAGAATTCTTCTTTATGAGAAACTGGGTTTATATTTGAAAATTGGAAAGAATATTTTGAGTTATTGTTTAAACTGGATTCTGAAAGTTTTAATAAGCGTTCTAACTTTATAACAGCGGCAGAAAACCCCCAAAATTTATTTTTTTTATAGACAGGTAATCTGCCTACGATACCTATTCCGCCTTGTTTTAGTTTTAACGGACCATCAAAGTAAATAGCCTTCGATTTTATAGCTTTGTAAGCTTGTTCCTGAAGATAAGATGTGTCTAAAATATTTAAATTTAGAGAGGTCTCATTACCTTTTATCGGATAGACATACTTGATAATACCATCAGGAATTAATTGAACTTGAATTATTATAGGGTTGGATTCTGTAAGTTGTTTTGCAACATCGTCAAAGTTTTGAGGTGTACCGTCATCGTTTATAGTAAGTGCAAGAGAAACAATTGATACTTGGCAATTTTTAAGAGACTGATCAATATTTTCGTGAATATCATTCAAAATAATACTCATTTCTCTTTCTTGATCTTCTTTCAGAATATGATAACGTTGAACAGAAATTAAAATAATGAATAAGCTGAGTGTTATAGATAACAAATACCCAGAGGTTCTTGGTCTAATTGCAAACCAATTGACAAAAGGAGCCAATGTCTTTTCAGTATTCATTTATTAATAGGTAGTTGGGCTTGGGGCCAAAAAAGGTTTTATTCTAACAAAACAAATTTAATTAATTTTAAAATAAAAAATAGTTTTAATACCTATAATTCAAAATTTACTACTGTTAATTTAAAATTAATTCAAAGCAATTATATCAGGAAGAAGTTTCAAAAAATCAAATTATATCTAATCCATTTTTTGTAAAACTAATTTAACTAAGCTAATAATTCTTGCAAAGCTTTAATATCATCACGCAATTTTGCTGCTTGCATAAAATCTAAATCTTTGGCAGCTTTCTCCATCGATTTTCGTTTTTCACGAATTCGTTTTTCAATTTCTGGTTTCGAAAGGTATTCTGTAATTGGCTCAGCAGCCATAGAAGTTGAGTAACCTAACTCATAATCTACCAAAGGATTTTTGGTAAAGGCACTTTCTATTTTTTTGTTTAATGCTTGTGGAACTTGGTTGTTGTTGGTATTAAAATTAATTTGTTTGGTTCTACGATAATTGGTTTCGTCAATAGTTTTTTGCATACTTGCTGTAATTTTATCGGCATACATTATCGCTTTTCCATTGAGATTTCTCGCTGCACGACCAATGGTTTGAGTAAGCGAACGATGACTTCGAAGAAAACCTTCTTTATCGGCATCGAGAATGGCAACCAAAGAAACTTCGGGTAAATCTAATCCTTCGCGCAATAAATTGACGCCAATTAAAACATCGAATATTCCTTTTCGCAAATCCTGCATGATTTCGATGCGTTCCAAAGTATCTACATCCGAATGAATATAACGGCAACGAATACCTACTTTGTCCAAGTATTTTGCCAATTCTTCTGCCATTCTTTTAGTCAATGTGGTGACCAAAACGCGTTCATCAATTTCAGCTCGTGATTGAATTTCTTCTATCAAATCATCAATTTGATTCAAACTTGGACGAATTTCTATAACAGGATCCAATAATCCAGTTGGTCGAATTACTTGTTCTACATAAACACCGTCGCATTTTTGTAATTCATAATCGGCAGGCGTTGCCGAAACATAAATAACTTGGTTTTGCATCGCTTCAAATTCCTCAAATTTCAATGGACGATTGTCCATCGCCGCCGGAAGTCTAAAACCATATTCTACTAAGTTTTCTTTTCGGCTTCTATCGCCGCCATACATAGCGTGAACTTGCGAAAGCGTAACGTGACTTTCGTCAACGACCATCAAGAAATCTTTTGGAAAATAATCCAATAAACAAAACGGTCTTGTGCCTGCCAGTCTTCCGTCGAGATAACGCGAATAATTTTCGATTCCGGAGCAATAACCCAATTCTCGAATCATTTCTAAATCGAAATTGGTGCGTTCTTCCAATCTTTTTGCTTCGAGATGTTTTCCAGTTTCCTTGAAATAATCGACTTGTTTTACCAAATCTTGTTGGATTTCCCAAATTGCATTTTGCAAAACATCGGGCGAAGTAACAAACATATTTGCCGGATAAATCGTGAGTTGTTCATGTCTTTCAATAACTTTTGAAGTCTTCACATCGAAAGCTTCAATTTCTTCAATTTCATCACCAAAAAAATGAATTCGATACCCATCATCGGCATAACTCGGATATACTTCGAGCGTGTCGCCTTTTATTCTGAAATTTCCAGGATTAAAATCCGCTTCGGTCCTGGAATATAAACTTTGAACCAAACTATGTAATAATTTGGTACGGGAAATAACTTGGTTTTTCTCAATGGCAATCACGTTTTTCTGAAATTCTACAGGATTTCCAATACCGTAAATACAGGAAACCGACGCAACAACAATAATATCTCTTCGTCCCGAAAGTAGGGAAGAAGTAGTGCTCAAACGCATTTTTTCAAGTTCCTCATTGATGGATAAATCCTTCTCGATGAAAACGCCAGAAACGGGCATAAAAGCTTCGGGCTGATAATAATCGTAATAGGAAACAAAATATTCAACAGCATTATTCGGGAAAAATTGCTTGAATTCCGAATACAATTGCGCCGCCAAAGTTTTATTATGTGCCAAAATCAAGGTTGGTTTTTGCACTTCCTGAATTACATTAGCAACCGTAAAAGTCTTTCCGGAGCCGGTAACACCTAGTAAAGTTTGATAGCGTTCACCAGCCTCAATGCCTCGAGATAATTTTTCTATGGCTTGTGGTTGGTCGCCTTTTGGCAGATAATCAGATACAACTTGGAATTTCATTTATTGCTTTTCAGAAATGCAAAGTTACAAAGGAATTCAATAAAAATAAGTTTAGAAAAACTTAAAACTTTCGCTCCTCAAAGTCGGAGACTTTGTGAAGTTCGTTTCTTTTCCTTTGATTTATTGTTCTATTAATCCTTATTTATTTTGTAACTCAAAACAATTTTGCCACCGGGATAAAGCTTAGATTCTATGGGTGAAAATTGCTGCGTTCTGTTTAAGGATTTAAAAATTGACATGCCGTCGCCTATAGCTACTGGATTTATAATAAGATGATATTCATCAATGAGTCCTTCTTCTATTAGTGACGAAACAAAAGTGGCACCGCCATAAACAAGTATGTCTTTACCGTTTTGATGTTTTAATTTAGCAATTTCATCAGCAAGATTTTCTTTTGCCAAGGTGGTGTTGTTCCAAGTTGATTTGTTCAGTGTTTTGGAGAAAACAACTTTTGGAGTAGCAACCATTTTCTTTGCAAATAAATTTTCAGGATTTTTACTGACGGTATTTTCCCAATGACTCACAAAGCCGTCAGCCATTTTTCTACCAAGCAAAATGGTGTCCGAAGAATCAATAAGGGAATTGATAAACTGCATAAATTCTTCATCTGGATTCCAAGTCATCCAGTCCGAATCTCCATTTGGTCGGGCAACAAATCCGTCTATGGTCGTTTGTATTTGCAATTTTACTTTTCTCATGGCGGTTTGTTTTTATTTTTTAGTTTCTAAATCTAAATCGGTCTCAATGCAATCGAGCATCAAAAAAATAAAGACTCACGAGTTCTAAAGGGTTATTTCTTTACTGCTCCTAAAATTATTTGTTCTCTGATTTTATTTCTATCCCATTTTGCAAGATTTTTTCAAAAACTGAAACAGCAGTAGCAATTACAAGAGTCATAAAAGTTGTTGCTATACACATGGCAAGAAAACCCGCTGGGTCGTCATTTTTATTATGAAATATCTTAATGTAAAGTCCCGCCATCGCAATGAAGATGCTCAGAACAATTGCGCAATATCTGATACTTCTTAAAGTTGTCACCGAGTCTAGTGAAAATGCTTTATTTTGCCCAATAAATCCGAGTAATTTAAACGTCTTATAAAGCGCAATAAAAAATGGAATAGAAGCAGCATATCCAAACAAGATGAACGGATCAGAGTAAATGCGGAACAGATCTAAGTTTTCGGCTCTCCCCTCGGTTATGGGAAATTGAATCATGATGGCTAGTACCACAATGACAATAAGTACAATGACTCCCTGAAGAAATAGGATTGAACTTTGTTTCATAAAAGAATTAATTGATTTTGTCGCTTATTCATACTTCCATAAAATGTTACAATCCACCTTTTTTTGGAGGCTTAAAACCAAAAAGTAGTGGTTGTTTATCAAGCTAATATATAGAAAAAAAATAAATTAGAAAAAGAAGTAACTAAAAAATAGTCTTTTCAAGTTCAAATTTCCAAGCTTTTTGTTGTGCTTCGGATTGAAAAGTCCAAGCCAAGATGCGGCTTGTTTTTTGGCCTTGAGCCATATCAATCGTTTTTACTTCGACAACATTTACTTTGTTCAAGGTTTTGTATAAACTGGATAAATTTTCTTTTTTGGATACCAAAGTCGTAAACCATAAACATTGCATAGGATATTTGGCACTTTCAAAAATCATTTCAGTAATGAAACCTAATTCGCCACCATCGCACCATAATTCGGCATTTTGACCGCCAAAATTTAAGACTGGATTTTTGGTTCTTGTGTTTTCTAAGTTATTTACTTTACGAATCGATGCTTTTGTAGCTTCTTCCTTGGAATTATGAAACGGAGGATTGCACATTGTAAGCGAAAAATGATCTTCGGGCGTAATTATATTTTTGAAAATATAACGGGATTCGGTTTGCAATTGCAAACTGATGAAGTCCATTAATTGCGGATTGTCTTCAATTATTGTCTTACAGTTTTGAATGGCCTTTTCATCGATTTCGGTTCCTACAAATGACCAACCATAAACGGAGTTTCCTAATATTGGATAAATACAATTGGCGCCAATACCAGTGTCTAAAACTTGCACGTTTTCGCCTTCGGGAATAATTCCATTATTGCTTAAAGCCAATAAATCTGCGATGTAATGAATATAATCTACGCGACCAGGAATGGGCGGACAAAGATAATTTTCTGGAATATCCCAATTTTGAATGTCGTAATTAGCCATTAATAATGATTTATTAAGTGCTTTTACAGCTTGCGGATTACTGAAATCTATAGTTTGCTTCGCCTGTTCGCTGACGCTCGAGTCGATTACATGTTCGTTTACCGAAACGAAGGGTTTCAGTTCAGGATTAATTGCAATTAATTCGTCGAAATTATAACCCAATCGATGTTGATTTCTTGGGTGTAAATTGGTTTTTTCGGTAATTGGTTTTGGTTTTATTTTTTCCATTTCGGTGCAAAGATAGTTGTAAAAAACGAAACATGAATGAAATTGATTTTTGAATGATGATTAACGATTTCAGATTTCAGATTTGGTATCGATAAAACGTAGATTGCTGATTTATTTGGATTTAAAAATCTGCAATTATTTAATCCCAACACTCCATCATCAACAAATCGCCCTCATTATGTTCTATAGTGACCAAACCATCTTCTTTTACATGATTGCTGCTTCCTGTTCTATAACCGATGGATAAAGTGTCGTTTTCTAAAGGATAAAACAAGTTTTTAGAATGAATTCCGGTTACATTGCCAATGGGAATCAGGGAAATAGGTGTATTTGCTGGATACCATTTTTCGAATTTTTTTGGTAATAAAAAAACTTTCGAATGGTCGTCTAAAACTACAATTTTCAATAAATCACGGTATCGAGTGATATTTGTGATATTGGTTATGGTATGATCGGCGCGTTTTCCGGTTGCCCAAACTACGTTTACGGCGGGAATTTTTCTTTCTATTAGATAATCGAAAGCCTTTTCTAGATCGGTTTTGTTTTGATCTGGCGTGTGAACAATTTCTAGCGGATATTGTTTTTCTTTGTAATAATTGGGGTCGAAACCACGATCGAAATCGCCCAATAAAACATCGACTTTTATGTTTAATTCCAAAACGCGTTCCATTGCCGAGTCGAGTACGATTACCAGCGGTGACCATTCTAATAATTGCCCTAATAATTCTATGCTGCAGGAAGCGCCGTTTGCTATTATTAATGCGGGTTCTTGGTCGTCGCGAACGATGTGGTGTGAGGACATAGTAGATTATGAATTACTAATTATGATTGCAAATATAGTGATTCATAATTCGTAATTTTCAATTTGTAATTGATTGTATGCTCCTTATTGAACCACATAATTTTGAGTATCAACTTCGCTAACCGAGAAATAACCAAGGGCATAATTATCGAAATTAGTGTTGTTTATAATATTACCTCTTACTGTTGCTGGTGGAGATTGAAAAGGGCTGCCATTGTTGCTGCCAGCAATACTTACTAGAATGCTCATATAATTGAAGTATGCTTCAGAAATTCCGTAATGGCTTATTTCTACTTTATCACCAGATTTTAAATCTTTATTTCTGGAAAGACTAAAGAATTCGTTTCCTTGAAAAAAGGTGTCTTTATCTACATAATAATTCGATTTGACCTGATTTGAATATACATATTTGAAAAGGTAAAAATTGTCTTCGGAAGCAGGATCATTAAAAAAAGCTTTGATTTCTATATTGTTTCCCGTTAATCCGCCTTGGTCGTTTTGTACAATTTTAGTAATTGGAGCGACAGATTTTAAAGTTTCGGTAGCGGTATAGGTTTGACCATTACTGATAACTGTCAATACATAGGTTTGGTTTTTTACGGGTATAAAATTGCCGCAAATATATTGACCTGTTTTTGGTTTTTCGACAAAATTAAAAATAGTATTAGAACTATTTGTGATAAATACCGTTGCTCCAGAAACGGTTGGAATTGTATTGCTATAATAGTCGGTAGTTGTAGTTAATTTTATAGTTTGGTCATTTCCTAAAGTGCCTTTTTGCCAGTTTATTGCAGCTTCTATAACTAGTTTTGGAGGAGCAGTATTCAAATTTACTTTGATAACATCCTCACAACTGTTCAATAAAATGGCAATTAGGATTACGAAAAAGAGTTGTATTTTTTTCATCTTGCTTAAAATTTAAAATTATAACTCACAGCTGGAACCATGCCAAAAATGGAGGTTCTTACGGCTTCATTTTCTCCAGTATCTATGTTTTGTTTGAAATTGATTGATGCGGCATTTTTACGACCATAGAGATTATAAATACTAAAAACCCATTCGCTTTTCCAATTTCGTTTGTCATTTTTGTGAGGTGTCAAAGTTGCTGAAACGTCTAAGTGGTGATAGGCTGGGAGTCGGTTTTCATTTCTCAAACCATAACTAGGAACGGATATTCCTAGATATTGATATTGACCGTTCGGATAAGTTACCGGTTGCCCGGTTTGAAAGATAAAATTAGAACCAAAAGACCATTTTTTGTTTAGATTATAAGAACCTGTAACGGCAATATTATGTACTTTATCATAAACAGAATTATACCAATTTCCGTTGTTAATTCCTGTTTCACCAGCTGTTCTTCCCGGTGTTTGTTGTTGTGATTTTGATAAAGTATAGGAAATCCAACCATTAAATCGACCTTCATTTTTCCGAAGCATAATTTCTAATCCATAGGATCTCATTTGCCCGTTTAAAATGACTTGTTCGATAGCATTATTGGCAACTAAATTAGCGCCATCAATATAATCCAATCTGTTTTTTACTTTTTTGTAATAAGTTTCAACTTCAAGCGAATACAGATTGTCTTTGAAATTTCGGAAATATCCAAAGGCTACTTGATCAGCAATTTGTGGTTTTATATAATTATCACTTGGTGTCCAAACATCCAAAGGTGTTGGCGATGAGGTGTTCGAAATTAATTGTAAATACTGCACCATTCGATTATAACTTGTCTTAAAAGATTCATTATCATTAAGTTGGTATCCGGCAGAAAATCGAGGCTCGAGATTATTATAACTTTGAATGACTTGGTTGTTACTATAGAATTTTGTCCCAATAGGAGTTGCCTTTTCATAAATCTGCAGTTGAGGATCAAAAAGAACGGGATTATTATTAGCATAAATATTTACAGTAGATTGTCCAAGACGGTAAAATAAGCTGTATCGCAAACCATAAGAGAGGGTTATTTTTTTCGAAACATCTTGTTCTGCGCTGATGTATAAAGCGGGTTCGAAAGCGTATTTTTTGTCTAATTGTTGAAAGTTGATTCCCGAAGTCAAGTTCGAAGGATTTATGGTTCCAGGATTAAAATCATAATAAATGGCATTTAATCCATAATCCAATTTGAATTTATCTGAAATATAACTTTTAAAAGTATATTTAAGGTTGTAATTCTTGATGCCAGAATCCCATTTGAAACCAACAAAATCAAGATTTAAACCATAATAATAATCACTGTAAATGAGCGATAAATTCGAAAATAACTTGTCGGAAAACAAATGATTCCATCTTAGGTTCAAAGTAGAGTTTCCGTAAGTATTAGTAAAACTTTTATTTAGAGAAAAAACATCTCGACCAAAATACCCCGATACAAATAAATTGTTGTTTGGAGTAAGTTTGTAACTTAATTTGGTGTTCAAATCATAAAAGAAGGCAGCATCATTTTTCATCTTTTGTGAAAATTTCAAGAACAAATCAGCATAAGATCTTCTTGCGGCAATAAGAAAAGAACCTTTGTCTTTTTCGATAGGTCCTTCAACTAGAATCCGACTCGAAATTAATCCAATTCCGCCATTAACGTGAAAATCTTTGCTGCTTCCGTCTTTTTGGTAAACATCCAAAACAGAGGAAACTCTTCCGCCAAAACGAGCAGGAATACCACCTTTGTATAATTTTAAATCTTTGATCGCATCGGGATTAAATACCGAAAACAGACCAAATACGTGGGATGAATTAAAGATTGTTGCTTCATCTAAAAGAATCAAATTTTGATCGGCACCACCGCCACGTACATTAAAACCTGAAGCGCCTTCGCCTGCATTGGTAACACCAGGAAGTAATAAAATAGATTTTAAAACATCGACTTCTCCTAGAACAACAGGCATTTTTTTGATTGTAGAAATCGAAAGTTTATTGACACTCATTTCGGGTTTTCGAATCACCGCTGCATTTTTAGTGTCTAAGACTACAACTTCTTGTAACACAGTTTCATTGCTGCTAAGTCTGTAATTGATTTTTGAGTTTTTATTCAAATTTATCGTTTCTTCAATGGTTCGATATCCCACCGTAGTCATTTGAATTTTATAAATTCCTTTTGGAATTGTAATAGAATAAAACCCGTATTCATTGGTTATTACGCCTGTTTTTAATTCGGGAAATGTAACATTTACACCAATTAAGGTTTCGTTGCTATTAGCATCTGTGATAGTTCCGCTAAGCGTAAATTTTTCTTGAGAAAAAGATTGAAAGCTAGAAAATAAAATAAGGAATAAGAGGACAATTTTCTTTGAATTCATTGCTAAAAAGTTGGATTGCAAATTTCGTTTATTTTAATCTAAAAACGTAGTCAACAAGTGTTAAAGTGGTATAAATATAAGAAAGACTTCGTTTTAGGTATAATGAAATGCTTTTTTTATAAAAAATGATCTTTTATTTCGCTTTCAGCCGATTTTCACTTGCTCTAAATTTCACGATTTCAGTTATTAAATCCAAAGGTATAGGTTTGTCTATAGGAAATTGAACAGAACCTTTTCCTTGTTTGTAAGCCGAAAGTGCTTCTTTAAATTCAGCATGTCCGTTTGGCGTAGCATAAAAACCAATATGATTTTTGAAAGCAGCAAAATAAACTAGTATTCCATGAAATTTATAAGCGGGCATTTGATAGCTAATTACCTCTTCCGCTTCGGGAGCTGCTTGTTTTATGGTTTGCCTTATTTGTTCCAATAGAATTTGAACTTCTGCAGATTGTCTAGAAATATATTCGTCAACAGTATTAAAAGTTGTCTTCATAGAAATTACTTTTAAGCATTTAAAAGAGTTTCAATATCAAATTTTTTCATTTTCAAAAAAGCTTGCAATACTCTTGGAGATTTTTCACGATCCGACATTAATTGGGCTAAAACTGTAGGTACAATTTGCCAAGAAACGCCAAATTTATCTTTTAGCCAGCCACATTGAGATTCGCTTCCGCCTTCGGTTAGTTTGTCCCAATAATGATCAATTTCTTCTTGTGTTTCGCATTCTACAACTAAAGAAAAGCCTTCGCTAAATTGAAGTTCTTCTCCGCCAGGTCCATCCATTGCCGAAAAAAACTCGTTTTGTAAATCAAAATGTCCAAATTTTAAATGCCCAGCTGGTTGAGGTTCTCCTTCTTTATATATTTCTAAATGATGAATTTTCGAATCTGGAAAAATTGAAGCATAATGATTCATTGCTTCTTGTGCTTTACCAAATTGTTTTCCTGAAAATAGAAAATTAGGAATTATTTTTTGTCCACCATCATACAATTCTCCAAGCATTAATTGCCAAGTCATCCCAAATTTATCTTTAACCCAGCCATATTTTTTGCTCCAAGGATACTTGTCTAATGGCATCATGACACTTCCATCATCGATGAGTTTGTTCCAAATGGTATCAATTTCTTCATTGGTTTCGCAAGTCACAAAAAGAGAAATAGAAGGGTTTATTTTAAACATTGGTCCGCCATTTAAGCCCATAATCGATTGACCTTCTATTTCAAAGCGCACTACCATTGGGTTGTCACTTATTATTTTCGAATGATTGAAAACTGAACAATAAAATTCTGCGGCTGCTTTGGCATTTCCATCAAACCATAAGCAAGGGTAAAGGTTGTTTTTCATTATTTTAATTTTTTTCTTCGCAATTAAACATCCAATTGACACCAAATTTATCGGTACAACTTCCGTAAAAAGCACCCCAAAACATATCTTGTAATTCCATTGTTACAATTCCACCGGCAGATAAAGCGTTGAATAATTTTGTAGTTTCGGCTTTAGTATCAGGAGCAATAGCTATATGAAAATTATTTCCAATAATCACTTTATGTCCCATCGATTCGGGTGCATCCGAAGCCATTAAAACGTGCCCGCCAAGAATTTCTAATTCTATGTGCATAACTAAATTTTTGTCTTCTTCTGCCATTTTAGGCATATCTTCTTGTTGAGGAATATCACCAAAACGTGAGATTCCCATTCCGCCAAATTCACCACCAAAAATGGATTTGTAATAATTAAAAGCTTCCTCGGTATTTCGAGAAAAATTGAGATACGTGCTTACTCGTGCCATAGTTTTGAGTATTAAATTAATTATTTTTTTTCAACGCAAATTTTGCAATAGACAAATATAAAAAACTTACTTATATTAAGTTGACTATTTTATTCCAATAAAAAAGACGACTGTTTCCGGTCGTCTCTTATAAGTAGTATTAAATTTACATCAAATTTTTTAAGCGATTTTTGCTAAAATAGCATTGAAAGTTTCGCTTGGTCGCATTGCTTTACTTGTAGATTCTGGATTGGGTTGGTAATGTCCACCAATGTTTTGTGGTTTTCCCTGCGCTCCAATTAACTCTGCATTGATTTTTGCTTCATTTGCTAAAAACTCAGTAGCAATAGGAGCGAAGATAGCTTTCAAAGTGGCGTCTTTATCTTGTGCTGCCAAAGCTTCTGCCCAATACATAGCCAAGTAAAAATGAGATCCACGGTTGTCGATTTCTCCAATTTTACGTGCTGGTGATTTATCGTTTGCTAAGAATTTTTCGGTAGCTGCGTCAAGAGTTTCAGCTAAAATTAGTGCTTTTGTATTGTTTAGTGTTTGTCCTAAATGTTCTAATGAAGCGCCTAATGCAAGGAATTCACCAAGAGAATCCCAACGTAAATAGCCTTCTTCTGTGAACTGCTCAACGTGTTTTGGGGCTGATCCACCAGCACCAGTTTCAAACAAACCTCCACCATTCATCAACGGAACGATAGAAAGCATTTTAGCTGATGTTCCCACTTCTAAAATTGGGAATAAATCGGTTAAATAATCACGCAATACATTTCCTGTTACAGAAATAGTATCTAATCCTTTGATGATTCTTTCTAATGTAAAATTAGTAGCATCAACAAGATTTAATATTCGAATATCTAAACCAGTTGTATCGTAATCTTTTAAATATTTAGTCACTTTTTCAATCAATGCTCTATCGTGTGCTCTGTTTTCGTCTAACCAAAAAATAGCTGGAGTATTAGACAAACGTGCTCTGTTTACAGCTAGTTTTACCCAGTCTTGAATTGGAGCATCTTTTGCTTGACACATTCTGAAAATGTCTTTAGATTCAACAGCTTGTTCCATTAAAACGTTTCCATTAGTATCAACAACACGAACAACTCCGTCTCCTTTAATTTGGAAAGTTTTGTCATGAGATCCGTATTCTTCCGCTTGTTGCGCCATCAAACCTACGTTTGGTACACTTCCCATTGTTTTTGGGTCGAAAGCACCATGTTTTTTGCAAAAATCAATGGTGGCGGTATAAACTCCTGCATAACATCTGTCTGGGATGATTGCAATTGTATCTTCTCTTTTTCCTTCCTTGTTATACATTTGTCCAGATGTACGGATCATTGCTGGCATAGAAGCATCAACAATTACATCCGATGGAACTTGTAAATTGGTAATTCCTTTTTCTGAATTTACCATTGCCAATGCTGGACCATTTTCAATTGCTTGGTTTATGGCTGCTTCC
This sequence comes from Flavobacteriaceae bacterium, assembly GCA_947373225.1. Classification (GTDB taxonomy): domain Bacteria; phylum Bacteroidota; class Bacteroidia; order Flavobacteriales; family Flavobacteriaceae; genus Flavobacterium. Next base: position 22,375 of record CANBWX010000008.1, on the reverse strand, counting down.
ACTTCGGCTTGTTTTGGATTTCCTGCAATTTTTGCATAAACATCACCAAGACCATTTCTTGTATCAACACCTAATTCAGTAAATAAAGCTGCATATTTTTCGAAAACTGCGGCAAAATAAACTTCTACAATAGCTCCAAAAATAATTGGATCCGAAACTTTCATCATTGTAGCTTTCAGGTGAACCGAAAGTAATACGTTTTGTTCTTTTGCTTCTTTGATTGTTTTGGCAACAAAACTTTTCAAAGCATTTAGGTTCATAACTGAACTATCAATTATTTCACCCGCTTTTAGTGGTGTACTCGCTTTCAAAACAGTTGTTGTACCGTCTTTGCCAACAAATTCTATTTTTACATCAGTAGCATCGGCAAGGGTGATTGATTTTTCACTTCCGTAAAAATCACCTGCTTCCATTGAGGCTACTTGAGTTTTAGATTCGGATGACCAAGCTCCCATTGAATGGGGGTTTGCTTTGGCATAATTTTTAACTGCTTTTGGAGCTCTACGATCTGAATTTCCTTCACGCAAAACAGGATTTACAGCAGACCCTAAAACTTTTGAATATTTTGTCTTTATTACTTTTTCTTCATCATTTTTAGGCTCTTCAGGGAAATTGGGAACTGCATAACCGTGAGATTGTAATTCTGCAATTGCTAATTTTAATTGTGGAACTGATGCTGAAACATTAGGTAATTTGATAATGTTTGCCTCAGGAGTTGTAGCTAATTGTCCTAGTTCTAATAACGAATCACCTACTTTTTGGTCTTCTTTCAAAAACTCTGGAAAGTTAGATAGGATTCTTGAAGCAAGAGAAATATCTCTGGTTTCAATTTCGATATTGGAAGTTGCTGTAAATGCTTGAACAATTGGTAAAAACGAATAAGTGGCTAATAAAGGCGCCTCGTCAGTAAGCGTGTAAAAAATTTTGGATTTCGTAGACATTTTTAATAAAAATTGTTTTAATATTTATTTTGCTGCAAATGTAATAAAAACGATTTCGTAAAATGGAAAACATCCTGATTTAGTTTAAAAAATTATGAAATTAGAGGTTTTTAATTTGCTAAAAAAGAATTATTTATGGGAAGTGCTCATTTTTGTCGAAATTTAAAATAAAAAGTATTTAACGAAAAATGACATGTAGTTTTTCTGTATGAAATTGTATCATTTTTATCAAAAAAAAACTCCCAAATAAATTGGGAGTTTTGTAGTAAAGAAATAGCTGACTATCTTCTTTTATCTCTAATCTTAGCTTTTTTACCAGTAAGTTCTCTGAAGTAGAAAATTCTAGCTCTACGTACATGACCTTTTTTGTTGATTTCAATTTTTTGCAAAGCTGGCAAGTTTACTGGGAAGATACGCTCAACTCCAATTGCACCTGACATTTTACGAATAGTAAAAGTTTCAGTATTAGCTGAACCTCTTCTTTGAATAACAACACCTTTAAAAAACTGTGTTCTTGTTTTTTCGCCCTCTTTAATTTCGTAGTAAACTGTGATAGTATCACCAGCTCCGAAAACAGGGAAATCTTTTCTTGTTACAAATTCGTCTTTAACGAATTTCATTAAATCTGCCATTTTTATTTTTTTATTATGGTTTTAAAAAGAGCAACATTCACGGATTTCGCCAGAGGTTGGTCTAATGAGGGTGCAAAAGTAAAAAATAATTATGAATTATGAATTACGAATTATAAATTATTTTCTTCTAACAAATCTGGACGTCTATTTTTTGTATGTTCATACGCCATATCTTCGCGCCATTTGTCTATTTTGGCAAAATTTCCGCTGGTCAAAATCTCAGGAACTTTCCATCCTTTATAATCAGCAGGTCTAGTATATATAGGTCCCGAAAGTAAATTATCCTGAAAACTATCCGTTAATGCCGATGTTTCATCACTCAAAACCCCCGGAATTAATCGGATTAAAGAATCGCATAAAACCAAAGCGCCTAATTCGCCACCGCTTAATACATAATCACCAATCGAGATTTCTTTGGTAATAAAATGATCGCGAACGCGCTGATCTACTCCTTTATAATGCCCGCAAAGAATAATAATATTTTCATACATCGACATGGTATTGGCCATTTTCTGGTTCAAAGTTTCCCCGTCAGGCGACATATAAATAATCTCGTCGTAGGTTCTTTCGCTTTTCAAATGCGTAATACAATCGTCGATAGGCTGTATATTCATGACCATTCCAGCGCCGCCACCATACGGATAATCGTCAACCGATTTTTGTTTGTTGGTCGTGTAATCCCGTAAATTATGAAAATGAACTTCCACAATTCCTTTGTCAATGGCACGTTTCATCATCGAAGCCTCAAACGGACTTCGTAATAATTCTGGCAAAACGGTAATAATATCAATGCGCATAAAAATGATTTTTGAAATGCAAAGGTACAAAGTTTTTTTTCAGGAGCTTGTTCCAGCTATTCGTTGCAATCTTTTCTTTTTTAAAGGAAAAAAGAAAAGGATTTCCACTGCTATCTGGGCTAAACCCCAAATTGTCTCAAATGATGATCCAAGTGATTCCACATTAATTTATCCCAATCTTCATAAGTCATTTTTCCCCAAAACGGGTGATTTATTATTGTTATAGATTCGTGCCCTTTTGCAAACCGACTAAAATTAGCAATTAACTTGCTTTTGGAAACTTCAAAATCATAACTTTCATTGAAAATAAACTCGGGTGCAGTAGGACTATTTTTTTTAAATCCAGAATTGAAAACTTTGTTCTTCATCATTCGCCCTAACAATCGCATCATGAAATTTATTTTCAAGGTGTTTTCGCCAAAAGCAATTAATGTTGCTTCATTAGTATGTTTGAGCATTTGATCTACCTCCATTTTCCCCCAGATTGCTTTGGTTTGTGGAGTTAGTTGGTTAATTCTTGCAATCATTTCTTCATTCGAAACCTTTTCAAATATTGAATTCATAGTTTATGTTTTTTTGATTTATTTCAAAAATACAATGATACTCTATTCTTTCTGTAAATTATGTATTAAATTTGCACTTAATAAAAAACAATAAAAATGGAAAACGGAATATACGCTAAATTCAATACCGCAAAAGGTTCGGTTTTAGTAAAACTAACACACGATTTAACTCCAGGAACTGTAGGTAATTTTGTAGCACTTGCAGAAGGAAATATGGAAAATAAAGTAAAACCTCAAGGACAAAAATTCTATGATGGATTGAAATTTCATAGAGTTATTCCAGATTTTATGGTTCAAGGAGGTTGTCCTCTAGGAACTGGAACTGGAGATCCAGGATACAAATTTGATGATGAGTTTCACCCAGATTTACGTCACGATGCACCAGGAGTTTTGTCAATGGCAAACTCAGGTCCAGGAAGTAACGGATCTCAATTTTTCATCACACACGTTGCAACGCCTTGGTTAGATGATAAACATACTGTTTTCGGGAATGTTGTTGAAGGTCAAGATGTAGTTGATGCAATTGCTCAAGGCGATGTTCTAGAATCTGTTGAAATTATTAGAGTGGGTGAGGAAGCAAAAAACTGGAATGCTATTGAAGCATTTGTTGGTTTAAAAGGTGCTCGCTTGAAACGTGCTGCAGCTTTGAAAGCAGAATCAGAAGCAAAAATGGAAAAATTAGCTGCTGGTTTCGAAAAAACAGAAAGCGGTTTACGTTACCAATTCATTCAAAAAGGAGACGGAAAACAAGCCGAAAGCGGTAAAACAGTTGCTGTACATTATGAAGGTTCATTAGAAAACGGAAAAGTTTTTGATTCTTCTTATCCAAGAAAAAAACCAATCGAATTTAGATTAGGTCAAGGGCAAGTTATTGAAGGTTGGGACGAAGGAATCGCTTTGTTGAAAGTAGGTGATAAAGCCCGTTTCGTGATTCCATCTGATTTAGGATACGGACCAGCAGGAGCAGGAGGAGTAATTCCACCAAATGCTACTTTGATTTTCGATGTAGAATTAATGGATGTGAAATAGTATTCAGTAATTATCCTGATAAATAAATAATTTACCGTTTCAAAATTTAATTTTGAGACGGTTTTTTTTAGCCTTTAATTTTGTCGATTATTTGCTGTAAAATCAATTGCCCTTCTTCCCAATATTCTAAGTTTGAATCGGAATTTACATGCCCTTTTTGTCCAATGTTTATAAACTTGCTTCCCCATTTTTCGGCAAGATATTCTGCTCTTTTTATATCAATAAAAGGATCATTTTCACTGCAAACCACAATCGAAGGGAAAGTCAGTTTTCTGATTGGCATTGGCGAAAAATTCCGAGTTACTTCTGGTGTGTGTTTGGGCGAATCTACATCGGCAGGAGCAACTAATAATGCGCCAATAATATATGGATTGTTATTTGTAGAAGTCCAATGCATTACCAATGAAACTGCTAGACTATGCGCCACTAGAATGGTAGGAGAATCTATTTTTTGAATAGCTTTTTTTAGTTCTTTTAGCCAGTCTTCCAACTTTGGTTCATCCCAATTTTCTTGTACTAATTTTGTTGAAGTATCGAATTTTTTTAACCAATAACTTTGCCAATGATCCGCTCCAGAATCACCAAGTCCGGGAAGTATTAGAAGATTTATATTCATTTTTTTTAAAACTTAAAAAAAAGTCCAAAAATCTTTCGACTTTCGGACAGTTTAGTTTGGTTAGTTATTTTTGGTCGTTGTATAAATATTAAATATCGTCAAATTCTATGTCAGTAAATGTTGACGATTTTGGAATTTCTTCCTCTTCCGATTTTTCAGAAACATATTCTTTTTTAAAATCTTTTTGGTGTCTTTCAGAAATTACTTCTTCGCCTTTGTGGTTCAAAACGTAAGAAGTCATTTCTTCTAATATTTCTGCAAAAGCAGAAAAATCTTCTTTGTACAAATAAATTTTGTGTTTCTTAAAGTGAAACGAACCATCGGCTTCAGTAAATTTCTTGCTTTCGGTGATGGTAATATAATAATCATCCGCTTTTGTAGCTCTTACATCAAAGAAATAAGTTCTTCTTCCAGCTCGTAAAACTTTCGAAAATATCTCTTCTTTTTCTAACATATCATTTTCTCTCATAGTCCTTCACTGTCAATGGGGTTTTGTTAAACAGTAACCAAAAATCTAAAAAATAAATTTATTACACAACAATTATTGCAATTCTTTTTCAGAAAGTTGTTTCAAATACAAGGCAGCATAATAACCATCTTGATTTATCAATTGATTATGAGAGCCTTGTTCGATGATTTTTCCTTCATCAAGAATAATGATTCTGTCTGCATTTTTTGCTGAGGAAACTCGGTGGCTTACAATTATAGTAGTCTTGTTTTTACAAATTACTTGAAGGTTATTCAAAATCGCTTCTTCGGTTTCGGTATCAACTGCCGATAAGCAATCATCGAAAAGTAAAATTGCAGGATCTTTTATTATGGCTCTTGCAATAGAAACTCTTTGTTTTTGACCTCCAGAAAGCGTGATTCCTCTTTCGCCCAAAACGGTGTCGTATTGCTTATTGAAATCAATAATATTATTGTGAACTTCAGCACTTTTTGTTGCCGAAATTACTTCTTCATCGGTAGCATTTTCTTTACCAAACTTAATATTATTTTTAATCGAGTCCGAAAATAGAAAAGCATCTTGCGGTACAATTCCAATACTGTTTCGTAAATCGAATAAATTAACGGCACTAATTGCGGTTCCATCAATTGTGATTTTTCCGTTAGTTACATCGTGTAAACGAGAAATTAGGGATATAATAGTCGATTTTCCTGAACCTGTTTTGCCTAAAATGGCCAAAGTTTCGCCTTTATGAACCGTAAAAGTCACGTTTTCTAAAGCTTTTATATTAGTGTCTTCATAGGTGTAACTTACATTCTCGAAAGAGATTGTACCTTCAATAACTGATTTATTAGGATTGTTATTTTTAATTTCGGGTTCAATTTTCATAAACTCATTAATCCTTTTTTGAGACGCTTCGGCTTCTTGAATCATTGATGAAACCCAACCTAATGAAGCTACTGGCCAAGTTAGCATGTTAACGTATAAGATAAATTCGGCAATGGTTCCAATGCTTTTTATCGTTCCGTCGATATACATTAATCCACCAAAATAGATTACAACCAAGTTGCTAATTCCAATTAAAGCAATCATCAAAGGACCAAATAATGACTGAATCATTGACAAACTCATGCTTTTGGTTTTGCTTTCCTCGGCTAATTCTTCAAGATTTTTTTGATGTTGGTCTTCTAATGAATACGCTTTTATAACTCGTATTCCCGAAAATATTTCTTGGGTAAAACTAGAGACTTTCGATAAATATTGTTGAAAAATAGTGCTTCTTTTATTGATCTCCGAACTTAATTTAAAAATCGCATACGACAATAATGGCAATGGAAGTAAAGTGTATAAAGTAAGTCGTGGCGATACGTTAAACATAAATACAATCACGATTGCAAAACGAATAAATGTATTTATAGAGTACATTACCGCAGGTCCCACATACATTCGAACCTTAGAAACGTCTTCGCTAATACGGTTCATTAAGTCACCAGTTCGGTTTTGTTTGTAAAAATTCTGCGAAAGGTTTTCGTATTGTCTAAAAACTTCATTTTTCAAATCGAACTCTACATGACGCGACATTACAATTAAGGTTTGGCGCATTAAAAACGAAAGAAATCCAGCGATAATTGTTGTGGCAATTATCAGTAAAATATTCGAAATTAATTCTTGTTGAATGACCGATTTGGTTATGGTATTGTCTTTAGAAAAGCTTTCTATTATCTTAAATGATTTACTGATTAATTTTGGTGTAAACAAAGAAAATATTTGGGCAATTATTGTAAAGAGGATTCCCAATAAAAAGCTATATTTATATTTGATGAAATATTTATTTAAATACCTTAATTCTTTCATATTAGATTCGGTTTGACGCTTTTTTTAATTTATTTTGATGCCAAATATACGGTTTAACGATAAATATATTGTTAGTACTCCAAATGACAATCTTCATTTTATTGAAAAGGCAAAGTTAGTTGATAATACAATATTTTTGATGTTTTAATTTTATTTTAAACAATGAAATACTTATTTTTGCCAACTAATTAATAAAAGTTCTTACAAGGTGGTAAATAGAAGACATATTCGTGTTAAGGTCATGCAGTCCGTTTATGCGATGCATCAAAATGGGTCGGATGATTTAGAAAAAGAAGAAAAATTCCTTTTTTACAGTATTGATGCCATTCAGGATTTATACCTAATAATGCTTTCCTCATTGATCGAAATTTGTAAAAAAGAAACTGTTTTTTTGCATAAATCAAGTCAAAAGCATCTCGCAACTCCCCAAGAGCGCAAACCCAACGAAAAGTTTATTAAAAACAGTATTTTTCAAATTCTTGCCGAAAATAATTCATTAAGCATTGCATTAGAAAACCGTAAAATAAACAACTGGACATTAAACGATGATTATATTTTAATTCTTTTGGAGGATATTAAGCAAAGCAAATTGTACGCAAATTACATGAGTAATGCCATCAATACTTTCGAAGAAGACAGAGATTTTATTGTCGATTTGTTTATGGATGTTATTGTTCCAAACGAGAAATTATACGAATATCTTGAAGATAACAAGTTAACTTGGGTAGATGATATTCCTTTAGTAAACACAGAAATCATCAAACAACTGAAAGCTATCAAGCAAGTTGACGAAGGTAATTTTAGGGTTCCAAAATTATTCAAAGACAACGAAGACAGGGATTTTGTGAAGGATTTGTTTAGAAAAACAGTCTTAAACGAAAGAGAGCTAGCTAAAGAATATGACGATAAAACCCCTAACTGGGACAGCGATAGAATTGCCGAAATTGACACTATTATTCTGAAAATGGCGATTTGTGAATTTCTGAAATTCCCATCGATTCCTGTAAAAGTTACTTTGAATGAATACTTAGAATTGGCTAAAGAATATTCTACGCCAAAAAGCAGTATTTTTATCAACGGAATTTTAGACAATTTAGTAAAAGAACTACAAGCCAGCAACCGTATCCTAAAAGCTGGTCGTGGATTAATGTAAAATAAAAATTAAAAATTAAATCAAAATTATGGGACAATTAACTCAATTTGCGCCGTTTTTATTAATGTTTGTGGTTATCTATTTCTTTATGATTAGACCACAACAAAAAAGAGCAAAAAGCGAAAAAGAATTTGAAAGCGCATTGAAAGTAGGTGATAAAATCATCACAAAAAGTGGACTTCACGGTAAAGTTTCTGAATTATCCGAAACAACTGTCGTAATCGAAACTATGGCTGGAAAATTAAAAATGGAACGTTCTGCAATTTCTATGGAAATGAGCGCGTCATTGAACAAAAAATAATTCTAGGTTTTAGATTTTAAAAAATTATAACCGCAAATTCGCAAATTTTATCAATTGATCTGATGTATAAAATTTGTGAATTTGCGGTTTGTTTTTTTATGTCTAGTTAGTTTCTTTTACGGCTGTCAACTCTGCAATTTTCACAATTACTTCTACGGCCTTTTGCATACTTTCAACAGGAACATATTCATATTTTCCATGAAAATTATGTCCGCCAGCAAAAATATTTGGACAAGGCAAACCTTTATACGATAACTGACATCCATCCGTTCCGCCACGAATGGGTTTTATCAATGGTTTTATTCCTAGTTCTTTCATGGCGTTTTCGGCAATATCAACAATATGTTTTACAGGTAAAACCTTTTCTTTCATATTGTAATATTGATCTTTTACCTCGGCAATGACAATATCCTCACCAAATTGTTTCGCAAATTTTTTGTTGATTTTTTTGGTTATTTTAGCAATTAATTCTTTGCGTTTTTCGAATTTTTTCTTGTTATGATCTCGGATTATAAGTTCCAAAACAGTTTCTTCGATACTTCCTGATAAATGATGAACGTGAAAAAAACCTTCGTAGCCTCTTGTTTCTTGCGGAGTTTCACCTTTTGGTAATTCATTGATAAAAGTATTGGCGATAAGCATTGAATTTATCATTTTTCCTTTGGCATAACCTGGATGCACGCTTTTTCCTTTGAAAGTTATTTTGGCGCCAGCCGCATTAAAATTTTCATATTCCAATTCTCCCACTTGACTTCCGTCCATCGTGTATGCCCAATCAGCGTCAAATTGTATTACGTCAAAATGATGCGCACCACGACCAATTTCTTCGTCTGGTGTGAAACCAACTCTGATTTTTCCGTGTTTAATTTCTGGATTTTTTATCAAGAATTCCATTGCTGTGACAATTTCGGTAATTCCAGCTTTATCATCTGCGCCTAGAAGCGTCGTTCCGTCAGTTGTAATTAAAGTTTGCCCTTTATATTGCAATAAATCTTTGAAATATTTTGGAGATAAAACAATATTTTGATCGGCGTTTAATACAATATCGCCGCCATCATAATTCGGAATAATTTGTGGTTTTACATTGGCTCCCGAAAAATCTGGTGAGGTATCAAAATGCGAAATAAAGCCAATTGTTGGTACTTTATGGTCAACATTTGAAGGCAAAGTTGCCATTATATAAGCATTCTCGTCAATGGTCACTTCTTTCATCCCAATAGCTTTCAATTCCTCGACCAATTTTTCGGCAAGAACCCATTGTTTTTTTGTGCTTGGAGTAGTTTCTGAATTCGAATCGGATTCGGTATCAATGATTACGTAACTGATGAAACGGTCAATAATGTTTTGCATTTTTATCTTTATTTGATGCAAATATAATCAATTTTTCAGGAGCTTTTCAGAGAGATTTATGAACTAAATTTCTAATTATAGAACTTGAATAGAGTATCTAGTTGAATTACATATTGTTGAGTAAAACTCCAAATTGGTCGACTTTATCCCAATCGGTATATTCAATATTTGTTTTTGAATTTGTTGGTCCTTTTGTCATCCACATAATCAATTGAATCATTAATCGGTCTGTAAAAGTGTATTTTTGATAATCTAGTTTTCCAGCAAACACAGCAGATTGAAAAGGAATCCAATCAATTTCATGGAGAAATTTTATAAAATAGGGATTTGTTTCAGGTAAAGCTCTTTCTGGTTTTCGAGCCACAAGATTAACCGAAAAGAAGGCGTTTTTGGTATTGTTAAGTTGCTTTTTATTCTTGTTTATGAATTCTATTATTTTTGCGTTGTGTTTTCCGTATCGAATGCTGGAACCTATAATAAACTTTTCATAATCAGAAACTTTTCCATCGAAATTCTCAATCGAGAAAAGTTCCACTTCGTTACCTTTTTCAATTAAAACAGCTTTAATTTTGTTAGATATTTTTAAAGTTTGTCCATCAACCGTGGCATAAAGAATTCCGATTTTAGTGCTCATTTTGCTATTTTTTACTTGAACTAAATTACTAATTAAATAGTAGAAATGTATTAAGTATAAAACAAAATAAACAATATATTTCGTTAAAGTTTTGACCAAAAAAAGGCTTTCGTTTCTGAAAGCCTTCTCTATAAATTGTCTGTTTTGGTTTAGATTTTGAAAATCCCACCAAAAGCGATGCTTCTTTCAAAGAATAAAAAGTGTTGCGAAGCACGATCAACAGCACTTTGTGTAGTGCGAATATCGGGCATGTTGATATAACCTTCTTTAAGTTCTCCTTGAATATAAAAATATTTCAAGAAAGTAATATTTAAGCCTGCTTTTACAGAAGCTCCATAACCAGAAACATGAAAATCATCATGACGTGGTTTTCCTAAAAGAGTCGTATTTGTTTTTGGATATAATAGACCAACTCCAACACCTTCGGTTAAATTCACTTGAATTTTATCGGTATTCTTTATTTTAAACACTGAAGAAAAATCATCATGTCTAGAAAATTCTGTGTTGATGTAATTTAACCCATCGGTATGTTCGTACATCAAAAAAGAATTAGACATAACGGTTGGGGTATTGATATAAGTTGCAGCATGAGGAAGCGGACTATCTATGTAGCCCGAAACATTTGCGGTTTGATCTTGTGTCATCACATATTTCATGTGATCTATACCTACAGCAATACTATAATGATCACTTATAAAATAACCCATTCTGAAATTAGTTTGTGGTGTAGTCATTACCAGAGGATTGATATAATCAATATTCCATCCTTTAGGTTTGTCATGAGATACCATATTGGCAACGGTAAAATTGTAATTGGCACCACGAAAATTCACAGTAGATTTTGAATAAATGTCTCTGTTACCACCCCAGGAAACAAAAAACTTTCCTTTATTATGGGCTGTGTATTTTTCTTGTACTTTGATTTGATCTTGTGCATAGCTATTCATTGATAAAAAAATCACGAAAAATGCTGATAATAAAATTAATTTTTTCATTGATAGGTATTGATTTTTAGTTGTTTATAATTTTAATGAGGGTTTGTTGAATATTTTTTTCTTTTATTGAAATAGCTGATTTCTATTTTTTTGCAAAATTAATACAATTAATATGTTATTTAATATTTAAAATCCAATCCTTTGAAAAATTAACATTTAGCCGATTGAAACGAAGTCGAATAGAGATAAAAAAAAGCTTTCATTTTTGAAAGCTTCTCTTAATTATATTTGAAAAGTTGTTGTTCTAAAAAGAATTCACTGTTTTTCTAATGGCAACTAATTTCGTCATTAATGCTTCAAAATAGTCTAAATGCAACATATTTGCACCATCGCTTTTTGCATTTGCAGGATCGAAATGGGTTTCTATGAAAATTCCGTCAACACCTACAGCGATTCCAGCTTTGGCAATAGTTTCAATCATATCAGGTCTTCCGCCTGTTACACCAACAGTCTGGTTGGGTTGTTGCAAGGAATGTGTCACATCAAGAACTGTTGTTGCATATTGTTGCATCGTAGGAATTCCGCGAAAATCTACAATCATGTCTTGGTAACCAAACATGGTTCCGCGATCTGTAACCATCACGTTTTGGTTATTGCAATCCAATATTTTTTGAACGGCATGTTTCATGCTTTCAGGACTCATAAATTGTCCTTTTTTCAGGTTGACCACTTTTCCAGTATTGGCAGCAGCCACAAGTAAATCGGTTTGACGAACTAAGAAAGCTGGTATTTGTAAAACATCAACATATTCGGCAGCCATAACCGCATCTTCATTCGTATGAATATCGGTAACGGTGGGAATACCAAAAGTTTCGGAAATTTTTCGAAGAATTCGTAAGGCTTTTTCGTCTCCAATTCCTGAAAAACTGTCAATTCTTGAGCGATTGGCTTTCTTGAAGGACCCTTTGAAAACGAAAGGGATTTCTAACTTATCAGTGATGCCAACTAATTTTTCGGCAATTCTTAATGCCATTTCTTCGCCTTCGATGGCGCAAGGACCAGCTAATAAGAAGAAGTTACCGCTGTCTGTATGTTTTATTTGTGGAATATTGTGTATGTTCATAATATAGTTTTTGAAAGCGCAAATATAGTTATGATTTACGATTTAAAGATTGAAATTTAATTTTTCTTCGCCGTGAGTCCAACGGGAACCATTAGTACTCCTTTTTCGTATATATTCAAATATAGTGTTACGGGTTTTCGTTGTCCTTCCCATTTTAATTCATACACGTCTAATAATCCGACACCCATTTCGCTTCTTTTTGTTGGAAACGGGCAGCAACTTTCTAATTTGATATACGTTATTTTTTCACCATTTGGTCCAGCCAAAGCATTCAAAAAACGCTGCTGATTTAAGTTTTCGTAGGTTGTACTTCCGAAAAATATATTGACGGGATAATCCTTGTTGTAACCATATTTTTTGTCTTTACTATATTCTAAAATAAGAAAGGTATTGCTGTTCGCAAGAGTGGGAGAAGGAGCATTTTCATTGACATTTTTCAAAGTCGATTTGGTACTTATGCAGGAAGTGGCAAAGAGGAGTAAAGCGATAAAAGACACTATTTTTTTCATAATTGTTTTTTGTTTTGTTTTGCTTCGAAAATTCTTGCGTGAAATTCTAATCTAATTCGATAACAAATTTAAGTTGTATAGATACTATAAGCAACAATTATGCCTTAATAATTATTCATTTAAAAATTAGAATTCTTATTTTCGCAGAATAAATTAAATGTTATGAACGTAATTTTTCAAACTTGGCCTTGGTATGTTTCGGGGTTTTTGATAGGAATGGTAATGCTTTGCCTAATTTATTTCGGAAAAGCATTTGGAATGTCTTCTAATTTAAGCACTTTATGTTCGATGACAGGAATCGGAAAACAAGTAAAATTTTTCGACTTTGATTGGAAAGCACAACGTTGGAATTTGTTGGTTGTTATAGGTGCTATGTTTGGTGGTTTTGTTGCTTCGCACTTTATGAGCGCTGCTTCGAATGTTGCTATAAATCCGAAAACTATTGCTCAATTAGCACAACTTGGTATTGATGCTCCCAACGGAAAATTATTGCCTAATGCTTTATTTGGCAATGAAGTTTTTCAATCTCCAAAAATGATTTTGATATTGACCATTGGTGGAATTTTGATAGGTTTTGGAACTCGTTATGCCAGCGGTTGTACTTCGGGACACGCAATTTCGGGATTGAGTAATCTTCAAATTAAATCTTTAAAAGCCGTTATCGGATTTTTTATTGGCGGATTAATTATGGCTCATTTTATTTTACCATTAATTTTCTAATTATGAACGCATTAAAATATTTATTAGTTGGATTCGTTTTCGGAATTGTTTTGACAAAATCCGAAGCTGTTTCTTGGTACAGAATCTATGAAATGTTCCAGTTTCAATCGTTTCATATGTACGGAATTATTATGGTTGCAATTGTTACTGGCATTGTTGGAATCCAAATTATTAAAAGAAAACACATTAAAGATATTCACGGACTTCCAATAGAAATTCAGGAAAAAGAACCGGGATCAACTCGTTTTTGGGTTGGCGGAATCTTATTTGGGTTAGGATGGGCGCTTGTAGGTTCTTGTCCAGGACCCATATTTATCTTGCTTGGAGCTGGTTTTTTACCGGTGTTGTTGGTGCTTTTCGGGGCGCTTTTTGGTACTTTTTTATATGGTTTGCTAAAAGATAAATTGCCACATTAAAAGACAATTTTTCGAATATAAAAGCAGCATTTTCTATATTTAGATCATGCTGCTTTTTTATTTAAAAGTAAAACACCAGATACAATCAAGAATTGAGCGGCTAAATAAGTGAGCATTATCCAAAAGGAAGCATTTGGTAAAGCGCTATAAAACTTGTTGATTGCCAGAATACTATCCGAACTCACAAAAATAATTGCGCCAAATAAAATGTAACTATTTGCTGGTTTTTGCCAATGTAAACTTCCTTTAAAAGCAAACAAAAGCATGGTAGAAATTACTGTTGCATAGATAATTACGGGAAGTTTTAAATCGCCTAAATGTGGTGATAATAGCGAAAGTAGCACCAATAAATAGAGTAGAACAACTCCGATTCCTATTAAAAAAAGGAAACTTAATTTGAATTTATTTGGTTTTAATTGTTTGTTAAACAATATAATATAGATGACATGAGAAATCAGAAAAGCGATTAATCCAAAGATGAAATATAGTTTTCCACTTTCTGAAAATAATAAAATAACATCGCCAAACCAAGAAAATGTCAAAGCAAACAAAAGTATTTTTTTAGTTGGAAAATTATCAAAAGTATAAACCAAAAATAGTAAAAACGGAAGTAAAAACGGTTTCAAAAACCAAGCAATTTCTTCTCTCCCTGAAAGGATTATCAAAAGATAAACGGCACTAAAAACCATAAAACTATTGGAGGCTAATTTGGTTTTCATATTTTGAATTCAGGAATTTACAGCAATCATTTTGTCTTTTTCGAAATTGGTTCTAACGAAATAGAAGCTAACCAATAGCGATAAAACCAGATAACCAATGATAATATAATTGGCAAAAGGGAAAATAGAATTCAGCCCAAACCAATCGCCAAACCAAGAAATAATGGCTATTCCGAACAAAAATCGAATCGTTTCCCAATAAATTGAAAATTTCCGAGTATCCATTAATTCGGTGTAACTGTAAATGGTAATGAAGACAAAAGCACCGTAAATAAAAATATTTGGTAAACCTATTTTTGCCACTGAGTTAAATAAGTAGCTAATAAATAGCAAGGTTATCGTTGCCTGAGTTATTGCCCAAATTACCATTTTTTTTGAATATTGGCTGCCATATTTTTCAAAATCATAAACGTTTTTGATTTTGTTTACGGGATATTTTTCTTCAAAATTTTCTGGACGCCAGCCTGTTGGTTTAAACCAAATTGTAAATTTATCTTTCCAATTTTCGGCTCTCCAAGCATCGGTAATCATTAACCAAAGATGTTGAAAATTAATGCGAATCGGATTCCATGTTTGTGCGGGTCTTGTAACTCCAAAAACGGCTGGAACTTCGGCTAATTCTTCCTGAAAAGTACCAAATAACTTATCCCAAATAATGAATATTTGAGAATGGTTTTTGTCCATATATTCAGGATTTATTGCGTGATGAACCCGATGGTGTGAAGGTGTAACAAGAATTTTTTCTAAAACCCCCATTTTGTTGATATGCCGCGTATGATACCAAAACTGCAAAAATAGCTGAATGGGAAGTGTTACAGCAATTACTGTTGCTGGAACACCAAGTAGTGCTGCTGGAATTAATATGAAAGTAAATAATTTTACAAAACCAGAAATAGGTTGGCGTAAGGCGCAAGCTAAATTAAATTCTTCGCTACTGTGGTGAACCACATGTTGGTTCCATAAAAAATTGATTTGGTGTGCCAATCGATGCGTCCAGTAACCATAAAAATCGATAATTACAAAAGCAATCAAGTAGGCCCAAATAGAAGCTTCAAGATGGAAAATAGCTATTTTAGAAACTAGCCAGCCATAGGAAAGTAAGGAAACACTAATTCCTAAAACATCTTTTACTGAATTTGTCATTCCTGAACTCACGCTCGAAACGGTATCCATAAATGGAGCGGTATCATTTCCTTTATAATGACCATATATTTTTTCTATTGCTATTAACAATAAAAAAAGGGGCATTGCAATTACTAAAATTTTACCATATTCCTCCATAATTTTGAAAATCTATGTTATTCTAAAAACTTGGAAATCTATATTATTTCGGCACTTATTCCTGCCTCAAGTAATTGAGTGCATTGAGGTTTTAATTTTTCTAAAATACCGGTTTTTACGGTGCATTTTCCGTTGTAATGAACGATCAAGGAACATTGTTCTGCTTGTTCGGGTGTATGCTCACAAACCCGAATTAGAGTGTCTATTACGTGGTCAAAAGTGTTTACATCGTCGTTATAAACAATGATTTCGTTGTTTATTGATGTTGCTTCTTTTAGATTGAGTTTTTCTCTTACTTTTTCTTTAGTACTCATTTTTAGATAATTTTTAGGTTTTAAATAAAAATATAGTGGGGGTCTATTTTATGTTTTTTCTACTACTAATTTACGTATTTTAATGAAACCCAGTTGTTTCTTTCAAATTTTTTAACATAAGTTAAACCTTTTTCGGTGCAAGACGCATCGATAAAAGGAATGTCTTCTTCATAAAAACCACTTAAAAGCAGTGTTCCTTTTGGGTTTAGACAATCTACGTAACTCTGCATATCATTTAACAAAATATTTCTATTGATATTGGCAATAACCAAATCATATTTTTTGTCTTTTAATAAAGCTGCTTCGCCTTCATAAACGGTGATATGCTTGCAATTATTGCGTTCGGCATTTTCGATAGAATTCAAATAACACCAGTTATCAATGTCAATTGCGTCAATAGGTTGAGCGCCTTTCATTTCGGCAAGAATGGCTAAAATTGCAGTTCCGCAACCCATATCTAAGGTTTTCAATCTGGTAACATCCATTTCTAATAAATGCTGAATCATCATGTGTGTGGTTTCGTGATGACCGGTTCCAAAACTCATTTTTGGTTCGATTACAATATCAAATTCGGCAGCCGTTTTTGGGTGAAAAGGAGCGCGAACATGGCAATTCCCTTCCACATCAATTGGCTCAAAATTCTTTTCCCATTCTTCATTCCAATTGACTTGGTCTATTTCTTCCATCTTGTAAGAAATGGTAAATTCGGGAGATTTCAAGATGAATAAATCATCCAGAATACCATCCGCCCAAAGGTCTTTTTGAATGTAAGCAACAATTCCAAAATCACTGTCAATAAAGCTTTCGAAAGGAAGTTCTCCTAATTCGGCAATTAATATTTCTGAACCAAGTTCTTTTGGTTCAATCGTAAAATGAAAGCCTAAATATATGTTTGACATGATGTTTTTTTTTTGCAAAGATAGCAAAATCGTATGGTAAATTTTTAGGTATAAATAGGAAGTAATTATCAAATAAAAAAAGTTCTTCATTTATTAGATGAAAAACTTTTGTAAGGAATATTTATTTTATGAAAGCCTAGAGCTTAGCGACATCTTTATCTTCATAAATTTTGCAAATCATGTTGAAATCTATATTTATCCATTCGCTAACTTTTATTAGCCCCATCATTTTATTTTCTGGGGTAAGTCCAAAATCGTGAATGCTTAATTTCTTGTTTCCATTTACGGTAAATATATCACCATTATTACTCAAAGATATTGGAATGGTATAATGTTTGGTTATTCCAGTTATGGTTATGCTTACTAGAGCATTTCCTGTGTGAGTTTGTCCTTTTTCGGAGATAGGCTGTAAATCAAAATAATTTATTTGAACTTGTAAAGTAGGATATGTGTCTGACTTTAGCATTTTTAAAAAATCTTTTAAAGCCATGCAATTATTAGAATCGAAATTTTTTACCACAACCGAAAGTTGATTTTGGCTTAAAAATAGTTTGTTTTGTGATTGAGTTGTTGCTACGGTTAACTTGTTTCTTGATAGTTTTTCACCTTTTTGATATATTTTAAAAGACAAAAGATTAGTTGAACCGCTAATAGTTAGGGAACTATTTTTTTGTAGTTCAGCAGAAAATAAATTCTGTGCATTTATGGATGGTGTAATTATGAAGTAGAATACCAGTAAGCCAATAATTTTTTTCATAACATAAATTTTTTATTATAAATCCCTAAAAATTGTAAACCGGCAAGAATTACGCTTGCCGGTTAAAAAAAAACTAAATCAAAATAAATAAATTAGAAACTGATTGTAGCTTCAAATACTAAACCTTTGAAATTACCACCATAAAAGTTATTTGCAATTCCGGTAGGTACGTTTCCTATAAATTGTGTGTAATTTTTATAGTCTTGACTAACATAATCTAATTTTGCTAAAATGTTTTTAGTCATAAACCAACCAATGCTTGATTCAACTCTATTTACAGTGACTTCTTTAGCATCTGAATTAATTTGTTTTCCAGATACCGTATTGTATTTCGCTGCTATAAAGAATTGTTCTGTTTTTCCAAATCTGTAAATAACGTCTCCAGCATATTGGTTAGCAGTACGTTTATTGTTAAAACCGGCTTTGTCTCCTCCTGAAGCTAATTCGATAGTTCCAAATAATTCAAGACCTTTGTATTTTACAAATGGGTTAAACATAAGTGAAGTAGCCCAGTTTTTGAACCCAGGGTTAAATGTTGCTTCTGGTGTAGAATTTACATTGTAACTGGTTGCAACTGGAACACCGTTATTAGTATAAGCATTATTGTTCAATACGCCCCACCAGCCAAATCCAGATCTAGAAGAAGAATATAAGTTTGAGTTACCTAAGTTTGCATTATGGTAGTAAGAACCTGTAATTCTAACTCTCAAATCTTTATCGATTTGTTTGTCATATCCAAATTTAGCTAAGATTGTAGGACTAACTGATGTATTTGGATTTGGAGTTCCAGTAGGATAAACAACTTGTTGCGTACTTTGATTCAAATTTCCATTTGTAGCACCTAACATACTTACCCATCCGCTTCTGTTGTAATATATTTCCATACCCATATCGGTAGTAAATGAATTCATAATGTTGTTTCCAACAAAAGCATTTTTAATTGTGCTACCATTATCAGAACTTCTAAAGTGAGCATCACCGTAGTTATTCTCCATTTGTCCAATTTTAATTGTAGTGTATTTCATAACATCTGCAAGGAAGTCTTTCTTGATGAAGTCTAACTTGTCTATTTGTAAATATCCACCTCTTGCATACGTGTCATTGTGGTGTCTTGAAGCTAAATAAAGATCTAGATTTACTCTTACGCCATCAAACAATTGGGCTCCAATAGACATGTCAGCTGCAGGAAGGACAAAATTATTTTCCGTATCCATTAATCGATATCCAACAATTTTTGAAGGTAGAGCAAAAGTTGAAGGTTGACCATTGAACGAATTTATTGCTTGGTAATCCATATTGAAAGCTCCGCCTAAATCGATGCTAAGTCCTGTAAATTTGACACTGTCTTTTTTTACGTCAAATTGGTTAATACCGTCTTTTCCTCTTGATATTTGGTTTTGGATGTGTCCAAAAGTAGTCTGTGCCTGTATATTACTACTGAAGCAAAAGGCTACTAAAATTAGTGATACTTTAAAAAATGTTTTCATAGTTTGAGTATTAAATTAGTTGTTTATTATGTTTAGTTTATTGATTATTATTTATGATTTAAAAGTTGCATCAAATTTGATAGTTACTGCATCGCCAGTTTTCATAGTTCCCAAAAAAGCCGTTGGAGCTTTCATTCCATAATCTGACATTTTTATAGAAACACTACCTTTTAATTGATAATCTCCTGTTTTTGTGATTTTGCAAATGCTTTTAAAACTGACTCTTTTCGTTTGACCAGCCATTGTCAAATTCCCAGTTAACGTTACTTCTGCATCTTGGTCACTTAATTTTACTGAAGAAGCTTCTATAAGTTGAAAAACAATATTTGGATTTTTTTTGTATTCGAAGGCATCGTATGTTTTACCATCCATAATACCATTCCCGCTTTTTAATGCTTTAACTTCGATTTTTACTAGCAAGGAGTTTATTTGTTTTGAACTGCTAAGCCCTAATTCACCATTAATTTTATTTGGTTTCATGTCCCAATCATGAACATTTGATGTTCCATGAACATTAATGACAGAACTTTGTTGAACAATAATTGCATTTTGAGCGTTTAGGCTGCTAACAGTAAAAAACATAATACTTATAAAAAGTCCTATGTAATATTTTGATAATTGTGTTTTAGACATTGCTTTTGCTTTTAATTAGTAATTGAATTTTGTTTTTTTTATTGAAATTTATGTCTGAATTTATTTCAATTCCTTTTGAGGTATTTTTCTTTGACAAAGATATTTCTATAAGTTATGAGTTAACCTGATAATTGTCATATTCTTAATATTTTTCATTTATTAATCATATTTATTATTAAATAGTTGTTATTTTAACATTTTAATTGCTTATTTATTATTTTGAAAATATTGTTATTTTGAAAAGGGACATTTTTGTGTTGTTTTGTAATTACTTAAAAGTCAAATTGTTATTAAATAACACGAAATTGTCTCTTTTTTAAGTTTCGGGATTTTAGATATTGATTTATTGTTAGTAAAAAATTAATTTTTGCTAATAATTCATAATCGTACTAAAACGTTTTCTAATGAGTTTGAATGATTTTTCGAATATATTTCCTAAAAATTTTACTAAATCAAATAGATAATTTTACTTTTGCATACCAATTATCACTTCTATTATGTACAAACAGATTATTCGCCCAATACTTTTTTACTTCGACCCAGAAAAAGTTCATTATTTCACCTTTTCATTAATTCGAATTGTATCCAAAATCCCTGGATTTTCATTCCTTTTTAGAACTATATATGGAGTAAATGATAAGCGATTAGAAACCGAAGTCTTCGGATTAAAATTTAAAAATCCTGTTGGACTAGCAGCTGGTTTCGATAAAGATGCTACATTATATAAGGAATTGTCTAATTTTGGTTTCGGATTTATAGAAATAGGAACGCTTACGCCAAAAGGTCAAGATGGTAATCCGAAGAAACGCTTGTTTCGTTTAAAAGAAGATAAAGCTATTATTAACCGAATGGGTTTTAATAATAAAGGAGTTTTAAAAGCAGTTGAAAAACTCAAAAAAAATAATGGAGTCCTAATTGGCGGAAACATTGGGAAAAACAAATTAACTCCAAATGAAAATGCTATTATAGATTACGAAATTTGTTTTGATGTTTTATATAATTATGTTGATTATTTTGTAGTGAATGTGAGTTCGCCAAACACACCAAATCTAAGAGAATTACAGGAAAAAGAGCCGTTGACAAAACTATTGCAAACGCTTCAAAATGCGAATTTGGCTAAGTCAAAACCAAAACCAATCTTGCTAAAAATTGCTCCAGATTTGACTGATACACAATTACTCGATATTATTGATATTGTTGTAGAAACCAAAATTGCTGGAGTTATTGCCACAAATACAACATTATCGCGTGAAGGATTAACCTCTGAAAATAAGGTAGAAACTGGCGGAATGTCTGGAAAACCAATGAAAAATCGTTCTACCGAAGTGATTCGTTTTCTGTCCGAAAAAAGTAATAAAGCGTTCCCTATTATTGGAGTTGGCGGAATAAATTCTGCCGAAGATGCCATAGAAAAACTAGAGGCTGGTGCCAGTTTAATCCAAATTTATACTGGTTTTATATATGAAGGACCTGCATTGGTAAAGGCTATTAACAAAAAGATTTTAGAGAAACTTTAAGAATTTAAACTTTAAACTTTCTTACATTTGGTCTTCTATGGAAGCAATCAAAATTATCGAATGTCCGCGTGATGCGATGCAAGGAATAAAGGAATTTATTCCTACCGAAAGTAAAGTTGCTTACATTCAATCCTTATTGCGAGTAGGTTTTGACACCATTGATTTTGGAAGTTTTGTTTCGCCAAAAGCAATTCCGCAAATGCAAGACACCGCTGCCGTTTTGGCACAACTCGATTTATCGCAAACAAAAAGTAAATTACTCGCTATAATTGCCAATACTCAAGGCGCAATCGCAGCTTCGGAACATCAACCCATTCAATATTTAGGATTTCCATTTTCGATTTCAGAGAATTTTCAAATGCGAAATACCCATAAAACTATTGCTGAATCATTGGTGACTTTGGAGGAAATTCTGGAAATTGCAGATAAGACTAATAAGGAAGTTGTGGCTTATCTTTCTATGGGTTTCGGAAACCCGTATGGCGATCCTTGGAACGAAGAAATAGTGGGCGAGTGGACGGAAAAACTTTCTACAATGGGGGCAAAAATTCTTTCCCTTTCGGATACAGTCGGCAGTTCTACGCCAGAAGCAATACGTCATTTGTTTTCAAATTTAATTCCAAAATATCCTAAAATTGAATTTGGCGCTCATTTACACACTACACCCGACAAATGGTTCGAGAAGATTGATGCCGCTTATAATGCTGGTTGTCGTCGTTTTGATGGTGCTATTCAAGGTTTTGGCGG
>CANBWX010000007.1 GCA_947373225.1 Flavobacteriaceae bacterium | reverse complement strand
ATAAAAATACAAAAAAAACAATTATTTAAGATTTTAACAACAGTCAATCTTTAAAAAAAAGCTTAAATTTATGATGGTTATAAATTTATAAAACTGAACCCTAGATTTTAAAAACTAAATATACTTGTTAGAATTAACAAACAATATTAATGATTCATTGGAGAATATAAGTATTGACGGAAGTAAACCTAAAAAAATATAAATATTGAATTGGGATTCCAAAACATAAAATATATTATTTACTTATTTTTTATATCATAAAACACTAATTTATTTTAAGTTATGGCTAAGTCTTGAAGAGTAAAAAATATTTTTTTTAAAGAATCCTAATGAAGAAACAGCTATTAAAAGCAAAAAAAAGGATTTTACCTTATGAAAAAAAACAAAATACTCCTCGTTGAGGATGAATTAAATTTAAGAGATACAATTACAGATATACTTATTTACCATAATTATGATGTGAAAAGCGCAGAAAATGGTCAAAAAGCATTAGAAATATTAGACCACTGGACTCCAGACTTAATCATAAGCGACATAATGATGCCGGTAATGAATGGTCATTCTTTTCATGAAATTATTAAAGAAACAGAATTTTTGAATCAAATTCCATTTGTTTTTTTAACAGCAAAAAATGACGGAAATGAAATGGAAAAATGCCTTTTAAATGGTGCCGATCTTTTCCTAACAAAACCCTTTAAAATAGAAACTTTAATAAAAATTATTCAATCGAAAATCGAAAGATTTGAAGAAATAAAAAATAAAAATAATTCTATTAACCCTAGTGAAAGCAGTTATTATTTACATGAAATCAACACGCCTCTTTATGGAATATTAGGATCTATTAATCTTTTAATGAATCCCAGACAAAACCTTAAAGAAAATGAAATTGATTTTTTCTATCACACAATAAAAACCTCTGGAAAACGATTGGACAGAACATTAAAAAACTCTATTCTTTATCAAAATCTAAAAAATAACAACCTTGAATTTTTAGAAAACTCAAATTCCGAAATAGCAACTGTTTTTTCTAAGATCAAGGATGAAATTACTGATTTAGACAAAACGCAAGCCAAAAGAATCTATTCTAATATTGAGGAATCTAATATTAAAATTCAAAACAAATACTTACATTTTATTCTTTTTGAGTTATTGGATAATGCCCTAAAATTCTCAAAAAAAAACAAAAAAATCATTGTTTCTGGAAAAAAATTTAATTCAGAATTCTATGAAATCATAATTCAAGATTTTGGAAATGGATTTAGCGAAGAAGAACTAAAAGAAATTAACGTATACAAGCAATTTAATAGAGACAAAGAAGAACAACAAGGCTTAGGTTTAGGCCTTTTTATGAGTAAAACTTTCATAAAAAAATCAAAAGGAGTTTTTAGTATAATATCACAAAAAAACGTGGGTACAACTATAAAAATATTTTTTCCTTTACTTGAAGAAAATCAGTAGTTATTTTTTTCTTTCAATTACATAATTTACCATCAAAATCAGGGCGTCTTTAAACTCTGATTTTGGATAATTATCTAAAAGTAAAAGTGCTTCCTGCTGGAATTCTTCCATTTTTTGTTCGGCGTAAGACAAACCGTGGTTATTTTTTACAAAGGCAATAACTTCTTTCACTCGCTTTTTGTCTTTGTTGTGGTTTTTTATAGAATTAATCACCCATGATTTTTCTTTTGAAGTACAATTATTCAAAACATGAATTAATGGTAAAGTCATTTTTTGTTCCTTGATGTCGATTCCTGTTGGCTTGCCAATGGCTTCTTCACTATAATCGAATAAATCATCTTTGATTTGAAAGGCCATCCCGATTAGTTCGCCAAATTTTCGCATATTCTCAACCTGAACCTCATCTTCAATTACCGATTTTGCTCCTAAAGCGCAACAAGCAGCAATAAGTGTAGCTGTCTTTTTTCGGATAATTTCATAATAAACATCCTCAGTAATATCAAGTCTTCTAGCTTTTTCTATTTGCAACAATTCCCCTTCGCTCATTTCTCGAACGGCTACCGAAATAATTCGCAATAAATCGAAATCACCATTATCAATAGAAAGCAACAATCCTTTTGAGAGTAAATAATCACCAACAAGAACTGCAATTTTATTTTTCCAAAGTGCATTTATAGAGAAAAATCCTCTTCGGCGGTTGCTGTCATCTACCACATCATCATGGACTAAAGTTGCGGTATGAATCAGCTCAATAACACAAGCTCCCCGGTAGGTTCTTTCGTTTACGATCCCCTTAGAAATCATTTTAGCAGTTAGAAAAACAAACATCGGTCGCATTTGTTTTCCTTTTCTATTAACGATATAATAAGTGATTCTATTTAGTAAAGCCACTTTTGAAGTCATCGATTCATAGAACTTTTTTTCGAAAAGTTCCATCTCGTGAAAAATAGGCTGTTTTATTTGAGAAGTAATATTCATTTAGATTTCAAATATACTATTTTCAAATAAAATAAAGAAGCCAATTGTGAAGAAGATGAATTATTATTATTTTAAATAATAATCAGACATTAAACCTTTTATAAATTTATTTGTCAAACATCAGAACCTAAAAACAATATATTATGAAAACAAAATTCTTATCATTTGTAATGATTCTGAGTATGCTTGTGATTACAAGTTGCGCAAAAGATTCAAATTCTGCAAATTCGCAGACCGCGGTAACAAGTGCCGATGTTGTTGCAACACAAAAAGTAGACAATGCAGTAGACGATGTTTCGGTTATTGCTGATGATCAATATGAAGTTACCGAAGGATCGGCAACGGGTAAACTTGCTCAAGTTTCACAAACTGGAAAAACCAACACCCTAAATTATCTGTCAATATTACCTACCTGCGTAACTTTTAGCGATTTAGGATCTACGAGTTTAATCAGAAAATGGACAATTACTTTTGGATCAGGAACTACAAGTTGCAAATTTAGAGGTCATGATTTATTAGGACAAATTATTCTAACCCGTACCATAGGAACTACATTTCCTAAAACAATGACAATTACTTATAATAATTTCTCCATCAATGGTAACAAACTAGAAGGGACAACAACTTGGTTAAGAGAAATGATTGGCACAGGAGTAGATTTACATCCTAAAACTACATTGACCATGACCGACATGAAACTAACTACAAGTCTAGGAGTTTACACTCGTAACGGAAGTAAAACAAGAGAAATGATTGCAGGATTTTCAACCCGCACAAGCCCGACTGACGATATTTTTTCAACATACGGCAACTTCACTACAACACATCCTAATGGTTCTATATTTACTTCTTTAATAGAAACATCAACTCCGTTAATTCATATGACTTCTTGTAGTTTACTAACTGTTCCTATGCCTTTTCCTGTATCGGGGATATTAAAACTTTCGAAAAACACTCACATTGCAACAATTGATTATGGAAATGGTGATTGCAATAATTTAGCTACATTGTCTATAGATGGAGGCGTAGCGACTTCAATTACTTTGGATAAATAAGAAACTTTAAATTCAATTAAAAACAAAAAAGGAGTTCAAATTGAACTCCTTTTTTATACTTCTTTATTTGCCAATTGACCGCAAGCCGCATCAATATCTTTGCCCCGACTTCGGCGAACTTTTACAACAATACCGCTAGATTCAAGCGCTTTTATATAAGCATTTATACTTTCTTCAGAAGCTTGTTGAAATTCTCCGTCATCTATGGGATTATATTCAATTAAGTTGACTTTGCATGGAACATATTTGCAAAATTTCACCAAAGCATCAACAGAAGCTTTGTTATCATTTATCCCTTTCCAAACCACATATTCAAAGGAAATTTTACTTTTAGTTTTTCTGTACCAATATTCTAATGATTCTCTTAAATCTGCCAAAGGGAAATTTTCGCTGAATGGCATAATTCTCGAACGGATTTCATCAATTGCGGAATGCAAAGAAACAGCCAAGTTAAATTTAACTTCATCATCAGCTAGTTTTTTAATCATTTTTGGCACACCCGAAGTCGAAACCGTAATTCGTTTTGGCGACATTCCCAAACCTTCGTTTGAAGTTATCATTTCGATAGCTTTCAAAACATTACCGTAATTCATGAGCGGTTCTCCCATTCCCATAAAAACGATGTTTGACAAAGGGCGGTTGTAATACAATTTACTTTCCCGGTCTATAGCAATTACCTGATCGTAAATTTCGCCAGGCTCTAAATTTCGCATTCTTTTTAATCGCGCTGTTGCGCAAAAATTACAATCTAAACTACAACCTACTTGGCTAGAAACACAAGCTGTTGTTCGAGTATTTGTGGGAATCAAAACGCTTTCTACCACCAAACCATCGTGCAAACGAACAGCATTTTTTACCGTTCCATCTTCACTGCGCTGCATCGTATCCACTTTAATATGATTAATAACAAAGTATTCTTCGAGCATATTCCGAGTAGATTTTGCCACATTCGTCATATCATCAAAACTGTGTGCGCCTTTGCTCCACAACCATTCATAAACCTGATTCCCTCGAAAGGCTTTATCACCATTGGCAATAAAAAAATCACGTAATTGATCTTTGGATAAGGCTCGTATGTCTTTTTTATCAGTTTGCATGCTGCAAATTTAATGACTATTTGTTGAATTGTTGAATTGATAATTTGATAACTTTGTCAAAAATTAAAATAATGCACTTTATTTCCCAAGAATTAGAAGATTACATCGAGCAACATTCCGAAAAGGAGCCCGAATTACTCGCCGCTTTAGATAAAGAAACGTATCAGAAAATTTTACTGCCGCGAATGTTGAGCGGTCATTTTCAAGGTCGGGTTTTGAGCATGCTTGCTAAATTGATTCGCCCTGTGAATATTCTCGAAATCGGAACTTATACTGGTTATTCGGCATTATGCTTATGCGAAGGAATAAAGGAAAATGGGCAACTCCACACCATTGATATCAAAGAAGAACTGGTCGATTTTCAGCGAAAATATTTCGATAAATCGCCATGGGGAAATCAGATTATGCAACATCTTGGTGAAGCAATTGATATTATTCCAAAGCTGGAAATGAAATTTGATTTGGTTTTTATTGATGCCGATAAGGAAAATTACATTAACTATTTTGAACTAATTGTTCCAAAAATGAATAAGGGTGGAATTATACTTTCGGACAATGTTTTATGGAGTGGAAAAGTTCTCGAACCGTTAAAAAAGAATGATTTAAGCACAAAAATCCTGCTAGAATACAATCTATTATTGAAGAATGATCCGAGGATTGAAACTGTTTTATTGCCAATCCGAGATGGATTAACCGTGAGCAGAGTTTTGTAGATTGAAAGCAAATGCCCTAGCCCTGATGGAAGCGGCATCCTTTTTCTGGCTTCTTTAGCCAGGAAAAGATATAGCGTACAGCAGGAAATAGCTTCTAAAAATTATACTGAAAAATACCTTTTTTGGACAATTGGATATAATTTGAACATTAAAAAACCCAATGTTAATCCGCATAAATACCCACAGATTATATCTGACGGATAATGCAATCCTAAATATATTCGGCTATAGGCAAAGATTAAAGGCCATAAAAACAGGAGTCTAAGATATTTGAAATACCTTTTTAGAGTAAGGTATAAAAAAGTGGCAACTGCCATTGTATTTGCCGCATGACCAGAGAAAAAACTAAATGTGGCGCTTGATTGTATAATTCTGATTTTGGTATTTATTGCTGGATCACTACAAGGTCTTAATCTTTGAAATCCGTATTTAAACAAGTTAGTAATTTGATCTGAACAAGTCACTAAAATCGCAACAAATAGAAGCAAATACAAAGTTTGTTTTGTTCCTAATTTTTTAAAAATTAAATATAACAATAGTATAAAAAACGGAATCCAACTAGTTTGTTTCGTGATAATTAGCCAGAGCCCATCATAGGTTTCAGATCCAAGTCCGTTTAAATAAATAAACAATTGCGTATCAAGAGACAAAATTTTATCCAACATTATCCTTGGCGTTTTATTGGTCCATCAACTTCATCAATCACTTCTTTAACTTTTTCAGTTTTAGGTGTTGTTTCGGCTAATGGAGTGTTATTTATTTTTTCCGTTTCAATTGTTGTTGTTGTTGCATTTGAAACTTCAGCAACTGCTGATGTTTCGCTTAAAATATCACTTTTAGCTTTGCTTATTTCTGTTGCAAAAGTACTTGAAATACCACTAAAAGCAGATGTTTCTCCCAGCAAATTACTTTTTGCTTTATTAATTTCCGAGGTAATACTACTTGTTAAATCATTTAACGATTTCTGATCAAAACCATTGTCTTCAACTCCTTTTTGAATTTCGTTTTTTATATCGTTTGTAGCGTTTTTCAATTGTGCCATCATTTTTCCCATTCCGCGAGCCATTTCAGGAACTTTATCAGCACCAAAAAGCAATAGAACAATAAACATGATAAAAACTATTTCGCCTCCTCCAATTCCAAACATAATTTATTTTTTTAGGCTGTAAAGTTACAAAGTTCCTAAGTTACAAAAAATATTATTTTATAAATATTTAACATAAATCTGCCATCGATTATTTCTCCTTTTCAAAAGTAGTAATTCCTTTGAACTCTTTGTTTTTCGCAATTAAAAAATCTATTAATTCAAATTGAGATTCTGTTTTTAGGAGTGTTTTTGATTTAGAATCATTTTCACAAAAGATAAGAAAAAGTCCAATTTCATCATCTTTTAGGTTTAATGTATTGGTGAAAAAATCATAACTTACACTTTTCATCACCACTTCTGTAAAACCCACAGGGCTAATAAAATCATCTCTTTCGGGATTATTCTTTCTAAGAATTTTCAAAACATCTTTATACATTCGCACAAAATCCATTCCATTTTGAACCCCTCCGCTTGCTGGCAATGCAATATTTTTAGGCGACGATTTTTCATCATCAAAATATTGCTGATCTACATATTTTTGAGAATTTCCTTCTGCAATTGGATGAATGCTTTTTTTGGCATGAACCACAACTTCAACCAATTGTTTGGTTAAAATTTGAAGTTTTACTCGCAAAAAGGAAGAAGAAAAATCTTTTTGAACAAGTTTTATTTTTTTTGTTTTGAATGCCAAACTCGAAAAAACCAGCGTGTCATTCACTTTTGCGAGTATAGTAAAAAAACCTTTCGAGTTTATCACGGTTCCTGTTTTTGAATTTACATTAAAAACAACCCCATTTTCAATTTTTATAGAATCGTTTACCGCTTGACCATAAAGCGGAATCCGGGTCAAGACTTGACTAAAAGAAAATTGACAAAACAAACACAAAACGAGTATTACTATTTTATTTTTCATTTTGAATAAATTGGTTAAACTTTTGAGCCAAAGGAACAATCAAAAACATCGTCATTGTCTTATTCTTAGATTGCAAAGAAGCATTAAAATCCGAGTCTTCAACGCAGTAATATTGAAATCCCTTGATGTAATCTTGAGGGATTTTAAGGGTTTCCGTATAGTATTTTTCTTCAAAAAGAACATCTATTTTTGCTAACATTTGTTCCTTCTTTTCGACTATTATTTCCTTCTTGAGCATTCCGGTTCGACCCGAAATCTTATTCAAAAGACCATCAATTCCTCCACCAGAAGTAGCGGTATATAATTTCCTTTCGGCAGGAGAATATTGCTTCATTCCCGCAGGAGAAATCCCTAATGAAACAGCATTGATTTCAGGATGTGCATTAACAATCACCTCTTTCAACTCATTGCTTTTTGAACTCATTTTAATTGAAATCAGCTCAGGAATCAAATCTTGTTTATTTATTATTTTTCTCAGCGTTTCAAGATTTACAGCCGAAAAAATTAAAATATCTCCTTCATTTACTGGAAGTGTAAAAAAGCCATTTTTATCCGAAATAGTCGCTTTCTGATTCGAGGAGTTTACAATATTTATTCCTTCTACCAAATTTAAATCGGCATTAATTTTTCCGTGAAGCTCTTTTTCTTTTATGGTTTGACCAATAGAAAACTGTGTTAGTATTATCAGTACTAAAGTTAAGTAATTATTCGTTCTCACAGGCAATTATTTCATTATATTTTGTTGCCAATTGCGTCATTAAAAATTCAGTCATGGTATTGTTTTTAGAATTTAAGCTTGATGTAAATCGATCATTTTCTACAATATAATATTCAAATCCTTTTATGTATTCTGCGGGAATTTTCAAAATATCAACGAAATGATGTTTATCAAACATATCGTCTAATTTCTGAAGATAAAATTCCTTTTTTTCGACTTCAATCTCTTTTTTTAGCATCGCCGTTCTACCCGAAAGTAGATTAAATAAAGGATCTAAACCCATCGGGTTCATTGCTCCTGATGATGCTGTTGCATATTTTCGTTCCGCTGGCGAATAATGTTTAATTCCTGCAGGAACAATTCCTAATGAAACTGCATTTATATTATCATACCTTCGAACCAATACTTCGGGCAATTGATTAATCATTTGTTCCATTTTTACAAAAAACAATTCTTTTTGAAAATCACTTGGTTCTAGACAAATTTGAATTCCTTTGAACTGCATCGAGGAAAACATTAATGTATCACCTGGATTTGCTTCAATCGTAAAAAAGCCCTCTTTCTCCGTAATTACAGATTTTTCATTTTTTAAATTTACTACATATATCCCTTCAAGATCATTTGAATTAGCGATAACTTTTCCGTTCAATACAACATTCGGTACTTTTTGAGCAAAAACATTTGCAATTACTAAAATAAAAAAAGCTGCTATAAGTGTTCGCATTTTTTAGGATTCGATTATTAATAAGCTGTAAAAGTATTCCAAGACCTTCCAAATTAACTATTAACGGCTTGGTAAAAATATGTTAATTAAAAACCCTAAAGGCAGGTTTAAAAAGCTTGAATTTATACCTTTATAGCCAATTATTCAAGCCTAAAAAAGATGAAAAACATAATTATTGCCAGCACTTCAACCCTTCACGGGGGCCATTATTTAGAATACCTTTTACACGAATTGAGCATTCATTTTCAACATTGTACAACAATTCTTTTTATTCCTTTTGCCAGACCAAGCGGTATTTCTCACGAAGAATATACCTCAAAAGTGGCATTGGCTTTCGCCAAAATCAATAAGACCGTAAAAGGAATTCACGAATTTGAAGATGCAGCGATGGCAATCAAAAACGCCGAAGGAATATTTACTGGCGGGGGAAATACCTTTTTATTGGTTTCGCAATTATATAAAAAAAATGTTATGAGCATTCTTGCGGAAGTTGTAAAAAATGGAACTCCTTATTTAGGAACTAGCGCCGGTAGCAATATTTGCGGACTTACGATGCAAACCACAAATGATATGCCTATCATTTATCCACCCAGTTTTCAAACATTAGGATTGATTCCTTTTAATTTGAATCCACATTATTTGGATGACAATCCTGAATCAATGCACATGGGAGAAACTCGAGAAACAAGAATAAATGAGTTTCATGCTTTCAACACATTTCCTGTTTTAGGTTTGCGCGAAGGAAGCTGGATTGAAGTAAAAGGTGAGAAAATAACTTTGAGAGGAAATCTATCAGCTAGGCTTTTTAGACAAACCCAAATTCCAAGAGAAATAGAAACTGGAACAGACCTGAGTGATGTAAAATAAAAAACCTCAAACTTTCGTTTGAGGTTTAGAGCGAAAGACGAGGCTCGAACTCGCGACAACCAGCTTGGAAGGCTGGAGCTCTACCAACTGAGCTACTTTCGCATTACAACGGTGCAAATATAATTAATTAGTTAGATTTCAAGCAAGCTTTTTTAAAAAAATTTATAAAAAAAATTGAATTATTTCATAACCGTTTTAAAACTAAATTATTAGAAAATCATAAATTTAATTTGACCAATGCAATCATCCAAAAAATTGGTCTTTCAACAACTTATTTGGCATGACATTTAGATTATCGAAAGTAAAAACTTCTTAAAAATCATCATATTCCATGAATACTAGAATACATTTCGAAAATTGTACCCGAATTAAGAGATCAATTGAGTCGTTGTTTTTAAACTTCCTGAAGAAAAATAGATAAATAAACAGGATTTATTTTTTATGGTGTTGATAATCCCTTTTGACAATTCTTCTGGAATTGCTGGACAACCTTCACTTCTCCCTAATCGTTTATTTTTTTTGATAAAGGAATCCGAAACGTAATTTGCGGCATGCATTACCACTCCTCTCGCTCTTGCGTTGTCATTTACTCCTTTTTCAAGACCATCTAATTTTAGTGACATTCCGTGCTTTCCGTTATAAATTTCTCCGGTAACATAAAATCCTAAACTACTTTTAAAAGATCTATCTCTATTCGAAAAACTGTTTGCAAATTCATCACCTGTATTTCTTCCGTGAGCAACAAGGGAATTGAACAAAATAGTATTTGTTGCTAAGTCGATTACCCAAAGTCTTTTAACATTAGACGATAGGCTAAAATCGATTAATGTTAAAATATCTCTATGAATTAATCCTTTTTCTTTAAGTAGATAAAATCCTTTCAAAGCTTCCGAGAAACTTGTTAGGTTAGGCAGGCCAAATTGATTAGAATTTAGAGAATTATAAATCATTCCGATTTTCGAATCAGAATCTGCTTTAGCGACAATTGCAACTTCATTCTTATGGTTATTCTTTGGGGCAGGAAGATTTTTCTTGCTCGAAGCAAGCGAAAACAGCAAAGACAAAATGATCAGAAATATTTTGTAAATCATTGAATCAGTATAGTTTATAGATTATATTAGGACAACAAATATACAACCGAAATAGACCTATTGCAAATTATTAAGAAAAAAATAATACACTTATAGTAATTATCTTATTTTTATCTATCAATAAAAATCACATTAAGTTTGCTTTTTGTGTTAATTTTGTTATTTTTGCTAGCACATATTCTTAATTTATGCCGAAGTTCAATCCGTTAACGCTACTTTTTTTTGTTATCTTTAGCTTAAATACCTACAGCCAAAAAAAAATACTTCAGGCAAAATCTACTGTAGAAAACATTGTTATTGACGGTAAAATTGATGAAGAAATTTGGAAAACTGCTCCAATTGCTACTGATTTTATAATGTTTGAACCAGACAACGGAAAACCTATCAGTAACAGTAAAAGAACTGAAGTAAAGCTACTTTATGACAACAAAGCAATCTATATCGCAGCCCTGTTATATGATGATGAACCTAGTAAAATAGCTAGAGAACTCACCAAGCGAGATGTTTTTGGAATTGCCGATAATTTTTCGGTTTCCATCAATGGATTCAATGATGGTCAACAAGATTTTAGTTTTTTTGTAAGTGCTGCAGGTGTTCAAATGGATTGTCTAGCAACAAAAGCTGGAGAAGATTACACTTGGGATGCAATTTGGGAAAGTAAGGTAAAATTAACCGATTTTGGATGGGTTGTTGAAATGAGAATTCCTTATGCTGCATTGCGATTTTCAAGTAGTAACAAACAGACTTGGGGATTAAATTTTATGCGCGAAATAAAACGTGACGCTCAAAAATATACTTGGAATCATGTTGATACAAAAATCGGAGCCGTGATTGCACAAGAAGGAATTCTGGAAGGCATTGAAAATGTAAAAACATCAACTCGGCTTTTCTTTATTCCTTATACTTCTGCCTATTATCAAAAAAATGATTCTGGATCAGACAAAACTTTCAAAGCTGGTTTAGATATTAAATATGGATTTAATGATTCCTTTACACTTGATGCCATTTTAGTCCCCGATTTTGGACAAACAAAATTTGACAATGCCGTCCTCAATCTGACTCCTTTCGAACAATTACTTAGCGAAAACAGGCCTTTTTTTACAGAAGGAACTGATTTATTTTCTAAAGGCAACTTATTTTATTCGAGAAGAATTGGAGGTCAACCCAACTACTATCCTGCTACTGGCGCAAATGAAGAAATTACAAATTATCCTAGTAGCGTAAAATTGCTAAATGCGATAAAAATATCAGGAAGAACAAAAAGCGGACTAGGTGTTGGCTTTTTGAATGCAGTCACCGATAAAACTTACGCAACAATTCTAGACACTGTTTCAGGCAAAACCAGAAAAGAACTTATACAACCATTGACTAATTATAATGTTTTAGTTTTAGATCAACGTTTTAGACAAAACTCATCAGTAACGTTTGTAAATACAAATACAATACGAAACGGTAATTTTAGAGACGCAAATGCTTCTGCCTTATTATTCGATTTGAATACAAAAGCAAATGCTTATAATTTATACGGCGATTATAAATACAGCGACGTTCATGATATAACCAATTATACAGGTTATAAAACTTCATTAAATTTCGCCAAAACCAGCGGAAGATACAGATACTTGTTTTCAGGAAAATACCTCTCTGAGAATTACGATATAAATGATTTGGGAATCCTTTATGTAAACAATTATCATGCTGCTTATGCAGAATCGAGTTATCGAATTGTAAACCCTACAAAGGTTTTCAACACTTTTAAAGCGTTACAGGATATTAATTATGAAATTCAAAATACAACTGGAAAAACCCAAGAAGCATGGTATCAAATCGACGCTAAGGCAACAACATTGAAAAATAATTATATGGAAGGCCTTTTTCAAATTAGCCCTATAAATCGATTTGATTTTTATGAACCAAGGGTTTACGGTAGATATGTTTATATCCCAAAAAACGTTTTAGGTTATTTTCAGTTTTCGTCAAATCAAAATAAAGCGTTTACCTATTATTTAGAAACTTCTGCAACTAAATTTAATGAGAATCAAAGGGTAGTTTATTTTATAAATAGCGGTGCAAAATATAGATTCAACGATAAATTTTCTTTAGATTATAGTGCCCAATATACACGAAAAGTAAATGACAGAGGCTGGGTTGATTCTGACAATACCAACATTATTTTTGCGGAGCGAAATCGCGAAATTTTACAACATGATTTTATCGGAAAATATTCCTTGACCAACAAAATGACACTAAACCTTACGGTATATTATTATTGGTCCTATTCTGAAAATCATAAATTTTTCAACCTGCAAAACGATGGTTATTTAACTCCAAATTCTAATTACATACTAAACAAAGACAGAAATTTCAACTCATGGAATTTTGATTTATCTTATTCTTGGTGGTTTGCACCAGGGAGTCAACTCACGGTTTTATATCGTAATTATGCTCTAGAAAGCACAAATATTGTTCAAAGAAACATTTCAACAAACTTTTCGAATGTTTTGAACAACAATCCCAACACTATTTTTTCAGTAAGTCTTCGCTATTTTATAGATTACAATTCCCTGAAAAACAAACACTAGAATGCATTAATTCTAAAAAAATACAACTTCTTCAATACAATTATTATTATTTATTCCAGTTCCCTAAAAAATGTATAATTGTGAATTGTAACGAAACCAACTTTTTTAGAAATACTCTATCTTTGCATAAAAAATTCCAAATGAACAAGAAAGTAATCCTTATGATTCTAGATGGTTGGGGAAAATCTCCTGACCCAAAAGTTTCAGCAATAGACAATGCCGATATTCCTTTTATCAATAGTTTATACACAAAATACCCTAGCGCTCAACTTAGAACCGATGGTTTAAATGTAGGTTTGCCCGAAGGCCAAATGGGAAATTCTGAAGTGGGACACATGAACCTTGGTGCCGGAAGAATTATTTATCAAGATTTGGCAAAAATAAATCTTGCTGTCGAAAACAAAACTTTAAACACTGAACCCGTCCTTGTTGATGCTTTTCAATATGCCAAAGACAACAACGTAAATGTTCATTTTTTAGGATTAGTTTCGGATGGGGGTGTGCATTCACACACTTCACATTTGCGCGGTTTGATTGATGCAACTCAAGATTTCGGTTTGCAAAAAGTATTTGTTCACGCTTTTACCGATGGTCGCGATGTGGATCCGAAATCTGGTGCAACTTATATTCAAAATCTAGAAAATTATATTGCAAACACTTCAGTGAAAATTGCTTCGGTTGTGGGTAGATATTATGCAATGGATCGTGACAAGCGTTGGGAAAGAGTGAAAATTGCCTACGATTTACTAGTAAACGGAACAGGAACACATTCGAGAAATGCAGTTAAAAACATCGAAGAAAGTTATAAAAAAGAAGTTACAGATGAATTTATTGATCCAATTATTGTTGTTGACGAAAGCGACAAACCATTGGCAACAATAAAAGAAAATGATGTTGTTATTTTCTTTAATTTCAGAACAGATAGAGGTCGTGAACTCACTGAAACTTTATCTCAAAAAGATTTTCACGAGCAAAACATGCATAAACTCAATTTGTATTATGTTACACTGACCAATTATGACGAAACTTACGAGAACGTAAAAGTGGTTTATAACAAAGATAATGTTACAGAAACCCTTGGCGAAGTCTTGGAAAAAAATAATAAAAAACAAATCAGAATTGCCGAAACAGAGAAATATCCTCACGTGACTTTCTTCTTTTCAGGCGGTAGAGAACTCCCTTTTATTGGTGAAAGCCGCATCCTGAAAAACTCTCCAAAAGTAGCAACTTACGATTTGCAGCCTGAGATGAGTGCATACGAACTAGCCGATGCTTTGGTTCCAGAATTGAACAAAGGAGAAGTTGATTTTGTTTGTCTTAATTTTGCCAATGGCGATATGGTGGGACATACCGGGGTTATGAGTGCTGCAATAAAAGCTTGTGAAGCCGTTGATAAATGTGTCGAAAAAGTGATTACGGCAGCTTTGGCTAATAATTATACGACATTGATTATTGCCGATCACGGTAATTGTGAAACAATGATTAACCCTGATGGAAGCCCAAATACGGCACATACCACAAACCCAGTGCCTATTATTTTGGTAGACAAGGAATTAAAAACAATTCACGATGGTGTTTTAGGCGATATGGCTCCAACCATTTTAGAATTAATGGGAATTGAAAAACCAGCAGTAATGACAAGACATTCTTTGTTGTAAAATAATTAGTATTTACTAAATAGGCTGCCCAAAAGGCAGCCTATTTTTATTTCGCAAATTTAATACGTTTTTTAAACCCGACAATTAACTTCTAATCTTCTGTTCCCATTTCCAAGCACTTCCTAATGCTTCTTCTAAAGTTGATTGTGATTTCCATCCTAAAATATCATTTGCTTTATCAGTATTGGCATAAGCCGAAGTAACGTCTCCTTCTCGACGAGCCACAATTTTATAAGGCAATTTATGACCACTTACTTTCTCGAAAGCGTGAATAACTTCAAGAACGGAACTTCCTGTTCCAGTCCCTAAATTAAAAATTTCGACTTTGTCCAAATTCTTTTTATTCAACAAGCGCTGCATGGCGATAACGTGTGCTTTAGCCAAATCGACTACGTGAATATAATCGCGTACCGCCGTTCCGTCTGGGGTTGAATAATCATCCCCGTAAACAGATAATTCCTGACGTAAACCTAATCCGGTTTGGGTAATAAATGGGACTAAATTTTGAGGAACTCCTAGCGGCAATTCGCCAATTTCGGCTGATGGGTGCGCACCAATTGGATTGAAATAACGCAACAAAATCGCATTGATATTAGTCACTTTGGCAGTATCTATTATAATTTCTTCACCAATTTGCTTAGTATTTCCGTAAGGTGACATTGCCGTTTGAATAGATGCGTTTTCGGTAATTGGCATTTTTTCGGCTTGACCATAAACCGTACAAGAAGAACTAAAAATGAAATTTGCTTCCGGTTTTTGTTGCAATTCTTGTAGCAAATAAACCAAAGTATTAATATTGTTTTCGTAATACAACAACGGATTACCAACGCTTTCGCCAACTGCTTTTGAAGCTGCAAAATGAATTACTCCATCAATATCGTGATGCCTTTTGAAGAAATCCTGCACTTTTTCTTTCTCACGTAAATCCAACTTTTCGAATGCTGTGTTTATTCCTGTAATATTTGCAATTCCATCCAAAACATTCAATGATGTATTCGAAAGATTGTCAATAACTATCACTTCAAAACCTTGATTTTGTAATTCTACAACGGTATGAGAACCGATAAAACCTAAACCACCTGTTACTAGTATTTTCATAAATTTTGTTGTTTGTTGCTGGTTGTTGGTTGTTGGTTGATTTTGCTATCAACCATCAACCAAAATCTAACAACTATTTTAAGAATTCTAAAACGCTATCTGTAATAAACTTAATTTGTTCATCGTCTAATTCTGTGTGCATGGGCAACGAAATCACTTCTTTTACTAATTGATTGGTAACAGGAAAATCTTCTTCTTTGTATCGAGAATCCAAATATGCTTTTTGCAAATGCAACGGAATTGGATAATAAATAGCACATGGAATTCCTTTATCTAGCAAATGCTGCATCAATCCATCTCTGTCGGCATTGATGATTCGCAAAGTATATTGATGAAAAACGTGGCAATCACAAATATCGCAAATGCTTGGCGCGATGATATTTTTATTTCCTTCGAAAGCTGAAGTATATTTTCTAGCAGCATTTTGACGTACCATATTGTATTCATTCAACAATGGTAATTTGGCATTCAAAACCGCAGCTTGAATACTATCTAATCTTGAATTTACTCCCACCACATCATGATGATAACGCTCGTACATTCCGTGGTTTACAATTCCTCTTATTTTGTGAGCTAGAGCATCATCATTCGTAAAAATAGCACCGCCATCACCGTAACATCCTAGGTTTTTAGAAGGAAAAAATGAAGTTGAACCTACATTTCCAATAGTTCCAGCTTTCTTTTTGGAACCATCCGAAAATTTGCAATTAGCACCAATAGCTTGTGCATTATCTTCTATAACATACAAATTATGTACTTTGGCGATAGCCATAATCGCTTCCATATTTGCAGCGCGACCGAATAAATGTACTGGAACAATAGCTTTGGTTTTTGGCGTAATCGCTTTCTTGATTCCTTCGATAGAAATATTCATATTAACCAAATCGACATCGACCAAAACTGGCGTAAGTTGCAGTAAAGCAATAACTTCAACGGTTGCTGCAAAGGTAAAATCGGCAGTAATTACTTCGTCGCCAGGTTTCAAATCTAATCCCATCATTGCAATTTGCAAAGCATCGGTACCATTTGCACAAGGAATTACATGCTTAACATCGAGATATTCTTCGAGATTTTTTTGAAATTGGTGTACTTGTGGCCCGTTGATATAAGTATTTGTATCAAGAACTTCTTGGATTGAAGTATTTACGGTATCTTTTATTTTATCATATTGACTTTTTAAGTCAACCATTTGGATTTTTTTCATTTACTGTTTGTTTAAGGTTTAAAGTTTTTTAAAACGACAAACGTCTACTTTAAACGAATAACAAAAATAGTTATTAAATGAATTTAAACCAATGAAAATAATATAAAGAAAACGTATTTTAGCCACAAATTTAAAATGATGCTTTTCCTTTACACTATAATAGTTCAAATTGCGGGTTTTTTATTAAAATTCATCGCTTTATTCAGTCCAAAAATCAAGCTTTTTGTTGATGGACGCAAAGTTGTTTTTTTGACTTTGGAACAAAAAATAAAAGATTCCGATAAAACCTTTTGGTTTCACGCAGCATCGCTTGGTGAATACGAGCAAGGCTTACCCGTTATCGAAAAGATAAAAATGAAATATCCAAATCATAAAATCGTAATCACCTTCTTCTCCCCTTCAGGTTATGAAGTTCGCAAAAACAATACAGTTGCTGATGT
This sequence comes from Flavobacteriaceae bacterium, assembly GCA_947373225.1. Taxonomy (GTDB): domain Bacteria; phylum Bacteroidota; class Bacteroidia; order Flavobacteriales; family Flavobacteriaceae; genus Flavobacterium. The sequence continues at coordinate 33,057 of CANBWX010000007.1, read as the reverse complement.
AACGATATATTTACCATTGGATACAAAAGAAAATGCAGTAAATTTTTTAAAACTAGTTCATCCAGAAATGGTTTTCTTTATCAAATATGAATATTGGCCTAATTATTTGAATGAACTTCAAAAACTTGGAACACCCACTTATTTGATTTCGGGAATTTTCAGAAAAAACCAAATGTTTTTTAAATGGTATGGCGGATTTTACAGAAAAGCACTGAATACTTTTACTTACTTTTTTGTCCAAAATCAAATTTCAAAAGAATTATTGTTGGAATTAGGCAAAACCAATGTGGCCATTTCTGGTGACACTCGTTTTGACAGAGTCGCTTCAATTTTAGAAAAAGACAATTCTTTAGATTTTATTGAGGCATTCAAAAACAAAACATTGACAATTGTTATTGGAAGTTCTTGGCCAAAAGACGAAAACCTACTAGTAGATTATATCAATCAAACTGCTGAAAAAGTAAAATTTATAATCGCTCCTCACAACATAAAAGAAGATCAAATTCAGGAATTAAAAAAATCTATTAGCAAAAAAGTAGTTTTATTTTCAGAAAACGTAAAGTCGCAATTAATTGCGTCTCTACAGGATTACGATGTTTTCATTATTGATACCATAGGGATTTTGACAAAAATTTACAGTTATGCAGATATTGCCTATGTTGGAGGCGGATTTGGAAATCCAGGCGTTCATAATATATTAGAACCTGCAACCTTTGGAGTTCCTATAGTGATTGGACCCAATTTCAGTCATTTTGCCGAAGCAACTGCTTTAGTGAATATAGAAGGATGTATTTCTATTTCTAATAAAAACGATCTCGTTGATGTCTTTTCTAATTTAATAACAAATGATAACATCCGGCATGAAAAAGGACATATTTGCAGCACTTTTGTCCAAATGAACAAAGGAGCCACAGAAGTTATTATGAAAAAGATTTCGTAGTAAAAATTAGAATAAAGAATCTCAAAACAAATTCCGCTGTTTAGTTTTTATAATGGATTGACAAGATGACTTAGTTTGTCAAGACTAATACACTGGTAATAAGATCCGTAATCTCAATATTTTTAAACCGTTTCATCTACAAAAGAAACAATCAGTTAAAATACTCATAAATAATTAGGTATTTATTTAGCTTTTCAAATCGATTGTTTACAATACATGATTAATTTGAACGAAATTTTTATCGTAATATTTCTCTTTTATCGACGAAATTATTACACCTCCACCTGTAGAAGAATGTATAAATTTTATATCTCCGTCGATAACTTCTACCACCATTCCAACATGGTTAATTCTTTGTCTACCTCTGGTTTTAAAGAAAATTAAGTCTCCTTTTTGCGCATTTTCAGTATTTACTTTAACCCCATACGAAGACATTTCTATTGAAGATCTTGGCAATTTAATATCGTAACTACTAAAAGTATAACACATCAATCCGGAACAATCAAAACCTTCTGTTGTGTTTCCACCTGAACGATAACGTGTTCCTATATTTTCAGAAGCTTTCGAAATCAATTGATCTACAAAGGTAGAATCGTGTTCGGCAATATTTACGATTTTATCAGAATCTACTTTTACTTCTGGTACTTTAGCAACAACTTCTTGGTTAACAATAGACGATTCTATATATTTAGAAGTTCGAATTTTAAGCTTATAACCTACAAGAAGTTCTTTTACAATCTTAGGATTTTGTTCTTCTAGTTCCGCTACAGAAATTCCGTATTCATTTGCAATTCCATATTTAGTTTCTTTAGGTAAAACTTTATGTATAATTACTGTTTCAACTTTTTTATTTTCTAATACTGGCTGAGACAAAACTACCTTTTCTTTTTCGGTTTTTGGGACTTCTTCTTGAGACACCAAATTAGAAACGTTTTCCGCTTTAGTCAAAACGATGATTTTTTGCCCTGCTTTTAATGCTTTATTTCTAATCGTGGGATTAGCTTTTCGCAAATCAGCAACCGTAATTTTATATTGTTTTGCAATCGAAAATAATGATTCTTTTGGCAAAACCTCATGAGTGATTTCGGTTTCTACTTCTTTATAATCTAAAATCTTTTTAGGCAAAGCAACAACCTCTTTTTCTGCTTTTATTGATTTTACATCTACATCCAAAGTCTCATTATTGTCTGCTTTTACAGGCACAATGATTTTCTGTCCCACTTTCAATGAATTATTCCCTAAAGCCGAATTAGCATTTTGCAAATCGGATAATTTAATACCATATTGCTTTGCGATCGAATATAAAGTTTCTTTTGGCAAAACTTCACGAACAATTCCTTCTGAAGAAACTTCAGATTTCTCAGTTGGTTTTGGAGAAACAACTACTTCTTTCTTAGAGATAGTTTTTTCGGGAATATTAATTGTTTGAATTTCTTTTTTGGAAGTTGAAGCCGATAGCAAATTATGGGAATCCACTTGTGGAACATTAATTTTTTCCCCTTGTTTTAGTCCTTCTTTTTCTAAATTTGGATTTATTTTATACAAATCTTCAACACTTGTATTATATTGCTTTGCAATACCATACAATGTTTCTTTAGCCTGTACTTCGTGTGTGTGTTCAGAATACTTAGCTACAATCGCAGGAGCTGTAACTAGTTTTTTTTTAGATTCCGTTGGAATTAATAAAACTTCATGAAATTTAATTCCCTTTTTAGCCTTTGGATTTAACGCGTAAATTGCTGAAGATTTTATATTGTATTTATCTGCAATTTCGCTAATTGTTTCACCCTTTGAAACAGTATGTTTAATGACTTTTTCTTGAGAAAATCCATTTACACTACTGAATAAAACGACCAATAACAAAAAATTAAAATACTTCATAAACTCCTTTTAAATTTCATTCTAAACCCAGTTTTTATAATTTTCAAAATTAAAAAAACAATTATACTTTTCGTAAAATTGATGATTTGTTCTACTTCAACGGCAAAACTCATCAAAAAAGTATAGCTAAATGCGAATTTAAGCTATAAATACAAATATCGCAATTTTTTTAACAAGTCTTTATGCTTGCCTTAACAAACATGCAAATAAAAAATGCTCCGTTTTAACAGAGCATTTAAGTATATAAAAAAACTTACGATTACGCTTTTCCCGCAGCGATCAAATTTAAAGCAGAACCAGCAACGAACCAGCCTATTTGTCCTTCGTTGTAAGTATGGTTTGCCAAGATGATGTCTTTAGTTCTATCATCGTGAACGAATTCTAATGTTAACGGTTTCGCTGGAGCAAAATCAACTAAATCAACGAAGTTAATTATGTCATTTTCTTGAATTTTGTCATAATCCGTTTCGTTAGCGAAAGTAAGACCTAACATTCCTTGTTTCTTCAAATTGGTTTCGTGAATACGAGCAAATGATTTTACCAAAACCGCTTTTACACCAAGGAAACGAGGCTCCATTGCGGCATGTTCACGAGAAGAACCTTCACCATAATTATGATCCCCTACAACAACTGAAGCAATTCCGGCAGCTTTGTAAGCACGAGCCACAGCTGGTACCGTATCGTATTCACCTGTCAATTGGTTTTTAACTGAATTTGCTTTTTGGTTGAAAGCATTCACTGCACCAATCAACATATTGTTTGAAATATTATCTAAATGTCCGCGGAAACGTAACCAAGGTCCAGCCATAGAAATGTGATCCGTAGTACATTTTCCGAAAGCTTTGATTAACAACTTAGCTCCCATAATATTCGTACCATCCCAAGCAGCGAAAGGCGCTAATAATTGCAATCTATCCGATGTTTCACTTACTAAAATCTGAACGCTTGAACCATCTTCGGCGGGTGCTTGAAATCCATTGTCATCAACTGCAAAACCTTTAGTTGGTAATTCATCCCCTGTTGGAGGATTAAATTTAACAGCTTCACCGTTGTCATTCAACAAAGTATCAGTAAGCGGGTTAAACGACAAATCGCCTGCAATTGCTAAAGCTGCAACCATTTCTGGTGAAGTTACAAAAGCGTGTGTATTTGGATTTCCATCCGCTCTTTTAGAAAAGTTTCTATTGAATGAGTGAACAATTGTATTTTTTTCTCCCTTATCTGCTCCTGCTCTATCCCATTGACCAATACATGGTCCGCAAGCGTTGGTAAAAACTTTAGTTCCCATTTTTTCGAAAGTGGCAATAATTCCGTCTCTTTCAATTGTATATCTCACTTGTTCTGAACCTGGATTGATTCCAAATTCAGCTTTTGGAGTGATTCCATGCGCTACTGCTTGTTCTACGATTGATGCAGCACGAGCCATATCTTCGTAAGACGAATTGGTACAAGAACCTATTAATCCCCATTCTACTTTCAAAGGCCAACCATTTGCAGCAGCTTCTTCTTTCATTTTAGAAACTGGAGTTCCTCTATCTGGAGTAAAAGGTCCATTGATATAAGGCTCTAATTCAGATAAATTAATTTCGATAACTTGATCAAAATATTCATTTGGATTTGCATAAACTTCGGCATCACCTGTTAAGTAATTTGCAACTGTATCAGCTGCATCTACAACATCTTGACGACCTGTTGCAGCTAAATATCTTCGCATTGAATCATCATAACCAAATGTAGAAGTGGTAGCACCTATTTCGGCACCCATATTACATATTGTTCCTTTTCCTGTACAAGACATATTTAATGCACCTTCGCCAAAGTATTCAACAATAGCGCCAGTCCCTCCTTTTACAGTAAGAATATCAGCCACTCTTAAAATAACATCTTTGGGAGCTGTCCAACCATTTAATTTCCCTGTCAATTTTACTCCAATAAGTTTAGGGAATTTCAATTCCCAAGCCATACCCGACATCACATCAACAGCATCAGCACCACCAACACCAATTGCCAACATCCCTAATCCACCTGCATTTACGGTATGAGAATCGGTTCCAATCATCATTCCACCCGGGAAAGCATAATTTTCTAAAACCACTTGATGAATAATTCCAGCTCCTGGTTTCCAAAAACCGATACCATATTTATTCGAAACGGAAGAAAGAAAATCAAAAACTTCTTTCGATTGAGAAGTTGCTACTGCTAAATCCGTTTTAGCGCCAACTTTAGCTTGAATCAAGTGATCACAGTGAACAGTTGTAGGAACTGCCACTTTACTTTTTCCGGCGTGCATAAATTGTAACAAAGCCATTTGAGCTGTCGCATCTTGACAAGCTACTCTATCGGGAGCAAAATCTACATAATCAACACCTCTTGTAAAAGTATGAGAAGGATTTCCTTCCCAAAGGTGATTGTATAAAATTTTCTCAGTCAATGTAAGCGGACGTCCGACTAATTCGCGTGCTTTATCCACACGAGTGGTCATATTTGCGTACACTTTTTCGATCATTTCGATATCAAATACCATAAGATTTATATTATTTGGATTTGTAATTCATTTTATAACATCACAAGTTACAAAAAAATTGAGTACAAAAAAAAGCCTGAGTCATTAGACTCAGGCTTTTAAACTATAATTAACTAATTATGTGAATTATTTAACTAATAACTTATGAGAAGGCGCAAACTTAGTTAGATTGATCCCTTCTACCGCTGTTTTATATTCTTCAATTGTTGGAGTTCTACCAAGAATTGTAGAGAGTACTACAACTGGCGTAGACGAAAGTAATGACTCTCCCTTTTTAGCCTCAGTATCTTCAACAACTCTTCCTTGAAAAAGACGAGTAGACGTTGCCATTACAGTATCTCCTTTGGATGCTTTTTCCTGATTACCCATACAAAGGTTACAACCCGGACGTTCTAAATACAACATATTTTCATATTCGGTACGTGCTGCCGCTTTAGGAACATTATCGTTGAATTCGAAACCAGAATATTTTTGTAAAATTTCCCAGTCACCTTCTGCTTTTAATTCATCAACAATATTATAAGTAGGAGGAGCTACAACTAGTGGTGCATTGAATACTACTTTACCTTCTTGTTCATCAATATTTTTAAGCATCTGAGCAAGGATTTTCATATCACCCTTGTGAACCATACAAGAACCAATAAATCCTAAATCTACTTTTTTAGTTCCTCCATAGAAAGATAAAGGTCTAATGGTATCGTGAGTATATCGTTTAGAAACATCAACATTATTTACATCAGGATCAGCAATCATTGGCTCAGCAATTTGATCCAAATCAACAATAACTTCAGCGTAATACTTAGCATTTGCATCTGGTCTTAGTGCTGGTTTCTCACCAGATATAATCTCAGCGATACGCTTATCGGCAATAGCAATCAATCCTTTAAGAACTTGATTTTTGTTATCCATTCCCTTGTCGATCATAATCTGAATTCTACTTTTCGCAATCTCTAGTGATTCAATCAAGGTATAATCTTCAGAAATACAGATAGAAGCTTTTGCCTTCATTTCTGCAGTCCAGTCCGTAAATGTAAATGCTTGATCAGCATTAAGAGTACCAATGTGAACCTCAATGATTTTACCTTGAAATACGTTCTCTCCACCAAACTGATGAAGCATTTGAGCTTGTGTAGCATGAACTACATCACGGAAATCCATATAACTCTTCATCTCTCCTTTGAAAGTCACCTTAACTGATTCTGGAATTGGCATTGAAGCTTCGCCGGTAGCCAATGCAAGAGCAACTGTTCCTGAGTCAGCACCAAAAGCAACACCTTTAGACATTCTTGTATGAGAGTCACCGCCGATGATGATGGCCCACTCGTTTACAGTAATATCATTAAGTACTTTGTGAATTACATCAGTCATTGCGTGATAAACGCCTTTCGGATCACGAGCTGTGATCAAACCAAAGTCGTTCATGAATTTCATCAATCTAGGAATATTTGCCTTAGATTTATTATCCCATACCGAAGCAGTGTGACAACCAGATTGATAGGCACCGTCAACGATTGGAGAAATAACAGTAGCAGCCATAGACTCTAATTCCTGTGAAGTCATCAAACCAGTTGTATCTTGTGAACCTACTATATTTACGGTAACACGAACATCAGAACCAGCGTGTAAAACTTTACCTGGAGTTGTTCCAACTGCGTTTTTATTAAATATTTTTTCTACTGCTGTAAGACCTTGTCCTTCGATAGAAACTTCTTTTGACGGAGCAAAAACTGATATAAGATCAATACCAAGAGTTTTCGCTGCAAATGTTTGCAATTTTTTTCCAAATACAATAGCATAAGACCCACCAGCTTTTATAAATTCAATTTTCTGAGAAGTGAATGCTTTAGAAATATCAATTAATTCTTTATCACCACTATACAATTTCTTTGTCTTTGTGTTGATTGTAAGAACAGTTCCAGTAGCAACAGAGTAAACTTGCTCTAAAATAGGATCACCGCTTTCGTTACGAACAACATCACCATTTTCATCTAATTTTTTTACCCAGTTTTTAAGATCCAAACCAATACCACCAGTAACATCAACAGTAGTAAGGAAAATAGGAGAAATGCCATTTGTTCCACCCACAATAGGTGCAAAATTAACAAATGGAACATAAGGACTTGCTTGTTTACCAGTCCAAAGAGCCACATTGTTCACACCTGACATTCTTGATGAACCCACACCCATAGTACCTTTTTCAGCGATTAACATCACGCTCTTATCTGGATTCGCTTGGGCTAAAGCTTTTATTTCAGCTTGTGCTTCTGGAGAAATTAAACATTTTCCGTGAAGTTCACGGTCTGAACGTGAGTGTGCTTGGTTTCCTGGCGAAAGCAAATCAGTTGAAATATCTCCTTCACCAGCAATAAAAGTTATTACTTTAATTTCTTCTGCAATTTCAGGTAGTTTAGTAAAAAACTCCGCCTTTGCATAACTTTCTAAAATTTCTTTTGCTATTTCGTTACCACTTTTGAAGGCTGCTTCTAAACGATCTGTGTCTGCATCATAAAGAAAAACTTGTGTTTTTAAAACGGCTGCAGCATCTTTTGCAATAGCGACATCATTACCTAAAGCTAAATCAAGTAAAACGGCTATAGAAGTTCCACCTTTCATGTGTGATAATAACTCTAAAGCAAAAGTAGGCGTAATTTCAGCAACCACTGATTGGCCTAAAACGATTTCCTTTAAGAACGTAGCTTTCACATTGGCAGCAGGAGTAGTTCCTGGAACAACATTGTAAATAAAGAATTTAAGAGAATCTTCTCTATTTTCGTTATTCAAATCTTTAATTTGAGTAATGATTTCGCTTAGCAATTCTGCGCCATCAATCGGCTTTGGGTGCAATCCCTGAATTTTACGTTCTTCAATCTCCTTGATGTAATCGTTATAAATATTCATATGATGTTTTTTTAATGTTAATGGCATATTTTATTGATTATTTCAATATCAAAACCACAGCATTTTGGGTTTAATTGGTAATTATTTTTAGTTAATCAAATTCTTTTTTCGCATAATTTTTAACGTTTAATCAAAACAAATTAAAGGTTCTTTATATTGCCACACAAATTTATGAATTTAAGATGAGAATAAACGAAAAAAACGATAGAAGTTGGTATTTTAAAAATTATTATTACCAATTAATAAAAAAATAGACGTTATTTTGAGAAATCCGTAAAAATTAATTATTCCTTTGCGCTATTAATAATTGCTAATTCAATAATTTAAAAAGTCTTGATTTAACGGGTCAAAATACGCTCCTTTTTTAAGTAAAAGAGTTTTGAGAAATTACCCAAAAATTAAATTAAATCAGTTTATCAATTATCATTTCTTCGGTAATTCCTTCTGCGTCGGCTTTGTAGTTTTTGATGATTCTATGACGAAGAATTCCTATTGCAACGGCTTTTACATCCTCTATATCAGGAGAAAATTTTCCATTAAATGCAGCGTTGGCTTTGGCAGCCAAAATCAAATTCTGTGAAGCTCTTGGCCCTGCTCCCCAATCAATATAGTTTTTCACAAATTCGTTAGATAACGGATTGTCCGGGCGGGTTTTACTAACCAAGCTAACCGTATACTCAACAACGTTATCTGCAACAGGAATTCTGCGAATCAAATGTTGAAAATCAATGATTTCTTGTGCCGTAAACAATGGATTTATTGTATTATTTATATCCGAAGTAGTTTGTTTTACAACCTGAACTTCTTCTTCAAAAGAAGGATAGTCAAGTTTAATTGCAAACATAAAACGATCTAATTGAGCTTCTGGCAAAGGATAAGTCCCCTCTTGTTCAATAGGATTTTGGGTTGCCAAAACAAAATAAGGCAATGCTAATTTATAATTTTGTCCTGCAATTGTAACGGAACGTTCCTGCATGGCTTCCAATAATGCAGCTTGCGTTTTTGGCGGCGTTCTGTTAATTTCGTCAGCAAGAACAATATTCGAAAAAATCGGCCCTTTTATAAACTTGAATTGACGATTTTCATCTAATATTTCACTTCCTAAAATATCTGAAGGCATTAAATCAGGCGTAAACTGAATTCTTTTAAAATCAAGTCCAAGTGCTAAAGAAAGCGTATTCACCAAAAGCGTTTTCGCCAAACCAGGAACTCCTACTAAAAGCGCATGCCCTCCAGAAAAAATACAAAGCAAAATCTGATCTACAACTGCATCCTGACCCACAATAATTTTTGCGATTTCAGTTTTTAATTCGTTTCTTTTTTGAACCAAATTATGTATTGCAGCTACGTCTGACATTTTTTTTGAGTTATGAATTATGAGTTATAAATTAAGAGTTTTATAAAATTGAAACTCTTAATTTATAATTATTTTTTTAGCCAATTATTAGTGAAAATACAATCTCTATATTCTCCAATAATTTTGATATAAGTATCTTTAATTTTATCATCAAACCATTTTCCAATAGCTTTGATTTGCTTTTCTTTCAATGCTAATTCTTTTATTTTTGTATAATCCTTAGCATAGTCAGCGGTATGTTCTTCAATTCTATTCGTTACAGTAATTATCTTAAATTTTTTCTTGCCCGATTGATCTTCATCCATCAATGGTAATGAAATATCTTTATCTTTCAAATTTGAAACTTGTGCATTTAAACTAGGATCTAATTTTGTTAATTCAAATCGAGTATCCTGTGTTTTGGGATTAATCAAAGTACCTCCGTTTGCTCTAGTTTCTTTTTCGTCAGACATTGTTCTTGCAGCATCGGCAAAAGTAATTTCTTTATCAATAATTCTTTTTCTGATTAAAGTTATTTTTTCTTTGGCCTCTTTAAGTGCATCTTCTGTTATGGCAGGCGTTAATAATATATGACGTAATTCGATATCTTGACCTTTTATCTTTTCGACATAAATAATATGAAAACCAAAATCTGTCTCGAAAGGAGCTGAAATTTCACCTTCGGCAAGACTAAAAGCAACATCTTTAAACTCTTTTACAAAAGGAGTTTTACGATTCATTTTATAGAAACCACCAGTGGCTCTAGAACCTGGATCCTGAGAATACAAAACTGCTTTTGTAGCAAAACTTGATCCTGCTTGAATTTCTTTTTTAAATTCATTCAGCTTATCAATTACTTTTTGTTTTTCTACTTCGGAAACTTTAGGAGTAACTACAATTTGCGCCACTTCCATCTCTGCTCCAAAAACTGGTAAATCAGCTGCAGGAATTGATTTGAAAAAATTACGAACTTCTTCTGGAGTAATTTCTACTGCATCAACGATTTTTTTAGTCATTTCTTGAGCCAATTTTTGCTCTTTTAAAATATCAAAGTAATAAGATTTAAATTCCTCTTCCGAATTTTTTTTGTAATATTTTACCACTTTATCCATAGAACCAATTTGTTCAATCATATGGCTCAACTGATCTTCCATCATTGATTTTACTTCCGAATCTGTCACTTTCAAACTATCCTGAATAGCTTGGTGTGCATACAATTTATCTTCCAATAATTTTCCAAGAATTTGGCATCTCGTAATATCTTTTATAGAATTTCCTTGACTAGAAATTTCCAAAAATGACTTGTCTATATCTGAATCCAAAATGATGTAATCCCCAACTTTTGCAACAACACCGTCAATTTTTTGCTTTTTTGTAGTTGTAGTTGTTTTCACAGTTTCAACTTTTTCTTTGATAACTTCTTGAGCGAAAGCAATACTGCTTGTAAACAGCAAAATAAAAAATGCAAGGGTAACTTTATTGTTTGTGGATTTCATTTGTATTGTGTTTAAAAGCATTATATATTTTAATTTATATTTAATTATTCTGAAATAGACATTGAAACAGGCCTACTAAATTTCGACCAAATATACACTTTAAGAATCAAGAAATAGAATTGTTTAGAACAACAATTTCAACAAAATAGTGTACCAAAAACAAAAATAGCAATTCAATTACATAATACAAGTTTACTTTCTAGTATTAACATAAATTTATAAGGATATAAATTCGAAGTTGATTTAACAAAATAGACCTAAAAAAATTACCCATTAATCGCAATTCGAAATTTATTACAAAATGTGGTTCATCACCAAATTGCTAAAAAATCAATTAACAAAACATTATGCCGTTTCAAAATTTATAATTGAATCATTAGAATACTTTTACAATCAACTAATTGGAGATTATGAAAGTTAAAACTTATATTATCATATTCATTTTAGCTTTTCAATTTAGCTTTTCGCAGAACGAAAAAGCCATAAAAGGTAAAGTTGTATGCAATGATTTTTCGGTTCAAGGTATTGAAGTTGTCAATATAGTTTCCGAAAAAAGTACTATTACTAATGGTAATGGCGAATTCTCCATTTTAGCAAAAGCCGAAGATATGCTCGTATTTGTTTCAAAAGATTATGAATACAAACGATTGCTATTAGAAAAAGAGAATATTAACAAATCCATTCTCATCATTTCACTAATACGAAAACCAGAAGAGTTGAAGGAAGTCGTAGTTACAAAAATTTCTTTTCCAAAAATAAAATTTAATCAAGAAGCGATTGACAAAATAAATCTTGAAAAAGATCAAGCCTCAATAAAGAACCCCTTTATTTATGATGGAACAATGCTAAATGGTCCAGATTTAATGCGAATAGGCACAATGATTTTGAGTATCTTTAAAAAACAAACTGAGAATTCAAAGAAAGCCCCAATAATTGATTTCAAAAAATTAGCAACCACCACTTGTAGTCAAGAATATTTTGATAAATCATTACAATTAAAACCCGAAGAAGTCGCTCTTTTTCTTGATTTTTGCGATGCCGATCCTAAATCGAAAATAGCAGTAGAAAACACAAATCCTTTAAGCATAATGGATTTCCTATTTTCAAAAAATATTGAATTCAAGAAATTGTCAATTCAAAAAAACTAGAAACCAAAAAAGCCGCTTAATTAGCGGCTTTACTATTGAATGAAAGCTCTTTATAAAAGATTACTTATTTAAATTTTCGATAAATTGATCGAATAAATAAGAAGAATCATGTGGTCCAGGACTTGCTTCTGGGTGATATTGCACAGAGAAACAGTTTTTGTTTTTCATTCGCATACCAGCAACCGTATCATCGTTAAGATGAAGATGTGTGATTTCCATATCAGGATGATTGTCAAGTTCTTCTTTATTCACGGCAAAACCATGATTTTGAGAAGTAACTTCGCCTTTTCCTGTTATGATATTTTTTACAGGATGATTAATTCCTCTATGTCCGTTGAACATTTTATAAGTCGAAATTCCGTTTGCTAAAGCGATTACTTGATGACCAAGACAAATTCCGAATAACGGTTTGTTGATTGCAAGAATTTCTTTTGCCACTTGAATAGCGCTAAAAAGTGGGTCTGGATCCCCAGGACCATTAGACAAGAAATAACCATCAGGATTAAATGCTGCTAATTCCGAGAATTTTGAATCGTATGGAAACACTTTAATATAACAATCTCTTTTGGCAAGATTGCGAAGGATATTAGTTTTGATACCTAAATCTAAAGCCGAAATTTTATATTTAGCGTTTTCATCTCCATAAAAATAAGGTTCTTTTGTTGAAACTTTAGAAGCAAGTTCTAAACCTTTCATATCTGGCACTTTTGCCAAAGCTGCTTTCAATTCTTCAATAGGCGTTCCATCAGTACAAATTACAGAATTCATAGCTCCGTTATCACGGATATAACTAACCAATCCACGCGTATCAACATCAGAAATACAGATTAAATTCTGTTTTATAAAATAGTCTTCCAAACTTCCTGAAGTATCTTCGCGAGAATAGTTGAAACTAAAGTTTTTACAAACCAAACCTGCAATTTTTATTCCTGCTGATTCAATTTCTTTTTCATTAACTCCATAATTTCCAATGTGAGCATTGGTAGCCACCATTATTTGTCCAAAGTAGGAAGGGTCAGTAAAAATTTCTTGATACCCTGTCATTCCAGTATTAAAGCAAACTTCTCCAAAAGTCGTTCCGCAAATTCCTATAGATTTTCCATGGAAAATGGTTCCGTCACTTAATAGAAGAATAGCGCTTTGTCGTGTTGTGTATTTCATTTTTATTAATTGTTGTGCAAATTTAATTCTTTAACACTAAGGGCGCAAAGTTTTTTACAAAGTTTTGCAAAGTTATTTTGGACAAAAAAAAAGGACAAACTAATAAAAGTTTATCCTCAATTTTTATTGAAATATTATTTTCATAATTATTCAGCAGCGTCTGTTGAAGTTTCAGCTTCAGCAACTGGAGCTTCAGTAACTTCATCTGCTTTTTTAGCTTTTCCACCACGACGGCTTTTTGCTTTTTTAACTTCTTTTTTACCACCATTGTAAAGTTCATTGAAATCTACTAGTTCGATCATTGCCATATCAGCATTATCTCCTAAACGATTTCCAACTTTAATGATACGAGTGTATCCACCTGGGCGATCTCCTACTTTAGCAGCTACGTCTCTGAACAAGTCAGTTACGGCATATTTGCTACGTAAGTAAGCAAAAACGATACGACGATTGTGAGTTGTATCCGCTTTTGATTTTGTTATTAATGGCTCAACAAATTGTTTAAGCGCTTTTGCTTTTGCAACAGTAGTATTAATACGTTTGTGCTCGATAAGAGAACAAGCCATATTAGCTAACATAGAACTTCTATGCGCAGTCTGTCTGCCTAAGTGATTGAATTTTTTTCCGTGTCTCATTGCTATGTAAATTTAAACCCTTGAAGGCTTAGATTATTCTTTATCTAATTTGTATTTTGCTAAATCCATACCGAAGTTCAAATTTTTAATTGCAACTAGTTCATCTAGTTCAGTTAAAGATTTTTTACCGAAATTACGGAATTTCATTAGGTCATTTTTATTGAATGATACTAAATCGCCAAGTGTATCAACTTCTGCCGCTTTTAAACAATTTAATGCTCTCACAGAAAGATCCATATCAACAAGCTTAGTTTTAAGCAATTGTCTCATATGCAATGACTCTTCGTCATACGATTCTGTTTGTGCGATTTCGTCAGCCTCAAGAGTAATTCTTTCGTCAGAAAACAACATGAAATGGTGAATTAAAACTTTGGCAGCTTCAGTAAGCGCATCTTTTGGATTGATTGATCCGTCAGTTTTTATTTCAAAAACTAATTTTTCATAATCTGTTTTTTGCTCTACACGGAAGTTTTCTATAGCATACTTAACATTTTTTACTGGAGTAAAAATAGAGTCAGTAAATATAGTTCCAATTGCAGCATTTTGTTTTTTGTTCTCTTCAGCAGGAACATATCCTCTCCCTTTTTCGATAGTTAAATCAAAATGTAGTTTGATTTTTGGGTCTAAATTACAAATAACAAGTTCTGGATTTAGAACACTGAAACCTGTAATAAATTTTTGAAAATCACCAGCTGTTAATTGATCTTTACCAGTAACAGAAATAGTAACTGCTTCATTATCTATATCTTCAATTTGACGTTTGAAACGTACTTGTTTTAGATTAAGAATAATCTCGGTAACATCTTCAACAACTCCTGAGATAGTAGAAAACTCATGATCTACACCTTCGATTCGAACAGATGTAATTGCATAACCTTCTAATGCTGAAAGCAAAACTCTTCTAAGTGCGTTACCAACTGTCAATCCGTAACCAGGTTCTAAAGGTCTAAATTCAAATTTACCTTCAAAATCGGTTGAATCGATCATGATAACTTTATCGGGTTTCTGAAAATTAAATATTGCCATAAATTTCGACTAAGTCAATTATTATTTGTTGTACAACTCTACGATTAATTGTTCTTTAATGTTTTCCGGGATTTGAAGCCTAGCTGGTACAGAAACAAAAGTACCTTCTTTAAGATCATTATTCCAGGTAATCCATTCATAAACATGACTTGAATTAGACAAAGAACGTTCGATAGCCTCTATTGATTTAGATTTTTCACGAACTGCAACTTTATCACCAGGTTTAAGGTGGTAAGAAGGAATATTTACATTTTCACCGTTAACGGTTACGTGTCTGTGAGAAACGATTTGACGAGCACCTCTTCTAGAAGGAGCAATACCCATTCTATAAACTACATTGTCTAATCTTGCTTCACATAACTGTAATAAAACTTCACCAGTAACACCTTTAGTAGCTGATGCTTTTTCGAATAAGTTTCTGAATTGTTTTTCTAAAATTCCGTAAGAATATTTAGCTTTTTGCTTTTCCATCAATTGAACAGCATATTCAGATTTTTTTCCTCTTTTTTTAGCCATCCCGTGTTGTCCAGGAGGGTAATTTCTTTTTTCGAAAGCTTTATCGTCTCCGAAGATTGCTTCTCCGAATTTACGAGCGATTCTTGTACTTGGACCAGTATATCTTGCCATTTTAAATTGTTTAAGATAGAGATTATGAATTCAGGTCTTATCCTTCGATAATCGTTATTCTATCTAGTTTATACTATAATTAAATTTGAGTATTAAACTCTACGTCTTTTAGGAGGACGACATCCATTGTGAGGCATTGGTGTAACGTCAATAATTTCTGTTACTTCAATTCCACCGTTATGCAAAGAACGAATTGCAGACTCACGTCCGTTTCCTGGTCCTTTTACATACACTTTTACTTTTTTAAGTCCAGCTTCTAACGCTACTTTACTACAATCTTCTGCTGCCATTTGGGCTGCATACGGAGTGTTCTTTTTAGAACCTCTGAAACCCATTTTACCAGCTGAAGACCAAGAAATAACTTCACCTTTTTTGTTTGTCAAAGAAATGATGATGTTATTGAAGGTAGCAGAAATATGAGCTTCTCCCGTTGATTCAACGATAACTTTACGTTTTTTTGCAGTTGCTTTAGCCATATTACTTATTATTTAGTTGCTTTTTTCTTGTTGGCAACAGTTTTTCTTTTTCCTTTTCTTGTTCTAGAGTTGTTCTTAGTTCTTTGTCCTCTTAATGGAAGACCAGATCTATGACGAATTCCTCTATAACATCCAATATCCATTAAACGTTTAATGTTTAAAGAAACTTCTGAACGTAGTTCACCTTCAATTTTAAAAAATGATACAGCTTCACGAATTGCTCCGATCTCATCATCATTCCACTCTTGAACTTTTGTATCTTGGCTAACTTGAGCTTTTTCTAAAATCTCAATTGCTCTACTTCTACCAATTCCGAAGATATAGGTTAAAGCGATAACTCCTCTTTTGTTTTTCGGGATGTCTACCCCTGCTATTCTTGCCATAATTATCCTTGTCTTTGTTTAAATCTAGGATTCTTTTTGTTGATTACGTATAATCTGCCTTTTCTTCGTACAATTTTGCACTCGGCACTTCTTTTTTTAACTGATGCTCTTACTTTCATTGTGAATATCTTTAATATCTATAAGTAATTCTTGCTTTTGACAAATCATAAGGACTCATTTCTAGTTTCACTTTATCACCAGGTAATAATTTGATGTAATGCATACGCATTTTTCCAGATATATGAGCAATTACAATATGTCCATTTTCTAACTCAACACGGAACATTGCATTTGACAATGCTTCAATTATTGATCCGTCTTGTTCTATTGCTGATTGTTTTGCCATAAGATTAAGCTACTGCTTTTCTATTTTTACCACTCTTCATCAAACCGTCATAATGTTTATTCAACAAGTATGAATTAATTTGTTGTATAGTGTCTATTGCAACACCAACCATAATTATCAATGATGTACCTCCAAAAAACATTGCCCAAGATTGTTGAACATCCATAAGACTTACTATAATTGCTGGGAACACAGCTATAAAAGCAAGAAATAAAGATCCTGGGAACGTGATTAAAGACATCACTTTGTCAAGAAAATCAGATGTATCTAATCCTGGTTTAACCCCTGGAATAAAGCCACCACTTCTTTTCAAATCATCGGACATTTTGTTTGTAGGAATCGTAATTGCAGTATAAAAGAAAGTAAACACAACAATAAGTGTTGCAAAAACTAAGTTATACCAAAATCCGAACATATTACTAAAAGCGCCAACGATAGATTGAGAAGCATCCGATTTAGACAAACCGGCTACAGCTGCAGGAATGAACATGATTGCCTGAGCAAAGATGATAGGCATTACACCAGCTGCATTAAGCTTTAATGGAATCCATTGTCTGTTACCACCCATCATATCTTTTTCGAAATCACCAGAAGTTGTACGACGTGCATACTGTACCGGTATTTTTCTAATTGCCATCACTAGCAATACACAAGAAATGATAATTAATAACCAAATAATAATTTCGACAACCAATAACATTGGCCCTCCATTATTATTAGTTACTCTAGCAGCAAACTCTTGGATAAAAGCTTGTGGTAATCTAGCCAAAATACCAACCATTATTAATAGCGATATTCCGTTTCCGATTCCTTTATCTGTAATTTTTTCTCCTAACCACATGGCAAATATTGTACCTGTAACCAAGATTACTACTGAAGAAAATAAGAATTCGAATGAATTAAATCCTAACAAGAAAGCACTACTAGGTAATGTTCTGTATAGATTATAAATGTATCCAGGTCCTTGAACCAATGTAATACCAATTGTTAACCAACGGGTTATTTGATTGATTTTTTTTGTTCCGCTTTCTCCATCACTTTGAAGTTTTTGCAAATATGGAATCGCAATTCCCATTAACTGAACAACAATTGAAGCAGAAATATAAGGCATAATGCCTAAGGCAAAAACTGAAGCTTTAGAAAAAGCACCTCCAGTAAACATATCAAGGATAGACCCAAGACCGTTTTTGGTTTGTCCTGCTAGACTGTTTAATTGTGTAGCATCAATTCCAGGAAGTGTAACATGTGCTCCGAAACGATAAACTATTAGAATCCCAAATGTAATTAGGATTCTATTTTTTAGTTCTTCAATTTTCCAAACATTACTTATTGATTCAATAAATTTCTTCATACTATGAAAAATTATATTGTTACAACTTCTCCACCAGCAGCTTCAATAGCAGCTTTTGCAGTAGCAGTAAATTTGTGAGCGGTTACTTTTAATTTTGCTTTCAATTCTCCTCTTCCTAAAATCTTAACGATTTCATTTTTAGTAGCCAAACGGTTAGCAACATAAACAGTCATATCAACTGCATCAGTTACAATACCATTATCAACTAATAATTGAAGTGTATCAAGATTTACACCTTCGTATTCTTTACGATTGATGTTTGTGAAACCAAACTTAGGTACACGTCTTTGAAGTGGCATTTGACCACCTTCAAAACCAATCTTTTTAGAATATCCAGAACGAGATTTTGCTCCTTTGTGACCACGTGATGCAGTACCACCTTTACCAGAACCTTCTCCTCTACCTAATCTTTTATTTTGATTATGTGTTGACCCTTCAGCAGGTTGTAAGTTACTTAAATTCATAACAGTATTTGTTATTTAGCTTCCTCGACAGAAACTAAGTGTTTAACTTTGTTTATCATTCCAAGGATAGTTGGATTTGAATCATGTTCTACAACTTGACCCATTTTACGTAGACCTAAAGCTTCCAAACCTCTTTTTTGAGTAAGAGGACAATTGATTTTGCTTCTAACTTGTTTTACTAATAATTTAGCCATAATTTCCTTGAATTAACCTTTAAAAACTTTTTCTAAAGAAACGCCTCTTTGTTTTGCAACAGTATGAGCACTTCTCATTTGTAATAAAGCATCAAAAGTTGCTTTTACCACGTTGTGAGGATTTGATGATCCTTGAGATTTTGATAATACATCATGTATACCAACTGACTCAAGTACTGAACGAACAGCTCCACCTGCAATAACTCCTGTACCATGAGAGGCAGGAATTAAGAACACACGTGCTCCACCAAATTTACCTTTTTGTTCGTGAGGAACAGATTGACCATTCAAAGGAATTTTTACAAGATTTTTCTTTGCATCTTCTACTGCTTTCGCAATTGCTTCAGAAACGTCTTTAGATTTTCCTAATCCGTGACCAACTACACCATTCTCATCACCTACAACTACAATAGCAGAAAAACCGAAAGCTCTACCCCCTTTTGTAACCTTAGTAACACGATTCACACTTACCAAACGATCTTTTAATTCAAGACCACTTGGTTTTACTAGCTCTACATTCTTGTATTTACTATTAGACATACTATATTAGAATTTAAGTCCAGCCGCTCTCGCGCCTTCCGCTAATGATTTAATACGACCGTGATATAAATAACCACCTCTATCAAAAGTGACTACTTCAATCCCAGCTTTTAACGCTTTTTCTGCAACTAGTTTTCCAACTGCTGTTGCAACTTCTACGTTAGTACCTTTTCCTATTTCTTTTTCTCTTGAAGAAGCAGCTAATAAAGTAACTCCGTTTACGTCATCAATAAGTTGAGCATAAATTTCTTTGTTACTTCTAAAAACAGATAGTCTTGGATTAGTAGCAGTACCACTAATTGTTTTTCTAATTCTGAATCTAATTCTCTGTCTTCTTTCAGGTTTTGTTAATGACATAATGTTATTTTTTACGCTGATTTACCTGCTTTTCTTCTTAATACTTCACCCACAAATTTAACACCTTTTCCTTTGTACGGCTCTGGCTTGCGGAAACCTCTGATTTTCGCAGCAACCTGACCTAAAAGTTGTTTGTCTAATGATGTTAATTTCACAATTGGGTTTTTACCTTTTTCAGATATAGTTTCCAAAACAACTTCTGGAGCTATTTCTAAAACAATATTGTGTGAATATCCAAGAGCTAAATCTAGTTTTTGACCTACATTCGAAGCTCTATAACCTACTCCAACTAATTCCAATGATTTTGTAAAACCTTCAGTTACACCTATAATCATGTTATTGATTAAAGATCTGTACAAACCGTGTTTTGCTCTTTGGTCTTTGTGATCAGACGATCTGTCCACTTGAACTAGATCTCCTTCAACAGTAACAGTTACGTCCGAAAACTCCTGTGTTAGTTGACCATTTTTTCCTTTTACTGTAATAATACCATTTGCAACTTCAACAGTCACTCCGGCAGGGATTACAACGGGATTTTTACCTATTCTTGACATCTCTTATAAGTCTTTTAATTAGTATACGTAACAAATTACTTCACCACCTACATTCAATTGTTTTGCTTTTTTTCCAGTCATAAGACCTTTAGAAGTTGAAACAATTGCAATTCCTAATCCGTTAAGGATTCTTGGGATAGTTGAAGAACCTGAATACTTACGTAAACCTGGTTTACTAATTCTTTGGATATCTTTAATTACAGACTCTTTAGTATCTTTATCATACTTCAAAGCGATTTTGATTGAACCCTGAACAGCGTTGTCTTCAAATTTGTAACTTAAGATATATCCTTGATCAAATAAGATCTTAGTTATTTCTTTTTTTAGATTAGAAGCTGGAATTTCGACAACTTTGTGGTTTGCAGCCACAGCGTTTCTAACTCTCGTCAAATAATCTGCAATAGGATCTGTATACATGTGTATAAATTTGCGGTTATGGTTTTCAATAAAACTATTCTATTGAACCTTTAACCAATTAAAATTATTTTTTGGATTGCAAAAATACAATCTTTTTATGAGATTACCAAGATGCTTTTTTAACACCTGGAATTAATCCATTATTTGCCATCTCACGGAATGTTACACGTGAAATACCAAATTGACGAATATAACCTCTTGGTCTTCCTGTTAATTTACAACGATTGTGTAAACGAACTGGAGAAGCATTTTTAGGTAATTTTTGTAAACCTACTGAATCTCCAGCTTCTTTCAAAGCTTTTCTTTTTTCAGCATACTTTGCTACCGTTTTTTCTCTCTTAACCTCACGGGCTTTCATTGATTCTTTAGCCATGTCTTAATTCTTTTTAAAAGGTAAACCTAATTCAGCCAATAATGACTTTGCTTCTTTATCTGTTTTAGCAGAAGTAACAAAAGTAATGTCCATACCTGATATTTTGTTTACTTTGTCAATATCAATTTCTGGGAAAATGATTTGCTCCAAAACACCAAGATTATAGTTTCCTCTTCCGTCAAAACCAGTAGCTTTAATACCACTGAAATCTCTAACACGTGGCAAAGATGAAGTAACCAATCTATCTAAAAATTCGTACATTCTTTCTCCACGCAAAGTAACTTTTGCTCCAATAGGCATCCCTTTTCTCAATTTGAATGACGCAACGTCTTTCTTTGAAATTGTAGATACTGCTTTCTGTCCAGTGATCTTTGTCAACTCATCAACTGCATAGTCAATTAGTTTTTTGTCAGATACAGCTGCACCAACTCCTTTACTTAAAACGATTTTTTCCAATTTTGGAACTTGCATTACGTTTGTGTATCCGAATTCTTCTTTAAGAGCAGAGATTACTCTGTTCTTATACTCTTCTTTTAGTCTAGGTATATATGCCATTACTATAGTACTTGATTAGATTTTTTTGAAAATCTTACTTTCTTATCTCCTTCAACTCTAATTCCAACTCTAGTTGTTTCCTTAGTTTTAGGATCAATAAGAGATATGTTAGAAATTTGTATAGAAGCTTCTTTTTTTACAATACCACCTTGAGGGCTTTTTGCACTTGGTTTCGTATGTTTTGAAACCATGTTTACACCTTCAACAATTGCTTTATTTTTCTCGCGGTATACACGTAGAACTTTACCTTCCTCACCTTTATGGTCTCCAGCAATCACTCTTACGATGTCACCTGATTTTATTTTTAGCTTTATCATCTTAAAATAATTAAAGCACTTCTGGTGCTAATGATACAATTTTCATGAATTGTTTTTCACGAAGTTCTCTTGCTACTGGACCAAAAACACGAGTTCCTCTCATTTCACCAGCAGCATTCAACAATACGCAAGCGTTATCGTCAAATCTAATGTATGAACCGTCGGCTCTTCTCACTTCTTTTTTGGTACGTACAACAACTGCAGTTGAAACTGATCCTTTTTTAACGCTTCCGTTAGGAGCAGTATCTTTTATAGAAACTACAATCTTGTCACCAACAGAGGCATACCTTCTTTTGGTACCTCCTAAAACACGGATAGTTAAAACTTCTTTTGCTCCCGTATTATCTGCTACTTTTAGTCTTGATTCTTGTTGTACCATAATTATTTAGCTCTTTCAATGATTTCAACTAACCTCCAACATTTTGTTTTACTTAAAGGACGCGTTTCGCTAATCCTTACCGTATCTCCAACGTTACAGTCGTTCTTTTCGTCGTGTGCGTGATACTTTTTAGTTTTCAACACGAACTTACCATATAGTGGGTGTTTTACTTTTCTAACTTCGGCAACAACAATAGATTTATCCATTTTGTCTGAAGTTACAACACCAACTCTTTCTTTTCTTAAATTTCTTTTTTCTTCCATCTTTCAGCAGATACAGTTATTGTAACTCTCTTTTAGTAAGTTCTGTGGCCAATCTCGCAACTGTTCTTCTTACACTTCTAATTTGAAGTGGGTTCTCAATTGGAGATATAGCGTGAGCCATTTTTAAGTCAGCATACGCTTTCTTAGTTTGGTTAAGTTTTTCTTGCAACGCAGCTGCAGAAAGATCTTTTATTTCTGATTGTTTCATAATATATAATTAATTATGCTTCGAAATCTCTAGCAACGATGAATTTAGTTTTACATGGAAGCTTTTGAGCTGCAAGACGTAACGCCTCTTTTGCAACTGATAAAGGTACTCCTCCAACTTCAAACATTATTCTTCCGGGTCTAACAACGGCAGCCCAATACTCGACTGCACCTTTACCTTTACCCATACGTACCTCAAGAGGTTTCTTTGTGATAGGTTTGTCTGGAAATATTTTGATCCATAATTGTCCTTCTCTTTTCATAAAACGAGTTGCAGCAATACGCGCAGCTTCAATTTGACGAGAGGTTAAGAACATTCCATCTTCATGTACAGATTTAATACCAAACATTCCATTAGAAAGTTCATGCCCTCTTTGAGAGTTTCCTTTCATTTTACCCTTTTGTACCTTACGGTATTTTGTTCTTTTAGGCTGTAACATTTTTCTTTAGTTTAAAAATTTACTTTCGTTTACGAGCGTCTGGTTTTCCACCTTTGTTAAAAGGTTTTCTGTCTCCTCTTGGAGAATCTCCACCTTTACCACCAGTTCCGGATTGTTTTTTATCCATTCCTGCAAGTGGTGAAAGATCTCTCTTTCCATAAACTTCACCTTTCATGATCCATACTTTGATACCCATTCTACCATAAGTAGTATGCGCTTCAGCCAAAGCATAATCAATATCGGCTCTGAAAGTTGATAAAGGAACTCTTCCTTCTTTGAAACCTTCTGAACGTGCCATCTCTGCACCATTCAAACGACCAGAAATCAAAACTTTGATACCTTCTGCGTTCATACGCATAGAGGCAGCAATAGCCATTTTGATTGCACGTCTGTAAGAAATACGGCTTTCGATTTGACGACAGATGCTTGTAGCAACTAGATACGCGTCAAGTTCAGGTCTTTTTATTTCAAAGATGTTGATTTGAACCTCTTTGTCAGTAACTTTCTTAAGTTCCTCTTTCAACTTGTCTACCTCTTGTCCACCTTTTCCGATAATAATACCAGGTCTAGCAGTAGTGATAGTAACGGTTACAAGTTTCAAAGTTCTCTCGATGATTACTTTTGATACACTAGCTTTTGATAAACGAGCATGGATATACTTTCTGATTTTATAATCTTCGGCAAGTTTATCACCGTAATCATTTCCACCATACCAGTTAGAGTCCCATCCTCTGATGATCCCAAGTCTATTTCCAATTGGATTTGTCTTTTGTCCCATCTTTATTAAATTGCTTGTGTGTTATCATTAATAGCTCCTAACACGATTGTAACGTGGTTTGAACGTTTTCTAATTCTGTGTGCTCTACCTTGTGGAGCTGGACGAAGTCTTTTCAACATCATTCCACCATCAACTGTGATAGTTTTTACGAATAAGCCTGCTTCTTCCATATTAGCGTCAGGGTTTTTTGCTTGCCAGTTGGCGATAACAGATAAAACCAATTTTTCTAATTTTCTTGAAGCTTCTTTAGAACTAAATCTTAAAATATTTAGTGCTCTTTCTACCTTCTGACCTCTTACTAGATCTGCTACTAAGCGCATTTTTCTAGGTGAAGTAGGGCAGTTATTCAATTTTGCAAAAGCCAATGACTTGTTAGCCTCTTTTCTTGCATCTGCTGTTTCTCTTTTACGAACTCCCATTGCTTCTTATTTTTTACCTTTATTTTTTGCTCCAGCATGACCTCTAAAAGATCGAGTTGGTGAAAACTCTCCTAATTTGTGACCTACCATGTTTTCTGTTACGTAAACCGGTACAAATTGACGACCGTTATGAACTGCGATTGTTTGTCCAACAAAGTCAGGAGTAATCATTGAAGCTCTAGACCATGTCTTAACAACTCCTTTGTTTCCTTTTTCAATGTTTTCTTGAACTTTCTTGTCTAACTTATAATGAACGAAAGGTCCTTTTTTTAATGAACGTGCCATATCTTATTATTTCTTTCTACGTTCTACAATATACTTGTTACTCGGGTTTTTCTTAGAACGTGTTCTATAACCTTTAGCAGGTATACCGTTTCTAGATCGTGGATGTCCACCAGAAGAACGTCCTTCACCACCACCCATTGGGTGATCGACAGGGTTCATTGCTACCGGTCTTGTTCTTGGTCTTCTACCTAACCATCTTGTTCTACCTGCTTTACCAGATACAACTAATTGATGATCTGAGTTAGAAACCGCTCCAATTGTAGCTGAACAAGTCAACAAGATTAATCTTGTTTCACCAGAAGGCATTTTAATTGTTGCATATTTTCCATCTCTTGCCATTAATTGAGCGAATGTTCCAGCAGAACGAGCGATTACAGCTCCTTGACCCGGTCTCAATTCGATACAAGAAATTACAGTTCCTAGTGGAACTTTACTTAATGGTAATGTATTACCTATTTCTGGCTGAGATTCTGGACCAGAAACTAATTTCTGACCTACTTTCAATCCGTTTTGAGCAATAATATATGTTTTCTCACCATCAGCATAAGCTAATAATGCGATAAACGCAGTACGATTTGGATCGTATTCGATTGATTTCACTGTCGCCGGAATTCCTTCTTTTGTACGTTTGAAATCAATTACACGATATCTCTGCTTGTGACCACCACCCGTATAACGCATGGTCATCTTTCCTTGACTATTTCTACCTCCAGAGTTTTTTATCGGCGCTATCAAAGAGCGTTCCGGCTTATCAGTTGTAATGGCGTCATAACCATTCACAACTCTAAATCGCTGACCTGGGGTAATAGGTTTTAATTTTCTTACTGACATCTTTCTATCTTAGATATTGTTGTAAAAATCAATTGTTTCTCCTGCTTGTACTTGTACAATTGCTTTTTTGATTGCATTTGTCTTTCCACTGATAAGTCCACTTTTAGTGTATTTAGTAGTTCTATCCGGTCTTACGTTCATCGTGTTAACACTCAAAATAGTTACTCCATAAGCAGCTTCAACAGCTTTCTTAATTTGCACTTTGTTTGCTTTTTTGTCAACAACGAATCCGAAGCGGTTTAAAACTTCACTTTCTTTGGTTACTTTTTCTGTTACTATAGGTTTAATTATGATGCTCATATCCTATTATTTACTTAAATTATCTTCAATTACCTCTAAAGAGCCTTCCAAAAGCACTAAACTATTAGTGTTTAAGATGTCATAAGTGCTTAATTCTAAGCTACTTATAACTTTAGACGCCTTTAAATTGCGTGACGACAAATATACATTTTTATTCGAATCGCCCAACACAAATAAAGATTTTTTATCCTCCAACCCTAATGCTTTCAATACGTTAATGAAATTCTTAGTGTTTGGTGTTTCAAAACTGAAGTCTTCAAGAACAATAATATTTGCCTCTTTTGCTTTAATTGAGAAAGCCGATTTTCTCGCCAAACGTTTCAAGCTTTTATTCAATTTGAATGAATAACTTCTTGGTCTTGGTCCGAAAACTGTTCCACCACCTTTAAACAATGGATTCTTTGCACTACCCGCACGAGCAGTTCCAGTTCCTTTTTGTTTTTTAATCTTACGTGTACTTCCCGCAACTTCAGCTCTTTCTTTTGCTTTGTGCGTTCCTTGTCTTTGATTAGCAAGATATTGCTTAACATCAAGGTATACAGCGTGAGTGTTTGGTTCTATACCGAATACTGAATCAGAAAGTTGAACTTTTCTTCCAGTATCTTTTCCATTGAAATCTAATACTTTTGCTTCCATTACTTCTGAATGATTACATAAGAGTTGTTACATCCAGGAACACATCCTTTAATAACAAGTAGATTCTTTTCAGCAACTACTTTTAAAACTCTAAGGTTTTGAACTTTTACATTGTCTCCTCCCATTCTTCCAGCCATACGCATTCCTTTGAATACTCTAGATGGATAAGAAGAAGCTCCTACAGAACCTGGCGCTCTTAAACGGTTATGTTGACCGTGAGTTGCTTGACCAACACCACCAAAACCGTGACGTTTCACAACCCCTTGAAAACCTTTACCTTTAGACACACCTTGTACATCTACAAATTCTCCTTCTTCAAAAATAGAAACATCTATAAGATCTCCTAATTTTTGTTCTGTTGCGAAATTTTGGAATTCAACGACTTTTTTCTTAGCTACAGTTCCTGCTTTCGCAAAGTGACCCAAGGCCGCTTTTGTGGAATGTTTCTCGTTTTTGTCATCGAAACCAAGTTGCAACGCTTCGTACCCGTCAACACCTTTGGTTCTGACTTGGGTAACAACGCATGGCCCAGCTTCGATTACTGTACAAGGAATATTCTTCCCGTTCTCGTCGAAAATGCTAGTCATGCCGATTTTTCTACCAATTAACCCAGACATAATTATTAATTATTAATTATTAAATATAGAACGCAGCTTTTAACCGAATCCTATTTTTTTAGTGGGTGCAAAAGTATAACTTTTTTATACACAAACCAAAAAAATATTTTTCGCTTAAAAACAGCGTCCTCTTTTACTCTTAAACTACCTAAACTTTGATTTCAACTTCAACTCCACTTGGCAATTCAAGTTTCATTAAAGCATCAATTGTTTTAGATGAAGATGAATAAATGTCAATTAATCTTTTGTATGACATTACTTCAAATTGCTCTCTTGCTTTTTTGTTTACGTGCGGAGAACGTAGAACAGTAAAAAGTTTTTTGTGAGTTGGTAACGGGATTGGTCCTGTTACTACTGCTCCTGTACTTTTTACAGTTTTCACAATCTTTTCAGCAGACTTGTCTACCAACATGTGATCGTAAGATTTTAATTTTATTCTGATTTTTTGACTCATTTTCTTAAAGATTATGCGTTTCCTTTTGCTTTTTTGATAACTGCTTCTGAAATATTAGAAGGTGTTTCTGCGTAGTGTGAAAATTCCATTGTAGATGTTGCTCTACCAGAAGAAAGTGTTCTTAATGTTGTTACATATCCAAACATTTCTGATAATGGCACATCTGCTTTGATGGTTTTTGCACCTGCTCTGTCACCCATGTCATTCACTTGACCTCTACGACGGTTGATATCACCTACGATATCTCCCATGTTTTCTTCAGGTGTAATAACTTCCATTTTCATGATAGGCTCAAGAATAATTGCTCCAGCAGCTTTAGCTACTTCTCTATACCCCATTCTAGCTGCTAACTCAAAAGAGAGTGCATCAGAATCGACAGGGTGAAAAGATCCGTCTAATAAAGTTACTTTCAAACTATCTACTTGGTATCCTGCAAGAGGACCTGTTTTCATAGCTTCACGGAAACCTTTTTCTACAGATGGAATATATTCTTTAGGAACGTTACCCCCTTTTACTGCATTCACAAATTGTAATCCTACAGGAGCTTTACCGTCAACTTCATCTGCTGGCTCAAGTACAAATACGATATCCCCGAATTTACCACGACCACCTGATTGTTTTTTGTAAGTTTCTCTGTGTTGCGCTTTTTTAGTGAATGCTTCTTTGTATTCAACTTGAGGCTCCCCTTGGTTTACTTCTACTTTAAATTCACGACGCATTCTATCAACAAGAATATCCAAGTGTAATTCTCCCATTCCTGAGATAATCGTTTGCCCTGAAGCTTCATCTGTTCTAACTGTAAATGTTGGATCTTCCTCAGCTAATTTAGCCAAAGCCATACCCATTTTATCTACGTCAGCTTTTGTTTTAGGTTCAATTGCAATACCAATTACTGGAGCAGGGAATTTCATTGACTCAAGAATAATTGGGTGTTTTTCATCACACAATGTATCTCCAGTTTTGATATCCTTAAATCCTACTGCAGCTCCAATATCACCTGCTTCGATATAATCGATTGGGTTTTGTTTATTGGCATGCATTTGGTAAATACGAGAGATTCTTTCTTTGTTACCTGAACGCGTGTTCAAAACATAAGAACCTGCATCTAAACGTCCTGAATAGGCACGGAAGAAAGCTAAACGACCTACGAATGGGTCAGTAGCAATTTTAAACGCTAAAGCAGCAAATGGCTCTTTAACATCTGGCTTACGCAAAATCTTAGTTTGATCTTCTTCTAATAATTCAGCATCATCAGGATGAATTCCTTCGATACCCGCTTTATCCATTGGAGATGGCAAGTATTTACATACTGCATCTAACATGAATTGAACTCCTTTATTTTTGAAAGAAGAACCTGCAATCATAGGAATGATTGCCATATCCATAACAGCTGCTCTTAAAGCAATGTTAATTTCTTCCTCAGTAATTGAGTTTTCATCTTCCATGAATTTTTCAAGCAAATTCTCATCATAATCAGCTACTGCTTCAATAAGAATTGATCTATATTCTTTCACTTCTTCAAGCATATCTTCAGGAATAGGCACAATATCATAAGTTGCTCCTAAACCTTCTTCATGCCATACTATAGCTTGATTTTTAACCAAATCAACAACACCTTTGAAATCATTTTCTTCACCAATTGGCAAAGTAATAGCAACAGCGTTTGATTTCAACATATCTCTTACTTGTTGACAAACCATCAAAAAGTTAGATCCTTGTCTATCCATTTTATTAACAAAACCAATACGGGGTACATGATATTGATCTGCAAGTCTCCAGTTCGTTTCTGATTGTGGCTCAACACCATCAACAGCACTAAATAAGAAAACTAACCCATCAAGTACACGCAAAGAACGGTTTACTTCAACTGTAAAGTCAACGTGCCCTGGGGTATCAATAATATTAAAGTGGTAAGGTAATGTTTCAGGTAAAAGTTTACCTTGCGTAGTTGGAAAATTCCATTCACAAGTTGTAGCAGCAGAAGTAATTGTAATACCTCTTTCTTGCTCTTGTGCCATCCAGTCCATTGTTGCAGCACCATCATGTACTTCACCAATTTTGTGTGATTTTCCAGTATAGAATAATATACGCTCAGTTGTTGTTGTTTTACCAGCATCAATGTGAGCAGCAATTCCTATATTTCTTGTATATTTAAGATCTCTAGCCATTTCTTATTATTAAAATCTAAAATGTGAGAATGCTTTATTTGCTTCAGCCATTTTGTGAGTATCCATTCTCTTTTTAACCGCAGCTCCTTCTTCTTTAGCCGCAGCTAAACATTCTGACGCTAGTCTTTGAGCCATCGATTTCTCATTTCTTCTTCTAGAATAAAGTATTAACCACTTCATTGCCATAGAAATTTTTCTGTCTGGACGAATTTGCATTGGAATTTGAAATGTAGCTCCACCTACTCTACGACTACGTACTTCTACGTGAGGCATACCGTTAGTTAAAGCATCTTTCCATATTTCTAATGATGGTTTTTCTGCATCTTGCTTTTTGCTTTCTATAATGTCAATTGCATCATAAAAAACTTTAAAAGCTGTTGATTTTTTACCGTCCCACATTAAGTTGTTCACAAAACGCGTTACCAATTGGTCGTTAAACCTTGGATCTGGTAAAAGTGGTCTTTTCTTTGCCGCTCTTTTTCTCATGTCTTTTTTTTTAAAAAAGTCTTAACGTCTTAAGGTCATAATGTCGTAATGCATAAATACAATTTCGACTTTCGACTTTCGACTTTCGACTAATTAATTACTTTTTTGCTTCTTTTGGGCGTTTAGCACCATACTTAGATCTTCTTTGCGTTCTTCCTGCTACTCCTGACGTATCAAGTGCACCACGAACGATGTGATATCTAACTCCTGGTAAATCTTTTACCCTTCCACCCCTAACTAATACTATCGAGTGCTCTTGTAGATTGTGTCCTTCACCAGGGATGTAGGCATTTACTTCATTACCATTTGTCAAACGTACACGCGCTACTTTACGCATTGCAGAGTTTGGTTTTTTTGGTGTTGTAGTGTAAACACGCGTACAAACCCCTCTTCTTTGAGGACAAGAATCTAAAGCAACCGATTTACTCTTCTTAGTTATCTGAGTTCTTCCTGTTCTTACTAATTGTTGAATTGTTGGCATAATTAATACTAAAAATTTCTTATATATTAAATTTCCCGCTTTTTACGGGGTTGCAAATGTAGAAATTATTTTTCACTAAACAAATCATAATCAAATAATTTTTAAAAGAAGTAATTATTTGTTTCTTAACGAAATACCGAATTGTATTTATAAAAACTAGTCTTCAATATAAATCAATACTTATAGTACTATTTCAACAATAACTTTCAGCATTCTATTATTATATAAGAAACACTATTATTTTTCGTTACTTTTATTAAAATTTTATTACTCTTGAAAACCTTCACCCTTTTTTTACTGTTTTTAATCTTTGGCTTAAATTGTAATGCCCAAAATTTTCAATTGCAGATAACTGGGAATTCTACTTTCGAAAACAAAACCATAGATTCTTTAAATTATAGCAAAACTCATAAAAATGCCAAATCAATTAGCGACGAAATCACAATAACATCCGAAAAACTATCCAAAACAGGATTTATTGAAAGCCAACTCCTCGAAAACAAAAAAACTAATGACTCTAGTTATACCGCAAAATTCAGTCTTGGCGAAAGAGTAAAATACATACATATATATATAGGTAAAAATTCTGCAATAAAAGACATAATAGCACTTGATAAAAACAAAGATTCCATAACAATTCCTTACGACGAAATTGAATCGTTCTTAAATGGAACTTTAATAAAATTAGAAAAGAAAGGTTTTGCTTTAGCCAAATTAAAACTGATTAATATTCACAAACAAAATCATTCCCTTATTGCCGATTTACAATTTGATCCCAACCAACAAAGAAAACTGAATTCGATTGTGGTAAAATTTACAAAAGACAACAAAAAGAATAGTTTTCCCGAAGGGCATTTAGCACAAATAAATAGAAAATACCTCAACAGTAGCTTCAACAAAAACATTGTAAGCCAAATTCATGATGATTTTGAAAAATTCGGATTTGTAAACCAAATAAAATATCCTGAAATTTTATTCACCAAAGACACTACGAAAGTATATGTATATCTCGAAAAAAGAAAAGCGAACAACTTTGATGGATTCATTGGATTTACAAATAACAAAACCAACAAATTAGTCTTCAACGGTTATTTGGATTTGACATTAGTAAATACATTAAAGGTTGGTGAGCAATTTTCAATCTATTGGAAAAGCGATGGAAATAACCAGAAAACATTCAAAGCTGGTATAGAAATTCCCTATTTATTTAAAACCTCGATAGGTTTAAAAGCGCAATTATATATCTTCAAAAAAGACAGCCTTTTTCAAAATACAAAGACGTCTATCGATTTAGGTTATTTTATAAATTACTACACACGAGTTTATTTAGGCTATCAATCAACCGAATCTAGCGACATTCAAAATACAAACAGCAGTACTTTGAGCAGCTACAAAAACTCATTTATAACCTCAAATTTAGAATATTCAAAACAAGATAATATCAATTTGACCTTTCCTAAAAAATCAATTCTTTCACTAACCATAGCATCTGGAAAAAGAGCAACAAATGACGCTACTGGAACAGCAGGAAAAAGCGCACAGTTTTATATAAATTTTCAAGCGATGAATAATTTTTATTTAAATAAGAAAAACTGTATTAACATAAATTATCAAAATTATTTATTGCAAAGCAACACCTATATTATAAATGAGTTGTACCGTTTTGGAGGAATCAACTCCATTCGAGGATTTGCAGAAAATAGTTTGCAAGCTAATTTACTTTCAGCACTTCTTACTGAATATAGACATATTATTTCCCCAAGCCTATACATAAACACCATTACAGACTACAGCTATTATGAAGACAAAACCAGCAGAAACAAAGGCGATTTGTTAAGTTTTGGCTTCGGAATAGGACTACAAACCAAAACCGGATTGCTAAAATTAGCCTTTGCAAATGGAACCACAAAGAACCAAACTCCGAAATTTGACAACACCATTATTCATATTAGTTATAATATTAAATTTTAAATCGAATAAAAAAACACATTATTTAACAATACAGGTTATTATTGTTAAAATGTTAAATTTAATATGCACGCATAAAAAAACATTATAAATGTTAGGAAAGTTAACAAATTATTAAGATTTTTGTCTAACTAATTCAAAATATTTAAAAATGAAACTAAAGTTCAATGGATTCTTAGTACTATTAATAGTACTTGTGACGCAAATTACTTTTGCGCAAGAGAGAGTTGTTTCGGGTGTTGTCTCCGATAATGCAGGATTGCCTTTGCCGGGCGTGAGTGTATTAGTAAAAGGAGCAAAAACTGGAACACAAACAGATTTTGACGGAAAATATTCTATCAAAGCA
>CANBWX010000006.1 GCA_947373225.1 Flavobacteriaceae bacterium | reverse complement strand
CCATAAGTCGCCAAAAAGAACATTGTCTGTATAGCGTAAAAGTTTTGGTGCAAAGTCACCTAACATTTTTTGTGCAGCTGATGTTTTTTCTTCCTTGTCCATTCAATTTATATTTTTTAATTGTTAATTAAAATGTTGTTCGTGTTTTTATGTTCTTCATAATATTGCCGCCAATTTGTATATACTTAATACAATATAGTGAATATACATCTATTCAAGCTATTTTGTAGCCGTAGAGTGTTGTAATACTAATCAAATATATAAAATCATCTTACAAATCATCGAAAGAAAATTTTATTTGCTGAATATTATTGCCGAATGCGGTTTCGGATAAAAGCAAAATAAAAAAAGTAGGTTGAAGTCGTAACTAAAAAAACAAGAATTAAGCATCCATAATTGGAACTCTATTTTTTACACTCAAATCATCAAAAAGCCACCCAATAAGTACACTTAGATTGTATAAAAAAAGCCTCACATTGCTGTAAGGCCTTGATAATCAAAGTGGAGAATATCGGATTCGAACCGACCACCTCTTGCCTGCCAGGCAAGCGCTCTAGCCAAATGAGCTAATCCCCCAATTCTCGGGCAAATATAACATATAAATACAGCACAAAGCAAATTTTGAAAAAAAATATCCTGCTTCCCTTAATATTTTTAACTTTACATCAAAATTGGCAAAATGACAAATCAAAACCCAAACGGCGAACTCTTAACGACAATCGAAAACGCAGTCGCAACCCTCGAATTTGGGCATCCTGCGAGTAATTCTTTTCCGAGTGAATTACTAAACCGTTTGACGAATGAACTCAATATTTTAAGTAATAATCCAGCTGTTTCGGTGATTATTCTCAAAAGCAGCGGTTCTGGAGTTTTTTGCGCAGGTGCTTCTTTTGACGAACTTAAAGCCGTTACCAATTTGGCAGAAGCCACAAAATTCTTTTCTGGTTTTGCTAATGTATTGAACGCCATGCGCAATTGTTCGAAAACAATCGTTGGCAGAATTCACGGAAAAGCAGTTGGCGGAGGCGTTGGCATTGCTGCTGCTTGCGATTATGCTTTGGCAACAAACGGAAGCGACATCAAATTATCTGAACTCTCAATAGGAATTGGACCATTTGTAATAGAGCCTGCCGTGAGCCGAAAAATAGGAAAAAGTGCCATGACCGAAATGGCTTTGGAAGCAACCGAATGGAAATCCTCAAATTGGGCATACCAAAAAGGGCTTTACGCCAAAGTGTTTGAAACCACAGCCGAATTAGATCTTGAAATTACAGCTTTCGCCAAAAAACTAGCCAGTTATAATCCGGAAGCTTTAACCGAAATAAAAAAAGTGTTTTGGGAAGGAACCAATAATTGGTCGACTTTGCTTTATGAAAGAGCCGAAATTTCAGGTAAATTATTGCTTTCTGATTTTTCGAAAAATGCTCTAAATCAACTTAAAAAATAAACAATGATGTACCTCATCTTGCCTTTCCTTCAAGTAAATGTTACAGAAAAATTGAAGGTCGCACCGGACAGCAGTTATCAAACCGGAGTGCTTATTGGTTCGTTTCTTCCATTCGTTTTATTGGTTGGTGTTGCCTATTGGATGTATTATAGAGCAAAAAATACAGACGGTAAGAAGTAGATTGATGAACCATTAAGAAATTAAGAGTCATTAAGGAAAATTAAATTTCTTAATGGTTTTAAAAAAAATATTTTTTAATCTTTTAAATCTGTAGCAAAAGAAAAAATCCGAATCCTAAGCAAACGAATTAGATTCACTAAATTTGCAGTCAAATAAAAACAGAATGAGCAAAATCAGAATTACAAAACAGTTTAGTTTCGAAACCGGTCATGCCTTGTACGGTTATGACGGGAAATGCAAAAACGTGCATGGGCACAGTTATAAGCTATCGGTGACGGTAATAGGAACGCCAATCGACGACCGAAATAATGTGAAATTTGGGATGGTTATCGATTTTTCTGATTTGAAAAAAATAGTAAAAGAGGAAATCGTAGATCAGTTTGATCACGCTACGGTTTTTAACGAAACAACACCTCATATTGAGTTGGCTAAGGAACTGGAAAAACGTGGACATCACGTGATTTTAGTTAATTATCAGCCAACAAGTGAAAATATGGTAGTCGATTTTTCTAAAAGAATCATCAGCCGATTACCCGAAAATATTGGTCTTTTTTCTTTAAAATTGCAAGAAACAGATTCTTCTTTCGCCGAATGGTTTGCAAGCGATAATTTGTAATTTAAAAAACCTACTTTAGCTTTATGATCACTCCCAACAAAAAAATATATTTCGCCTCCGATCATCATTTTGGTGCGCCAACTCCCGAATTAAGTTTACCAAGAGAGAAAAAATTTGTTGCTTGGCTTGACGAAGTCAAAGAAGATGCCGAAGCTATTTTTTTATTGGGTGATTTATTCGATTTTTGGTTCGAATATAAAACCGTTGTTCCCAAAGGTTTTGTGCGGGTTCTTGGCAAACTTGCTGAAATTCGCGACAGTGGAATTCCGATTTATTTCTTCGTAGGAAATCATGATTTATGGATGAATGATTATTTCGAAAATGAATTGAATATTCCCATTTATCGCGATAATCAAGAATATACTTTCAACAAAAAAACGTTCCTTATTGGTCACGGCGATGGAAAAGGTCCCGGCGACAAAGGCTACAAACGAATGAAAAAAGTATTTACCAATCCGTTTTCGAAATGGTTGTTTCGATGGCTTCATCCTGATATTGGCGTAAAGCTTGGTCATTACCTTTCGGTAAAAAACAAACTTATTTCGGGCGATGAAGACGTGAAATTCCTTGGCGATGAAAACGAATGGCTGATCCTTTATTCCAAAAGAAAACTAGAAACCAAGCATTATAATTACCTCGTTTTTGGTCATCGCCATTTGCCGATGATAGTTCCTGTTGGCGAAAATTCTGAGTATGTAAATCTAGGCGATTGGATTGGTTATTTTACGTATGGAGTTTTTGATGGTGAGACTTTCGAGTTGAAGAAATATTAATTTACTACGAATTTTCATGTTCGTCCAAGTCTTTTTGCAAGTCCAAATTCCTAAAAGACGGCAATTTGATTCCTGTAAAAATCACGATTAAAAGTGTCATGCTTCCGCCAAAAACAACTGCGGTAACGGTTCCCATCAATTTTGCAGTCAATCCGCTTTCGAAAGCGCCAAACTCATTTGACGAACCCACAAAAATTGAATTTACTGCTGCCACACGACCTCGCATATGATCCGGTGTTTTCAATTGCAAAATAGTTTGACGAATCACCACCGAAATCCCATCGGCAACGCCACTAAAAAACAAGGCTAATACCGACAACCAAAACCAAGAGGAAAGTCCAAAAACGATAATACAAACTCCAAAAACAAAAATAGCTCCCAACAAATTTTTTCCTGCGTTTTTATAAAACGGAAGATGTGCCGAAACAAACATCGTCAGCATAGACCCGACCGCTGGAGCAGCACGTAAAACTCCGAAACCTTCAGGTCCAACTTTTAGAATATCTTGAGCAAAAACAGGCAAAAGTGCCACTGCTCCGCCAAAAAGAACCGCAACCATATCGAGCGTTAAAGCTCCTAAAATAGATTTATTAGTATAAACAAATTTCACACCTTCCTTCAAACTTTCTAGGATAGGTTCGCCAATTTTTGGGTTCAAAATAGGCTTAGTTCCTATTTGTGTCAAGGTGGTCAATGACAAAACAGAACACGCAAAAACAAGACACATAGACCAATGAACACCTATTAAAGTTATCGAAAATCCTGCCACCGAAGGCCCAAGAACAGCACCAATTTGCCAAACTGAACTGCTCCAAGTGGCCGCATTAGGATATACTTTTTTAGGAACGATTAAGGATAAAAGAGAGAAGATTGTTGGCCCTAGAAAAGACCGAACTAATCCACCTAGAAAAACAAGAAAATAAATACCATACAGAATTTTATTGGTTGCAACACCGCTCACCATTCGTGGCCAAGTCAATAAAAACAACCCAAAACTTATTACCGAAAAGGCCAAAATACATTTCAGCAGCATTCCTTTCTTTTCGTTTTGATCTACAATATGTCCCGCGAACAACGCCATTGCAATTGCAGGAATCACTTCCATTAATCCGATGATTCCTAACGAAAGTGGATTTTTAGTTAAACTATAAACCTGCCATTCTATGATAATAAATTGCATAGACCAAGCAAAAACCATGGTAAATCGCAACAACAAAAACGTATTAAATTCTCTATAACGCAAGGCTGCGTAAGGATCTTTTTTCTTCATTTAAAGTGAAATTTATTTTATGTCTTTTAATCTCAATTGGATAGAAACTTTCCCGTTCCATTCATTTTCA
This sequence comes from Flavobacteriaceae bacterium, assembly GCA_947373225.1. GTDB lineage: Bacteria > Bacteroidota > Bacteroidia > Flavobacteriales > Flavobacteriaceae > Flavobacterium. The sequence goes on along the minus strand of CANBWX010000006.1, from coordinate 48,910 downwards.
TCGATGCAATATACGGCTTCGAATGGTTTTTTGTTGGTTGTAAGATCTATTTTATTTCCTAACCCAAAACCTATTGCTGGTATTCCTTCGGAATTATTTTGACGAACAAATAACTTTAAATGCTCTTCATCACCCCCCATTTTTTTTGCATAACCGGTGTCAATTACATTTTTTGTCAAGAAAACAGGCGTCATATTTTGTGGTCCAAAAGGTTCGAATTGTTTCAAAATCCGAATCAATTTTGGCGTAATATCATCGAAATTTATCTCGGCATCAACTGCAATTTCAGGAGTTAACGAATCTGGATGAATTGTTTCTTCGACAACTTTTTCGAAAGCATTTTTGAATAATTGATAATTTTCTTCCAATAAAGTCATTCCCGCAGCATACATGTGTCCGCCAAATTGCTCCAAATGTTCCGAACACGCTTCCAAGGCATTATAGACATCAAATCCCTTCACAGAACGCGCCGAAGCGGCGTATTTATCACCACTTTTGGTAAAAACCAATGTCGGACGATAATACGTTTCTATCAATCGCGAAGCCACAATTCCTATAACACCTTTGTGCCAATCTTCTTGAAAAACGACCGTTGTAAAACGTTCTTTTTCGTTGTTTTCCAAAATTTGACCAAGAGCTTCTTTGGTAATTTGCTTGTCTAAATCTTTTCTTTCGGAATTATACGCTTCAATTTCGGAGGCAAATTGTTGTGCCTGCTCGAAATCAAATTCCGATAATAATTCCACGGCATGATTCCCATGTTTGATTCGTCCCGCTGCATTTATTCTCGGTGCAATTATAAAAACGACATCGGTAATATCTAAAGTTTGTTTTTTTACTTGATGAACCAAAGCGTTGATTCCCGGTCTTGGATCCGCGTTGATAACTTGCAAACCAAAGTAAGCCAAAATCCTGTTTTCGCCAGTCATCGGAACAATATCAGCGGCAATCGCAGTGGCAACCAAATCTAAATAGGAAGTCAAATCTTCTATAGTTTGATTTCGGTTTTCACCCAATGCCTGAATCAGTTTAAAACCAATTCCGCAACCACATAATTCGTCATAAGGATAGCTACAATCGTCTCTTTTTGGATCTAAAACCGCCACAGCATCTGGCAAAAATTCTCCCGGTCGGTGGTGATCACAAATGATAAAATCAATGTTTCGCTCTTTGGCATACCCCACGTGATCTATCGATTTAATACCACAATCTAAAGCAATTATCAGCGAAAACCCATTATCATCCGCAAAGTCAATTCCTTTGAAAGAAACACCGTAACCTTCGACATAACGATCTGGAATATAGGTGGCTACATTAGGATAATAAGTTTTCAAATAAGAAGCAACTAGCGAAACTGCCGTAGTTCCATCAACATCATAATCACCAAAAACAAGAATATTTTCGCCGTTTTTAATTGCTAATTCGATACGTTCGACGGCTTTATCCATATCTTTCATCAAGTACGGATTATGCAAATCGGACAAAGTTGGACGAAAAAATTTCCGCGCTTCTTCAAACGTTTCGATACCACGTTGAACCAAAAGTGTTGCCACAAAATCGGCCACATTCAAAGCGGCAGCTAGTTGTTTTACCTTTTCTTCCGAAGGTTTTGGTTTGATGGTCCAGCGCATAATTGATTATGAATTGAGATTTGTTACTGCACAAATTTAGTTTAAAATAGATGAAAATTTACCTAAACATTTTAATCTTGACAATACAAATTACAATAAAGCACAAACCTTAAATGACCTTATATGCCTTATATGGTAAATCGATTAACCATATAAGGCATATAAGGTCATTTAAGAAAAATAAAAAATAGTTGTTTCATTTCTTTAAAAAATCTAAAATCGTAGTACTTTTGATTAGCTCTTTAAAATCAAATAAATGCAAATTCAAGGACAAATCGTCGACATTCAAAACAAGCGGATTTACGCAGGTGAAATCACTGTCGAAAACGGAAAAATTATTTCGATAATCGAAAAAAATCATGACGTAAAAAGCTTCATTCTTCCTGGATTTATTGACGCTCACATTCATATCGAAAGTTCGATGCTCGTTCCTTCTGAGTTTGCAAAAATCGCCGTTCTTCACGGAACGGTTGCTACAATTTCGGATCCGCATGAAATTGCCAATGTCCTTGGAAAAGAAGGCGTTTATTATATGATCGAAAACAGTAAAAAAGTGCCGTTGAAGTTCCATTTTGGAGCTCCTTCTTGCGTTCCTGCAACCACTTTCGAAAGTGCTGGTGCCGTTATCGATTCGGATGGAATCAAGGAATTATTGGCTTCGCCCGATATTTATTATTTGGCGGAAATGATGAATTATCCCGGCGTTTTATTTGATGATGAAGAAGTGTTGAAGAAAATTCATTGGGCAAAACATTTCGACAAACCCGTTGATGGACATGCGCCTGGATTACGTGGCGAATCCGTTAAAAAATATATTTCGGCAGGAATTTCTACCGATCACGAATGCTTCACTTTTGAAGAAGCCGAAGAGAAATTATCTCTCGGAATGAAAGTGCTGATTCGCGAAGGAAGTGCCGCCAAAAACTTCGAAGCACTCATCGATTTACTCGCAGAAAATCACGAGAATATGATGTTTTGTTCGGACGATAAACATCCAGACGATTTGATTATAGGTCACATTAATTTGCTTTGTGCGCGTGCTGTCGCCAAAGGAATTGACATTTTCAAAATCTTGCAAGCGGCTTGCGTAAATCCTGCACATCATTACAAAATGAACGTGGGATTATTGAAAGAAAATGACGCTGCCGACTTTATCGTGGTCGAAGATTTAGTAGATTTCAAAGTCCAACAAACCTACATCAACGGAGAATTAGTCGCCGAAAATGGAGAATCATTTGTGGCACATATCCCGTTTGAAACACCTAATAATTTTAACATTACTTCCAAAGAAATTAGTGATTTTACCGTTTCGGGTTCTGGTTCTAAAATTAGAGTTATCGAAGCTTTGGAAGGACAATTAATTACCAATGAAATTCATCATAAATCGAAAATTGTTGACGGAAAAATCGTTTCGGATACGGAAAATGACATCTTGAAAATGGCTGTTGTTAATCGGTATGAAAATACAAAACCCGCTATTGCTTTCATCAAGAATTTTGGATTGAAAAAAGGCGCAATCGCCAGTTCTGTGGCGCACGATTGTCATAATATTGTTGTTGTGGGAACTTCGGACACGGAAATTTGCAATGCGGTAAATCTTATTATTGAAAACCGTGGCGGAGTTTGCGCGGTAAATGACGCTTCAACTAAAATGTTAGCTTTGCCTGTTGCCGGAATTATGAGCGATAAAAACGGTTGGGAAACCGGAAAATTATATCAAGAAATTGATGCAATGGCAAAGGAATTAGGTAGCAATTTGAAAACGCCTTTTATGACGCTTTCGTTTATGGCTTTACTCGTTATCCCCGATTTGAAATTATCCGACAAAGGATTATTTAGCGGAAACACTTTTTCGTTTGTGGATTTGGAAGTGGAATAACAATTTATATTTCTCCAAAACTTAAATGACCTCAAATGCCTTATATGGTAAAATATTTTGAACCATATAAGGCATTTGAGGTCATTTAAGAAAAGTTTTTTGATTATAAATCTTTATAATTTCAAAGTCAAAGCTTCTCCTTCAAATCGGATTCCATCCCATCCTAATTTTATAAAATTACGAATGTTTTGGTGGTTTGTTCCTTCTGGATCGCCCAAAACTTCTTCAAAATAATAGGCTCCAAAACAAGCTAATGTTTCGGCTTGAGATAAATTTTGCAATTTCGCAAAAGCAAATAATTTACAAGAACCTGAATTTTCTCCTGCGGCATTATGTTGGGTTCCATTATCGAAAGTCGTTGGAGTAAAATCGTAATTTTCCTCAATAACGGCAATGGTTTCTGGAAATGTAATCGTATTTGGTGTTTGTTTTAGTTTTTCTAAAAAAGAGGTAATGCTCATTATATATTTTATTATTCGGATTGTTTTTTATTTTCTTTCACTGTTGTTTTCCCACCAACAACCACCACAATTTCTCCTTTTGGTGGTTTATTTTCGAAATGCGTCAAGACTTCTCGGGCCGTTCCACGAACATTTTCTTCGTGCAATTTTGACAATTCTCGAGAAACGCAAATTTGACGGTCTTCGCCAAAAAAGGTAATAAATTCGGCTAAAGTTTTGACTAATTTATGTGGTGAAACATACAAAATCATGGTTCGAGTTTCTTCGGCAAGAGCCAAATATCGGGTTTGCCTTCCTTTTTTGTCGGGCAAAAATCCTTCGAAAATAAATTTATCATTGGGCAAACCGCTATTGACTAATGCCGGCACAAAAGCCGTTGCACCAGGCAAACATTCTACATCAATTTTGTTTTCGACACAGGCACGAGTGAGCAAAAATCCAGGATCAGAAATCGCTGGCGTTCCAGCATCCGAAATCAAGGCGATGGTTTCTCCGGCTTTCAAACGCGATATTAAATTCTCGACGGTTTTGTGCTCGTTGTGCATGTGATGGCTGTGCATGTGCGTGCCGATCTCGAAATGTTTTAATAATTTTCCGCTGGTGCGCGTGTCTTCCGCCAAAATCAAATCGACTTCTTTCAGAATTCGAATCGCTCGAAAAGTCATGTCTTCGAGGTTGCCAATTGGCGTTGGAACAATGTATAATTTACCCATTTATGCGAATTTTTTCTCAATAATATCCATAAAACGTTGGGAGTAATCTTCTTTCCCTACCCAATTATTGTAATCCGGTTTTACCATATCTTCAATAAAATCATGAGCCTCATCAAAACTATCATACGTGATTAATTGATTCAAAACGCGGTTGTAATCTTCTTCACTGTTCCCGAAAAGATTTTTCACAAACGCAATTCTATCATTCAAATCAATGCTTATTCCTTTTGAAACTTTCTCATTCAAAGAAACTTTTTTAGATTCAATATCTTTTGGATTTAATTCCATTTCAGCAAGAAGTCGCTTTTCCTCGTCATGAATAGCTTCTTGTTTTGGAATATCAAAAGCAATTGCGGGTGGTATTACTTCACTTTGATCCAATTTTACAAATGTCGTTTCGGAATAATCTGCACCTAATAAATCCATGAAGGAAATTTGAGATTCTTCCTTAATTGGGGTTTCGACTTCTTGTTCTTGGTCTAATTCGAAAGCAGGTGGAAACACAACCTCTTTTTCTTCTTTATAGGAATTCGATGTTATTTTCTCTTCTTTTATTGCTTCCAATTCTACTTCAGAAACTTCTTCCAATGGAGCCTCAGTTGCAACTTCGGCAACAACTTTTTCTTCAACAATCGTTTCCTTCAAAGGAATAGAATTAGAAGTTGACAAATGATTTTCTTCGAAAAATTGTTTCATTTTTTCTACAATTTCGGCTTGACCAATCGTTGGTTTTGCATCACCAAAATGTTCTTCGACAAATTGCAAAATAGCTAATTTCTCATACAATTTCCTGGTTTCATTGCACAATAAAGTAACATCTGACTTGTCTTTAATTTGTAATACTCTATGAGCAATACTCATTAAATCAGCTTCCAATCTTTTTTTCATAACTTTTGAAATTATAGTGAGTAAGGTGTGTCTTTTTTAATAAATTTGTTAATGTTACAAAGTAATAAAAACTATTCATTTTAAGCGCTAGAAAAATACAAAATGTTTCTCGAAAATACAGTAAATCATAAAGAACAATTTGGTTGGATCGAAGTAATTTGCGGTTCGATGTTTTCGGGAAAAACCGAGGAGCTTATTCGCAGACTTAAGAGAGCGCAATTTGCCAAACAAAAAGTCGAAATTTTCAAGCCGTCAATCGATACGCGTTATCACGACGAAATGGTGGTCTCGCACGATGCCAATGAAATTCGCTCTACGCCTGTTCCTGCTGCTGCAAATATTGCAATTTTGGCACAAGGTTGCGATGTTGTTGGTATTGATGAAGCCCAATTTTTTGATGATGAAATCGTGAAAATTTGTAATGATCTTGCCAACCAAGGAATCCGTGTAATTGTTGCTGGATTAGACATGGATTTCAAAGGGAATCCTTTTGGTCCAATGCCAGCATTAATGGCTACTGCCGAGTATGTAACCAAGGTTCACGCCGTTTGTACCCGTACCGGAAATCTAGCGAATTACAGCTTTAGAAAAACGAATAATGACAAACTCGTCTTACTTGGTGAAACCGAAGAATATGAACCACTAAGTCGTGCTGCTTATTTTTATGCGATGAAAGAAAGCCATGAAAATCATGAAACTGCTAAGGATAAAACCCCCAATAATCAAAAGTAAATTTTGAATTTAAGTGTAAATAATCTCGAAAAAATTCTTCACGCCAAAAGGTTTGGAGCAATTTCTAACGGCACCATTGACAATGTTTCAATCGATAGTCGTTCTTTGCAGAACAATCAAAAAACGCTGTTTTTTGCTTTGGTCGGACCCAATAATGACGCCCATACTTATATACCAGCCTTAATCGAAAAAGGAGTTCAACACTTTGTTGTCACTCATATTCCGGAAGGATTATCAAGCAAAGCTATTTTTTTTGTTGTCGAAAATACATTAGATGCCTTGCAAAAATTTGCAGCCTATCATCGAAGTCTTTTCAAGTTTCCTGTAATCGGATTAACGGGAAGTAACGGCAAAACGATTGTGAAGGAATGGTTGAACTTTCTTTTAAGTCCTGATTTCAACATTATCCGAAGTCCAAAAAGCTATAACTCGCAAGTTGGAGTTCCGCTATCTGTGATTTCAATCAATGGCAAACACAATCTTGGAATTTTTGAAGCTGGAATTTCGAAAATGAATGAGATGGAAAAACTGGAAGTCATCATCAGACCAACCATCGGAATTATCACAAATATTGGTTCGGCGCATGATGAAGGTTTTGAAGATTTGGAGAAAAAAATTAAAGAAAAATTAAAACTTTTCAAACATTCAAAACAAATCATTTATCAAAAAAATAAAGTCGTTGATGCTCTAATTAATTCAAAAACAAGATCACTTTCTTGGAGTTATGAGGATGAAACTGCCGATGTTTTTATTGTAAAAAAAATAATTGCCGACAAAACTACGTTGCAAATTAGATATAACAACACCAATTTCGAAATACAAATTCCATTTTTGGATGATGCTTCAATCGAAAATGCCATTACTTGTTTGATGGTTTTACTGAGTTTTAAATACGATCAAAAAACAATTCAAAACCGCATTCAATGGTTATATCCTGTTGAAATGCGCTTGAAAGTCAAAAACGGAATCAACAACACAACCCTAATTGACGACAGCTATAGCTCTGATTTTCAGTCATTGAAAATTGCTTTAGACTTTCTCGAAAGTCAAAAACAGTATAAAAACAAAACGGTAATTCTATCCGATATTTTCCAAAGTGGTTTGTCGAACGAGGAATTATACACGAAAGTTTCGCAATTAATTACATCCAATAAAATCAAACGCGTTATTGGTATCGGTGAAACTATTTCGGAATTCAAGAATAAGTTTGCAAATTGCGTCACTTTTAAAAATACAACTGACTTTTTTTTAAATTTCAATCATTTAAATTTTGGCAATGAAACTATTCTTGTAAAAGGAGCACGCCATTTTCAGTTTGAAGAAATAGTTGCTGCATTAGAGAAAAAAACACACGAAACCGTTCTGGAAATTAATCTGAATGCGATAAGCCACAATCTAAATTTTTATAAATCGAAACTAAAACCAACCACTAAAATGATGGTTATGGTAAAAGCTTTTGGTTACGGAAGTGGCGGATTTGAAATCGCTAAATTGCTCGAACATCACAAAGTAGATTATCTTGGCGTGGCTTTCGCCGATGAAGGAATCACATTGAAAAAAGAAGGAATACTGTTGCCTATTATGGTTATGAATCCAGAAACAACAAGTTTTTCGGCTATAATTCAGCATCATTTAGAACCCGAAATTTATAGTATAAAAGGATTAAATGCCTTTTTGAAAATTGCCGAACAACGAAAATTAAAACATTTTCCTATTCATATTAAACTCGACACAGGAATGCACCGTTTAGGTTTTGAAACAGGAAACATTGATGAATTAATTTCAACTTTAAAAAACAATAAAACAGTTCAAGTACGAAGTATTTTATCACATTTGGCAACAAGCGATGAATTTGAGCAAAGAAAATTTGCGCTTTCTCAAATTGATTTATTCGACAAATTATCCACCAAATTGATGCGTGAATTGCAAATAAAACCAATTCGCCATATATTAAATACTTCGGGAATAACTAACTTTCCCAAAGCTCAATACGACATGGTTCGACTTGGTATTGGACTTTATGGGGTTTCCAATGATATAGAAGAACAAAAAGAATTGGAAAACGTTGGCACATTAAAATCGCTTATTTCACAAATCAGAAATATTAAAGCTGGAGAAAGTGTGGGTTACGGAAGACGTTTTATTGCTGATAAACCAACAAAAATCGCGACAATTCCTATTGGTTATGCTGACGGAATTTCGAGACATTGGGGCAATGGCGTGGGTTTTGTGACGATACATAATTCGAAAGCGACAATTATTGGAAGCATTTGCATGGATATGTTAATGGTCGATGTTACCCAAATTACCTGCAAAGAAGGTGACAAAGTAATCCTTTTTGGCGAAAGCCCAACTGTATCATTTATTGCTTCACAATTAAAGACTATTCCTTACGAAATTCTCACTAGCATTTCTCAAAGAGTAAAACGAATTTTTTATAGAGAATAATAGTACGTATTTGCTGCTTGTATTAATTTTTTTTACTATTTTCGTGTTTTGTTTACAAAAACAATTCTAATCAAAAAATTATTAATTATGGGATTTTTCAGTGATTTTAAAGCCTCTTTATTAAAAGGCGACGTATTGAGTTTAGCAACAGCAGTAGTTATTGGTGGTGCTTTTGGCAAGATTATTGGTTCTGCCGTTGATGATGTTATCATGCCTATTATAGGTTTAATAACTGGAGGAGTAGATTTTACGCAAAAGTTTATTCCGTTACACGGACAAACAACTGACATTTTAGTTGAAGCAAAAAAACAAGGAGCTGTTTTAACTTATGGTAATTTAGTTCAAGCAATAATCAATTTCATAATTATTGCATTCTTTATTTTTGTTATTTTAAGATATGCTGATAAAACAAAAAAGAAAGAAATAGTTGCTCCTGCTGCCCCAGCTGGACCTACTCAGGAAGAATTACTTATACAAATTAGAGATTTGTTGAAAAAATAACTTTCACTAATTATACATTCAAATTAAACCACGCCAAAAACGTGGTTTTTTGTTTTGTTATATTTATAACATTTTGTTATTTTTTGTGAACGCGCTTGTTTTAAAATAGTTATTACTTACTTTTGCATTAGAAAATAAGTTATTAAAAAATAAATAATAGAATATGAAAATTGCAGTTGTAGGCGCCACTGGAATGGTTGGCGAAATAATGTTAAAAGTATTAGAAGAAAGAAATTTTCCGTTCACGGAATTAATTCTAGTAGCATCTGAAAAATCAGTTGGGAAAGTAATTGAATTCAAAGGTCAAAAATACACTGTAGTTGGTTTGCAAACCGCAGTTGATATGAAACCTGAAATTGCTGTTTTCTCAGCAGGTGGACAAACATCATTAGATTGGGCGCCAAAATTTGCTGCAGCAGGAACTACTGTTATCGATAATTCATCGGCTTGGAGAATGGATCCAACAAAAAAATTAATCGTTCCTGAAATAAACGCGTACGAATTAACCAAAGACGATAAAATAATTGCCAACCCAAACTGTTCAACTATACAAATGGTTTTAGCTTTGGCACCCTTACATAAAAAATACGACATAAAACGTGTTGTTGTTTCTACATACCAATCTATCACAGGAACTGGTGTAAAAGCGGTTCAACAATTCGAAAACGAATGTGCAGGAATAGAAGGTGACATGGTCTATAAATACAAAATCAACAGAAACTGTATTCCACAATGCGATAGTTTTGAAGAAAATGGTTATACCAAAGAAGAAATGAAATTATCTAATGAAACCAAAAAAATATTAGGTGATAATAACATCGCAGTTACAGCAACTGCAGTTCGTGTACCAGTAGTTGGTGGGCATAGCGAGGCAGTGAATGTTGAATTCGCAAATGATTTTGACGTAAACGAAGTAAGAACTATTTTGAGTCAAACGGACGGAGTTGTTGTTCAAGATAACTTAGATACTTTTACATACCCGATGCCAAGATATGCAGAAGGCAAAAATGATGTTTTTGTAGGTAGAATTCGTCGTGACGAAAGCCAAGCAAACACGCTAAATATGTGGATTGTTGCTGATAATTTAAGAAAAGGAGCTGCAACAAATACCATTCAAATTGCAGAATATTTAGTAGCCCATAATTTGGTGTAATCTTCACTAAATAAGTATTGAAAACCATTTGTTTTAACGAATCATTAAGTTTTGTTAAATCAAATGGTTTTTTTTTATGTTTCCTTACCTTTGCAAAGTGAAAAAGAAACTGATCCTAATTAATTTTACTTTGATGATTGTAGTATTGTTTTCAATACTTTTTCAATCTTTTCATAGTTATGAGCATTTGGCAAAGGAGCTTTCTCAAGAAATTTGCCATCATAAATACAATCTACATAAAACCGAATTCACGCATCAACATAATAATTTTGAACATTGTTCTATTTGCGAATTTACTTTTAGCAACTACATTCCAACTGATTTTTCGCTTTTCGAATTCAAATTAGCAACTATTCCTGCTGGAGTTTCTCGCTATTATTTCAAAGAAAACACCCAATACTTCAAAGGAAGTTTTTTTTCGCTTAGAGCTCCACCAAGATTTATTGTTTAATATTAGACTTGACAGGTATTAAAAACTTGCCAGGTCTAAACATAATTTATTAACAATAAATCAATTCTAATGAAAAGAATAATTATCATCCTGTTTTTAGGATTATCAGCAATGCTTCAAGCGCAAAACAAAGTTTCGGGAACAGTAACCGATGCTAAAAACCAAGCTGTAATTGGCGTTTCGGTTTATGCGCCAGAATTACACAAAGGAACTTCAACAGATGCAAACGGAAAATATTACTTTACCAATCTTCCAAACGGAAACTTAAAACTGACATTCGTTTACGTAGGATTTGAAACCCAAAATAAAATTATAGTTCTTAAATCGAAAGAATCTACCCTAAATATTATCCTTAAAGAAACCGCTTTTCAAATGGACGAAGTAATTGTTTCGACTGCTTTTAACAAAATACAATCGCAAAATGTGATGAAAGTTGAACATGAAAGCATCAAAGAATTGCAGAAAAAAGGAACTTCCACTTTAATCGAAGGATTGGCAACCATTCCTGGGGTTTCTCAAGTTTCTACCGGAACTTCAATAGGAAAACCAGTAATACGTGGTTTGAGTGGCAATCGCGTTTTGGTCTATTCGCAAGGTGTTCGACTAGAAAATCAACAATTTGGCGACGAACATGGTTTGGGATTAAACGATTCTGGAATCGAAAGTGTAGAAGTTATAAAAGGCCCAGCTTCCTTACTTTATGGTTCGGATGCTTTGGGTGGCGTTTTGTATTTTAATCCCGAAAAATTCGCCGAAGCAAATACTTTCAATGCTAATTTTAGCCAAAAATTATTCTCTAATACCTTGGGAAGTAATTCATCTTTAGGGATGAAAACTTCAACAGATAATTGGAAATTCCTGATTCGCGGAGGCTATGATACCCATTCGGATTATAAAATTCCTAATGGAGATCGCGTTACCAATACCCGCTATAATGAAAGTGATTTGAAAACTGGAATTGGATATAGTAATTCTAAATTTTCAAGTATCTTCAGATATAATTTCAATAAATTAGATTTAGGAATGCCGGATGCGGGTATTACCGAGCAAACTACAACCAAGAATACAACATTTCCTAAACAGTCCGTTTATAATAATTTATTGAGTTTGAATAACATATTCTTCTTTCAAAACTCAAAATTAGATGTTGATTTAGGTTATATTGCCAATGATAGAAGCGAATTTGCAAATAGTGATATTGCAACTTTACTCATGAAACTGAATACCTTCAATTATGATGCTAAATATCATTTGCCAAAATTTGGAAAATTTGAATCCATTATTGGTGTTCAAGGGATGAGTCAAACTAATAAAAATTCAGGTATAGAATATTTAATTCCTGACGCTTCAACGAATGACTTTGGTGTTTTTGGAACAGGAAATATCGAATTAAAATCGAATGTTTTTCAGGCGGGACTCCGCTTTGACAATAGAGTTGTTACTACAACATCACACGGAATTGCGGGTCAAGAAGGTTATTTTCAAGCCATCAATAAATCGTTCCAAAGTTATAATGCTTCCTTGGGATACAAAACGAATTTAGCCGATGATTTGTCTCTTAGATTGAATGTGGCTTCTGGATTTAGGGCACCAAATTTGGCCGAATTATCTTCGAATGGTGTGCATGAGGGAACCAATCGCTACGAAGTGGGAAACACAGATTTGAAAACGGAGCAAAACGTGCAAACCGATTTGAATTTAGAATATAAAAACAGCCATTTTGAGTTTTTTGCCAATGGTTTTTACAATCATATTAATAATTACATATACACTTCGCCAGCAGGAACAAAAATTAATGGTTTTGATGTTTATGATTATATTCAAAGTAATGCCAAATTATATGGTGGCGAAATTGGACTACATTTTCATCCACATCCGCTAGATTGGTTACATTTTGAAACTAGTTTTGAAACAGTAACCGGCATAAAACAAAACGGAGATTATTTGCCTTTAATTCCCGCAAATAATTGGAACAACACTATTAGAACCGAATTCAAAATTAAAAATTGGTTGGAAGAAGGTTTCGCAACATTCAACGTTTCATCAACATTTAATCAAAATAATGTAAGCGGTTTTGAAACCAAATCGAATGGTTACACTTTATTAAATCTTGGTTTAGGCGGAAAAGTAAAATTAGGAAAAACAGCTTTTGATTTTAATTTGAACGGAAATAACTTATTGAACAAAACATATATCGCTCATTTATCTCGATTGAAAACAGATGGAATTCCGAACATTGGACGAAATATCGTTTTGGGATTGAATTTTAATATTTGATCTTGCCAATCTGTTGCATGACACGAACAATTTTTGCTTTTCTACCATTAATATATGACGAGGAACTTGTTGCTGAAAACCTTCTTGGACTAGGCAATATAGCAGCAATTCCTGCCGCTTGTTGTGGAGTGAGATTTGAGACGTCTTTTCTATACCAATGTTTTGCTGCAGCTTGAGCACCATAAACTCCATCACCCATTTCGATACTGTTTAAATAGACTTCCATGATGCGTTCTTTTCCCCAAATTAATTCTATCAAAACCGTGAAATAGGCTTCTAATCCTTTTCGTAAATAGCTACGCCCTTGCCAGAGAAATACGTTTTTTGCAGTTTGTTGCGAAATAGTACTTCCTCCTTTTATTTTTCGACCTCTTTCATTACTGGTATACGCTTTTTGCATCGCCGTAAAATCAAAACCAGTGTGCGAAAGAAATTTTCCGTCCTCACTAGCAATTACGGCTTTTTGCAAATTGACCGAAATATTTTGAATAGGTTCCCAATCGTGACTAAAATTATTATCTTTCCCTGCTGACTTATTTTCTATGGCTCGTATCACCATCAAAGGTGTAAAGGGAACTGGGACAAACTTAAAAAGAACGACAAAAAATAGGGAAACACCTAGAAACCAAAAAAATGACTTAAATATAAAACGAATCATTTTACTTTTAAAGCTTGTATTTCCTTTTTTTGATGGTTGCTTCTTTTTTGTAGATGTTATTTTTGTAGCCATGAACTTTATTAAATATGAAAATTTTTATAAAAGTATATAAATACACGCCGTTTTCAAAATTAAGTTGGAAACAATACTTCCAAAAACAGTATGAATTTTGTACTTTTAAAAACTTTTAAATCAAATGAAGCTATGAAAAAAATATTGCTTTTAACCCTTATAATAATGAGTTTAAATACTATGGCACAAAACGTGATGTCACCTGAATTACTTTGGAAACTAGGAAGAGTAACCGCTTTGGGTATTTCAAAAGATGCTAAAAATATAGTCTATAAAGTAGCTACACCTTCGGCTGAAGAAAATAAATCGGATTCAAAATTTTACACTATTCCTGTAAATGGCGGTGTTGCAACAGAAGTAAAAGACACCAAAGATGTATTGAAAGATAAAAATATTTCTCCTGACTCAAAACACATTGTTTATGATGAAGCGGTGAAAATCGACAAAGTATTAGGAAAAGATTTTTATCCTGAATTAGAAAAATCGAATGTACAAGTCTATAACGGATTGGATTATCGTCATTGGGATAAATGGAATGAAGGAAAATTTAATCATGTTTTTTACAAAGAAAATACAGAGAATTCCGTTGGAATTGATCTTTTAAAAGATGAAAATTTCGATAGCCCACAGAAACCTTTTGGTGGAGACGAAGATTATATTTGGTCGCCAGACAGCAAAAGTATTTTATATGTATGCAAGAAAAAATCAGGTACAGCTTATGCTACCAGTACAAATACAAATATTTATGAATACAATCTAGCGACTAGAAAAACCATCAATAGAACCGAAGAAAATTTAGGTTATGACACCAATCCTGATTTTTCTCCATCGGGAAATTTGACTTGGTTGCAGATGAAACGTGATGGTTACGAAGCGGACAAAAATGATATTATTGTTGATTTCAAAGGAATTAAAATCAATTTAACAGCTAATTGGGATGGAACTGTTGATGATTTTAGATGGAGTCTTGACGGAAAAAAAATCTATTTTATTGCGCCAATAGACGGTACAAAACAATTATTTGAAGTCAATTTTCCAGGTTTAACCAAAATTGCAATTACCGTTAAACAAGTTACAAATGGCGATTTCGACGTGGATCATTTTGTTGGTTTCTCAGGAGACAACATCATTTTGACCCGAAGCGATATGAATCATGCAGCGGAGATTTTCTCTTTCGATTTGAAGAAAAAAAGTTGGAAACAATTGTCGAATGTGAATACGAAAACCTATAATTCATTGGCGTTAAGCAAAACCGAAAGAAGATATGTAACCACAACCGATGGCAAAAAAATGTTAGTTTGGGTGATTCTTCCTCCTAATTTTGATGCTACAAAAAAATATCCAACCTTACTTTATTGCCAAGGCGGACCGCAGAGTGCCTTAACGCAATTTTACTCTTTCCGTTGGAATTTTCAATTAATGGCTGCTAATGGTTATATTGTCGTGGCGCCAAATCGTCGTGGAATGCAAGGTCACGGAGTAGAATGGAACGAGCAAATTAGCAAAGATTGGGGTGGTCAGGTAATTGACGATTATCTTTCGGCAATTGATGATGTTTCCAAAGAAAATTATGTAGACAAAAGTCGTTTGGGTTGCGTTGGCGCTAGTTACGGCGGTTATTCTGTGTTTTATTTAGCCGGAATTCATAATAATAGATTCAAAACTTTTATTGCTCATGATGGCGTTTTCAACACACAAAGTATGTATGGCACCACCGAAGAAGTTTTCTTTAATCAATGGGAATTTGGTGGTGCTTATTGGGAAAAAGACAATGCAGTAGCTCAAAAATCGATCACGAAATTTAATCCAGCCAACTTTGTTGAAAAATGGAATAAACCGATACTAATTTTTCAAGGTGGAAACGATTTTAGAGTTCCAATTGGGCAAGGACAAGAAGCCTTTCAAGCAGCTCAATTGCGTGGGATAAAAAGTAGATTTGTATATTTCCCAGAAGAAAACCACTGGGTTTTGAAACCTCAAAACGCGCTAGTTTGGCAAAGAGAATTTTATAAATGGCTGAAAGAGACTTTGTAATACTTCAATATTCATTAAATAAAAAATCCCAACTGAGTTGGGATTTTTTATTTAATATAGAATTTCAGATTTTATTCTGGATCATTCATTTTAAAAGTATCCATAAAAGCGGTGGTATAATCCCCCGCAATATATCTTTCATCATCCATTAATTGTCTGTGAAATGGAATGGTAGTTTTAATCCCTTCGATCACAAATTCGTCTAAAGCTCTTCTCATTTTGCTAATTGCTTCTTCACGCGTTTGAGCGGTAGTAATCAATTTTGCTATCATAGAATCGTAATTTGGCGGAATTGTATAACCAGAATATACGTGAGTATCTAATCGAACTCCGTGACCACCAGGCATGTGAAGCGTTGTTATTTTTCCAGGTGAAGGTCTGAATTCATTATAAGGATCTTCGGCATTGATACGGCATTCGATGGCATGCAATTGAGGTAAATAGTTTTTACCTGAAATTGGAATTCCAGCGGCAACCATAATTTGCTCGCGAATTAAATCATAATCAATAACTTGCTCTGTAATTGGGTGTTCTACTTGGATACGAGTATTCATTTCCATAAAGTAAAAATTGCGATGTTTGTCAACCAAAAATTCAACTGTTCCTGCACCTTCATATTTAATATATTCGGCTGCTTTTACTGCTGCTGCTCCCATTTTCTGACGTAATTCGTCAGTCATATATGGAGATGGAGTTTCCTCGGTTAATTTTTGATGACGACGTTGTACCGAACAATCTCTTTCAGAAAGATGACATGCTTTTCCGTAAGAATCACCTACAACTTGAATTTCGATATGACGCGGTTCCTCTATTAATTTTTCAAGATACATTCCGTCATTTCCAAAAGCTGCTGCCGATTCTTGTCTGGCATCTTCCCATGCTTTTAGTAAATCTTCATCTTTCCAAACGGCACGCATTCCTTTTCCACCGCCACCAGCAGTTGCTTTTAGCATTACTGGATAACCCATCCCTCGAGAAAGTTCTTGTGCTTGTTCGAATGATTCTAGGATTCCTTCAGAACCCGGAACACAAGGTACTCCAGCGGCTTTCATAGTGGCTTTGGCCGAAGCTTTATCACCCATTCTGTCTATCATTTCTGGAGAAGCACCAATGAATTTAATATTATGCTCTTGACAAATTTTTGAAAATTTTGAATTTTCAGAAAGAAATCCATATCCTGGATGAATTGCGTCTGCATTAGTAATTTCGGCAGCGGCAATAATATTTGACATTTTCAAATAGGACAAGTTGCTTGGAGGTGGCCCAATACAAACAGCTTCATCAGCAAATTTAACGTGTAAACTTTCGGCATCAGCGGTAGAATACACAGCTACTGTTTTGATACCCATTTCTTTACAAGTACGAATGATACGAAGCGCAATTTCTCCCCTATTTGCAATTAATATTTTTTTAAACATTTTTTTTGAATTATGAGTTATGAGTTATAAGTTATAAGTTATGAATGGCAAGACCAATTCATAATTTATAATTCATAATTTATAATTAAAATTATGATGGATCTACTAAGAATAAAGGTTGGTCATATTCTACCGGTGACATATCATCTACCAATATTTTGACAATTTTACCAGAAACCTCTGATTCAATTTCATTAAATAATTTCATTGCTTCGATAACACAAAGTACATCTCCTTTAGAAATAGTAGAACCAACTTCAACAAACAAAGGTTTGTCTGGTGATGGTTTTCTATAGAAAGTTCCAATAATTGGCGATTTTATGGTAATGTAGTGAGCGTTTTCAATTACTGCTGGAGCTGCTGCCACTGGAGCTGCTGCTACTGGAGCTACTGCTTGTTGAAGAACTGGTTGTGCTGGCATTTGCTGAACATAAGTTGTTTCGGACACATTACCTTCCAAAGTAGTTCTAATGGTGATTTTCACATCATCCATTTCTAATTTAACTTCTGCAACTCCCGAATTTGCTACAAATTTGATTAGGTTTTGAATTTCTTTTAAATCCATAATTATTTGTTTTTAGTTTAATTTTATTTTTTATTGTATGCCCATTTTAAATAAATAGATCCCCATGTGAATCCTCCTCCAAAAGCTGCCAAAATAATAGTATCACCTTTTTTGAATAAAGATTCAAAATCACTTAGTACTAATGCTATGGTTGCTGATGTTGTATTTCCGTATTTTTCAATATTCATTAAAACTTTGGAATCATCCAATTTCATTCTGCTTGCTGTAGCATCAATGATTCGTTTATTTGCTTGATGCGGAACTAACCATTGTATATCTTCATTGGTCAAATTGTTTCTTTTCATTAACAATTCACTCGAATCAGCCATATTAGTTACAGCATATTTAAAAACAGTCTTACCGTCCTGAATGATTTTGTGCTTATTATCCTGAAGCGTTTGGATGGTTGTTGGGTGAAGAGATCCTCCAGCTTCAATTTTCAAAAAGTCACGACCAATACCGTCACTTCTCAAATATTCATCCTGTAATCCTAGACCTTCAAAATTTGGTTCGAATAATGCAGCACCTGCACCATCACCAAAAATTATACAAGTAGATCTATCTGTATAATCTACAATTGAGGACATTTTATCGGCCCCAATTAATAGCACTTTTTTATATCTCCCGGATTGAATATATGCCGAAGCAACAGAGACGCCATATAAAAATCCAGAACACGCAGCTTGCAAATCGAAAGCAAAAGCATTTATTGCTCCTATTTCTGTAGCCACATAAGCTGCCGTGGCGGCCACTGGCATATCTGGTGTTGCAGTTGCAACTATTACTAAATCTATTTCTAAAGGGTCAATATTTCCTCTAACCAATAAATCTTCTGATGCTTTTATGGCTAAATAAGAGGTTCCTTTACCTTCATCTTTAAGAATTCTTCTTTCTTTTATTCCTGTGCGGGAGGTAATCCACTCATCATTTGTGTCAACCATTGTTTCAAGAATTTTGTTTGTAAGTACAAAATCCGGAACATAACCTCCAACAGCAGTAATTGCAGCAGTAATTGTATTCATTTTATTCAATTGTTTTTTGTCAAATGTTACCATCGACAAAATATTTAAAAGTCTTGAAAAGTACAAAAAAAATTCTAAATGAAATTGCTTTAGAACTTCTAATTAATTGAAAATTACAAACAACAAAAAAACTCTCACTATGTGAGAGTTTAAATATCATTTACAAAAATGTATTATGCAACCGCTGTAGATTTATCTACAACAACTTGTCCTCTGTAGTACATTTTTCCTTCATGCCAGTAGGCTCTGTGGTATAAATGTGCTTCTCCAGTGATTGGACAAGTAGCGATTTGAGCTACTGTAGCTTTGTAATGTGTTCTTCTCTTATCTCTTCTTGTTTTCGAGATTTTTCTCTTAGGATGTGCCATTTTACTATATTATTTATCCGTTAATAGTTGCTTTAATTTGTCCCAACGCGGGTCAATATTTTCTTCTTTTTGTTCTTCTTTTTTCTCTACTTTTTGCTCTTTTAATGTCAATTCTTTCAGTTTTGTTAATGCTTCCGTTTTTAAACTTCCGTCTTTAACTCCTGGATGAATTCGTCTTAAAGGAACCGAAAGTACTATCATTTCATATATATATTGTGAAATATCTACTTGAAATTCTCCGTGTGGCAAAATGAGCAACTCTTCGTTGTCATTATTGAAAGCATCTCCAAAACGCACAATCAATTTCATATTGCCTTTTATTGACAAATCAAACTCTTCGTTTGTCATATCGCATGGAACATTTACAGTTCCTTTATGTTTGAAAACTAGCTCCAACATCGTGCTTTTTTTCTCTAAAACTACATTTACTTTGATATTTGAATTATTAAATTCATGGTAATCAAAGATTTCAAAGAACGCATTACTTATTTGATATTCAAATTGATGTTTTCCTGGCTTTAAACCTATAAAAGGAATTAAAAATTCTTTTGTCTTGTTCATTTCAACAACAATTTGCCCTAAACTTCGGGAGTGC
Organism: Flavobacteriaceae bacterium; assembly: GCA_947373225.1. Classification (GTDB taxonomy): domain Bacteria; phylum Bacteroidota; class Bacteroidia; order Flavobacteriales; family Flavobacteriaceae; genus Flavobacterium. The sequence continues at coordinate 29,044 of CANBWX010000006.1, read as the reverse complement.
AAAGATATAAATTTATTGTAAATTTAATAATCTTATTTACCTTTTTTTATTTAAGACTGTTTTTCTTTTATTTTTAGGGGCTTTTCGCTGATTTCTGCATACTGATTTCTTGAATTATAGATGTCAATTGCAAGATAAACAGCCTCTTTAAATGAATTATAATCCGCCAAACCTTTACCGGCAATATCATAAGCCGTACCATGATCTGGTGAGGTTCTAATTTTATTTAAACCTGCGGTATAATTTACACCGTTACCAAATGATAATGTTTTGAAGGGGATTAATCCTTGATCGTGATATGTTGCAATAATAGCATCATATTTCTCATATTGATTGCTTCCAAAAAAACCATCGGCAGCAAAAGGACCAAATACTAATGTTCCCTTTTCATATATTTTTTTCAAAGCCGGTTTTAATATGGCATCATCTTCAGTTCCGATAACACCTCCATCGCCACAATGAGGATTTAGTCCTAAAACAGCAATTTTAGGTTTATTGACACTAAAATCTTGTATTAATGATTGCTTAACGGTTTCTATTTTTTTTCTAATCAATTCTTCAGTAAGATGTGATGCGACCTCGTTTAAAGGAATATGATCCGTTAACAAACCAACTCTTAAACTGTCTTGAACCATTAACATTAGCGCATTTCCCTCTAATTCTTGGTCTAAATAATCCGTGTGTCCAGGAAATTTAAATTCGTCGGATTGAATATTATATTTGTTTATTGGAGCTGTTACTAATACATCTATAAGTCCTTCTTTCAATGCTTTTGTAGCGGCAACAAATGATTTTATGGCATATTTTCCGATTTTCTTGTCATTCACACCAAAATTAATATCTACCGCTTCATTCCAAACGTTCAAAACATTTATTTTACCTAAAACAATTTGGTCTAATCTATCGATTCCATGAAGCATCGACGTAGATTCGAAACTCTTTTTTACGAACGAAAGTATTTTTACATTGGCAAAAATAACAGGTGTACATAGTTCTAGCATTCGAGAATCTTCGAACGTTTTTAGAATAACTTCGCTTCCAATACCGTTTAAATCTCCAATCGAAATCCCTACGATTATATTTTCTGCATTTTTTATCATAACCTCACATTATTTATTGCTAATTTTGAAGTGCAAATTTAGTAAAATAAAATTAAGAAATGTTTACAGGAATTATAGAATCCCTTGGCACGATCCAAGAAATCAGAAAAGATAAAGACAATGTTCATATAACAATAGCTTCGACTATTACTAACGAACTAAAAATTGACCAAAGTGTTGCACACAATGGCATTTGCTTAACAGTAGTTTCAATAAGCGATAATCTTTATACCGTCACGGCTATTGGGGAAACAATAAAAAAAACAAATATTTCTTATTGGCAACCTGGCGATAGCATCAACCTTGAGAGAGCAATGAAATTAGGCGACAGATTAGACGGACATATTGTACAGGGTCATGTAGATCAAATTGGGAGTTGCATTTTGGCAAAGGAAACGAACGGAAGTTGGCTATATACTTTTGAATATGATTCAAACCTTGAGAATATAACTATCGAAAAAGGCTCAATTACTGTAAATGGAGTAAGCTTGACTGTTGTCGATTCAAGAAAAAAAGAATTTAGCGTTGCTATTATTCCTTATACTTACGAGCATACTAATTTTAAAAATTTCGAAATTGGCACAAAAATAAACCTGGAATTTGATGTTATTGGCAAATACGTTTCCAAATTGTACTCGAATAAATAGACTATAATTCATTAAAAACAAAAACTCCAATTTAAATTGGAGTCTTTGTTTTTAATTGGTATTTATAAATGATATAAACTCCGTATAGTAGTGCTATTATAAGAACCAAATAAAGATTCTCATCAATAGGCAGTCCAGGTGGTGGTGGTGGTTTTTTACCAGTAGGCATTGGCGGAGATGGAGCCGAGAAGACATCCAACACCCCAAAAAGGCATATTATTATAAGAAGAAACTTATTAATGATAATTTTCATATTTATTTAAAGAAATAAATCAATTTTCACAAAACAACAACAAATTCTTTCTGATTTATAACTCATAATTCTAAAGAATAGTGTGTGTAAAGTTAATCTTTTTTTTGTTAAACAATAAAATCATCGACAAAGTTACTGTTTTTATCGCTGAAATACAATTTTATTTATTTAAAACAAAAAAAAGCTTACAAAAACAAATTTTACATGACGTTCATGTAATTCCACTTTTAACTCAATTAATTAACTTATAAATAACTCTCAAAGCCACAATAAACTTTCGAGTGCAATGATATGAAAATTTACACAACTACGCAACACCACTGATAAGAGTGGGTTTTAGCATCAATTGAAAAAAGGTTATCGTCTTTGAAAAAGAGTAATAATTCCTGATAAAGAAAATAATTTTTTCTTGTTTTATTTTGTTTATTGAATTATATCATCCTAATTAGTAGAAAGATAACCCCGCTGTATGTAATTAGATTATTTGTTTTTATTATTATTTATTTTATTAATAATGAAAAACTAATTCTGTTTTATTCCTATTAACCTTCCTAATTTAATTAGATTTGCTTTAAACTAATATTTCAATTTATAAAATTAAAATATTTTAGGCACATCAAAATTGTTTTAATTATTAGTTTATGGCATAAACAACTTGAAACAGCTGTCATTTAACTATAATTTATCTAGATTTAGGTATTTCAACAGAGAAAATCGTCGTTTCATCGATAGTAAAATTGTTAAATTATTGAAATACAGTTGTTTAAAAAAAATCGTTTTATTGAAAAAATTTGTATATTTATCAAAGAAAATAACCCTATAAAGTTTATAATTATGAAAGTTACAATTGTTGGAAGCGGATATGTTGGGCTTGTTACAGGCGCTTGCTTTTCTGAAGTAGGTATTAATGTTGTTTGCGTTGATATTGATAGTAAAAAAATTGACAATCTTAATAATGGTATAATACCCATTTATGAACCCGGTCTTGAAGAAATGTTGATGCGAAACATGAAAAAAGGTCGTTTGAGTTTTACAACAAATATCACTGAGGCCATAAAAGACTCCGAAGTACTGTTTATATCAGTGGGTACACCGCCAGATGAAGATGGAAGTGCCGATTTGAAGTATGTACTAGCAGTTGCTCGTGATTGTGGTAAAACCATAAATGATTATTTATTAGTAGTCACAAAAAGCACCGTACCTGTTGGCACTTCTGAAAAAGTAAAAAAAGCTATTCAAGAAGAACTTGATAAGCGAAAAGTAAATATTGAATTTGATGTAGCCTCTAATCCTGAATTTCTTAAAGAAGGAGCTGCTATTGCTGATTTCTTGAAACCCGATAGAATTGTTATTGGATTAGATAGCCCTAGAGCTGAGGAACTCATGAAGAGCTTGTACAAACCTTTTACTCTTAATGGTCATCCACTAATTTTTATGGATATTGTTTCGGCTGAGATGACAAAGTATGCTGCAAATGCAATGCTTGCTACAAAAATTAGTTTTATAAATGATATCGCAAATCTTTGTGAAATAGTTGGAGCCGATATTAATTTGGTAAGAAATGGTATTGGTTCTGATTCTCGAATTGGGAACAAATTTATTTACCCAGGAATTGGATATGGAGGATCATGTTTTCCAAAAGATGTACAGGCACTCATAAGAACTGGTAGTGAGTACAAATACGAACTTCGAATTCTTAAAGCCGTAGAGGAAGTAAACAAAGATCAAAAGTTAGTAATTTTTAATAAGATTAATAAATATTTCAAAGGAGATTTAGTTGGTAAAACCATTGCTTTGTGGGGGCTGTCATTTAAACCTCAAACAGATGATATGCGTGAAGCTCCCGCTTTAATAATAGTTAAAAAATTACTAGAAGCAGGCGCAAAAGTTAAGGCATATGACCCAGTTGCTTTAGAAGAAGCAAAACATCATTTTGGCGACACTATTTCTTATTATAATGACCAACACGAAGCTTTAATTGACGCAGATTGTTTAGCTATTCTTACAGAATGGCCAGAATTTAAATTTCCTAACTTTAAAATCGTTAGTAAGTTGTTAAACAGCCCTGCTATATTTGACGGTCGTAATATTTATGATAAAAACGAAATGAAAGAACATGGATTTGATTATTTCTGTATTGGAGTTGATACAACAAAAAATCTCGCTTCTTCTTAAATTAATTAAATCGTTGACCAATCTTAAAAATAATTAATTCAACTTTTATTAAAAATTATGACACGTAAAAAAATACTTATTACGGGTGGTGCAGGTTTTGTTGGCTCACACCTATGCGAACGCTTATTAAAAGAAGGTAATGAGGTTTATTGTCTCGATAATTTTTTTACTGGGCAAAAACAAAACGTTTTACACTTGTTAGACAATCCTTATTTTGAATTGATCAGGCATGATGTTACTGCTCCTTTCTTTATTGAAGCCGATGAAATTTACAATCTTGCATGCCCTGCTTCCCCGATACATTACCAGCACAATCCTATCAAAACTATTAAGACATCGGTTATGGGAGCTATTAATATGTTGGGTCTCGCAAAAAGAATAAACGCAAAAATATTGCAAGCTTCTACAAGTGAAGTTTATGGCGACCCTCTTGTTCATCCTCAACCAGAATCGTATTGGGGTCACGTTAATCCAATTGGAGAACGTTCTTGCTATGATGAAGGAAAACGATGTGCAGAAACCTTGTTTATCGATTATCATAAACAGAATAACGTTAAAATAAAAATTATTCGAATATTCAATACATATGGCCCAAGAATGGATCCAAATGACGGAAGGGTAGTTTCTAACTTTATCGTTCAAGCTTTGCAAAACCAAGATATTACTGTTTATGGCAAAGGACAGCAAACAAGAAGTTTTCAATATGTTGACGACTTAGTAGAAGGAATGATAAAAATGATGGCTTCACCAGATCAGTTCATTGGCCCTGTAAATATGGGAAATCCAAATGAATTTACAATTCTTGAACTTGCTGAAAAAATAATAAAACTTACAGGATCAAATTCGAAAATTATTTATAAACCGTTACCTTCTGACGATCCAATGATGCGCCAACCAGACATTTCTATTGCAAAAAAAGAACTAAAATGGGCGCCTAAAATAGAATTAGATGAGGGTTTAATAAAGACTATAGCGTTTTTTAAATCCGTTATATAAATTAACATAAATATAGCTTTCGTTAGATAAATCTGGAGTCAAATTCTCAATCTATTAAATAATTTTAGTCTTTATTTAATAGATTTGACAAGATTCATTCAATACAAAAAATAGTACACATCACATATTCAAGCAATTATGAAATCGCCCCAAAACTCAGATCTGCCTCCAATACAATTATATGACTTACAATTAATTCATAAAATGTGCCGTGGGAATGAAGAAAAGGTTGCGGAAATGGTCGAAGTTTTCATCGACCAAGTTTCACAATTTATTCAAGAAATTATGTCCGCTTATTCTGAAAAAGATTTTTCAAGAATTAAAAGTTTGGTTCATAAAACAAAACCAACCCTAACTTATTTTGGTACAATTACATTAGAAAAAGAATTACTTTATATAGAAGATTTATTAATAAAAGAATCTCAACCATCAGAATTAGACTTGAAAATACTAAGTTTTAAAAATCTTACAAATGAAGTTGTTGATAAAATGAAAAATGATTTTAATATAATTAATTAAATTATGAAGAAAAAAATATTAGTAGTAGATGATGAAAAAAGTATCCGTCTTTTATTAGAAAATTTCCTTTCTCAAGATTATGACGTTGTTTCAATTAATAATGGTCAAGAAGCTTTAGATTGGCTTGAAGAAAATCTTCCTGATTTAATAATATGTGATATTCAAATGACAGAAATGGATGGTTATGAGTTTTTAACCAAAGTTCGTCAGAGAGGATTTATAAAACATACGCCATTTATTATGCTGTCTGGGAGATCTGAAAGTAAAGAACGCATAAAGTGTTATAGATTAGGCGCCCAAGATTACTTAACAAAACCTTTTAATCCTGAAGAACTTGAAGAATTGGTTAAAAAAAATATTTTTCCAATTCACTTTTCAATAGAATGGTAAATACGTAAAAACCAGGAGATTTTTAAACTAGCTTAACGAATCTAATCAAATAATTATGCCCCCAATTATAAACATACTATGCATTGGTATTCCCCCAGAGTATTTTCAAGTTATAAATCAAAACAAGAAAATAGCACTAATTGCGATAGAAAATAGCATTCAAGCTACCAATTATCTTAATTCAAATAAACCACCAGCGGCAATAATTTGCAATTATAATTTACCGGGAAATAACGGATTATTTCTATTTGATTGGATAAGAGAACATTCAGAATATGATGCCATTCCTTTCATTCTTTTAGCGAAGGAATTTAATAGTGATACATACAAACTGGCATTCAAAAAACGAGTTGATGATTACTATGTGACCTCTGTTGCTAATCCGGAAGACATTATTCGTAGGATAGAATTTCTTTGCCTTCACAAAAAGGCATCAAAGATTGCAAAATTACCTGAAATTAATGACGAAGCATATAGAATGCCTCTTTCAAAACGAATTTTTGATATTCTAGTGGCATCATCAGTATTGTTAGTGGCCTCTCCTTTTTTATTACTGATATTGCTTGCTATAAAATTAGAATCAAAAGGCAAAGTATATTACATTTCAAAAAGAGTAGGCAGAAAAACTTTCGATTTTTACAAATTACGTTCTATGAGAACTGGATCAGATGAACTATTGAAAAAACTAGCCAAAGAAAAAAATCAATATAATACGGAACAAAAGCCTGAAAATAATTTATCAGACCTGCCCTGCCCAAGATGCAGTAAGTTACCAAAAGATGAAACTTGCTCACCAATAATGTATATTGACACCCATGAAATTTGTGATTATTGGTATAATTTTCAAAAAACCGAAACCGCAAAAAATGATTCTACATTTGTTAAAATTGTTGATGATCCTAGAGTTACACGAGTTGGTAAATTTATCCGAAATACCAGTATTGATGAATTACCTCAACTTATTAATGTTATAAAAGGTGATATGTCTATTGTAGGCAATAGACCTTTACCAGTATATGAAGCAGAATTACTTACAGCCGACTCATTATCAAAACGCTTTTTGGCTCCAGCCGGAATTACTGGTTTATGGCAAGTTGAATTGAGAGGAAAAGGAGGTAACATGTCTGAAGAAGAACGAATGCGTCTAGACAATGAATATGCTGAACATTTTGAAGGCGATAATTTTTCATTTTGGTATGATATTAAACTCATTTTAAGAACCATACCTGCATTATTACAAAAAGATTCTGTATAAAAAACTACAATGAAATTAAGCGAAATGAAACTAATATTAAAATTTATCTTTCTATTATATCTAAATACTTTCTGTATTAATTATACATTGGCACAAACATCTTCAGCAGAAATTATGTCAACAAGTAAAAATGAAATTAATATACCGCCGCTAAAAGTTATAATTGATTCTGTTATAAAACGTAATGCTATGTTGCGATTTAGAAATCAGACCATACGTGGCAAAGAATTAAATATAAAATCGGAACGTCTTATTTGGACAAAAAACTTGGGCATGCAAGCCGATACTAGATATGGAACTTTTGATAATACTTCATTAAGTGCTACTGGTGGGACTTCCTCTACTTCTTTAACAACAAACACAAAACAATTGAATTATGGTGTTGGACTCTATCTCAAATTTCCTGTATTCGATTTTTTAAATAGAAAAAATCAGGTTGCACAGGCAAAACTAGAACTTGATGAAGCAAAAAGCATGTTACAATTTCAAGAAGATGAGATAAGGCAAAATATTATAAAATTATATCAAGAATTAATTTTAAAGCAAAAATTACTTCGAATAAAATCGGAAACTCTTGGTAATAGTAGAGTCAACTTTCAAATGATTGAAAAGGAATTTAGAAATGGAATAGTACCTATTGCTGAGTATGTTAGAATATCAAGTATGTCTTCAAATATGGAGTCGGATTATGAAATAGCTAAGTCGGATTATTTAGCAGCTAAACAAATATTAGAAGAAATGGCTGGGTTTGTTTTTAGTGCGTCACCTACAAATTAAAAGAATGAAAATAATTGAATTTATACGGTTAATATTGAAGCATTTGATGCTATTAATAATTGTGCCCATCTTACTTGCATTATTAGTTTTTGTACTTACACTCAAGCCACATTTTGAATATTCTTCACAATCCCTTTTATATACTGGAATTGCTTCAGGTTCTACCATAGAAATGGATAAAACATTTAATTATCAAGCTACTAATACTGCTTTTGATAATTTAATTAATATTATCCAGTCAAGAGAAACTCAAGAAGAAGTTGGAATTCGGTTATTGGCACAACACTTAATGTTGCATAAGGCAAACCCAAAATATATATCCTCCGCTAATTTTGAAAAATTAAAATTAAAAATTCCAAAGGAACTTTATCATTATATAGAAAAAGGGAATCACTCAGATGATGATTCAATAATGCAAAATAAGTCTGAAGGGTCCTTATTTCCACCAGAAATAAATAAAATTAATTATGAAAAAACCGTAAAAAATTTAACGGCTTTAAAGAATAGTAGCAATTCTAATTTTGTTTACGAATTACTTAATTTTGAAGATCCTCATTATTCTATTAATGCAATATCATCCGTAAAAGCTATAAGAATATCTAATAGCGACATCATAAAGTTAACTTATACAGTTAACGACCCCGGTATTTGTCAGCAAACACTAGCTATCTTTAATGAGGTTTGTATAAAAAACTATAGAAATGTTAAAGAAAACAGGTCAGATGCTGTTGTAAAATACTTTGAAGCACAACTAGCAAGCGCAAATGAAAAATTAAAAGATGGTGAAGATAAACTCCTTAACTTTAATAAATCGTACAACATCATAAACTATTATGAGCAAAGTAAAGCTGTAGCCAATGTAAAGGAGGATATGGAAGTAAAATACAATAATAAAAAAGCGGATTTAGCGGGAATTGAAGCAGCAACAAAAAGGTTAGAAAAAAAATTAAATATTCAAGAAATCATACAACTAAAGAGCACCTTGGTTCTTGAAAAAAAGAAACAATTAGGAGATCTTAATTATGAAATAGCCCTAACTCAAGCTGAAATAGAGTCAAACAAAGACACGAAAAGCACGGTTAAAATGTCCGAATTAAAAAAACAATCCGAAAATTTAACGAATGAGATTAGCAAAAGTATAAATGAATTATATTCCTATCAAAACACAGTTGACGGATTACCTGTAAGCAAAGTTCTTCCAGATTGGATGGATAAAATTGTGGAATCTGAAAACATAAAAGCGAAGCTTAAAGTTATGGATATTGACAATAAAAATTTTCAAAAACAATATGCAATTTATGCTCCAGCAGGTGCTAATATAACAAGAATTGAAAGAGAGATTTCAGTATCCGTACAAGGTTACATTGAAATTCTTCATGGTTTAAATTTAGCTAAACTTAAATTACAAGACAACGCAATGTCTTCTAACGTAAAAGCAATTGACCCTCCTTTTTATCCATTATCACCAATGCCTACAAAAAGAAAAATACTTATTATTGCAGCAGCATTTTTAGGTTTTATTTTGACTTTAGGAATTTTAATAATAATGGAATATTTTGATGATACATTAAAAAATTCTAAAAAAGCTGGTGGAATATTAAAACTAACCTCTTTAGGAATGGCTCCCAAAATATTGCTCCATCCAGACACAATCAATTTACCTTTCATTAAAAATCGATTAATTGAAATTATTACTCAAAATATAAAACAGTTTTTAAGTACACATAGCCCTGAAGATTCTGTAAAAACAATAGTCCTTTTTAGTACTCAAAAAATGGAAGGAAAAACTGTTTTAGCAGGAAATATTGCTAGAGAACTAAAAAAAGAAGGAAAAAAAATACTATTTCTAAATTATTCAATCAAGCAGCAAAATATTAAAAAGCAAAGAAGATTTCCTTTTTTGATTAAACTTTTAGGTTATCCAGATCCAAGGATTGATTTAAATAATTCATTTCTATCAGATGTAACAAGTTATCTTGCGCCTTCTGAATATTTTACCTATGCAATAAATAAACAATTTTATAAAGCAAAAAGTTATAAAGACCTTCTCGAGCAAAATAATATAAAAATTGATTATATCCCCGATTATGTTATCATAGAATTACCACCTATAATCTACAATAATTATCCAACTGAATTATATACTCATTCTGATATTGATATTCTTATTTGTCGCTCCAATAGATTATGGTCAGAAGCGGATCAATCTGCATTGAATAGTATACTTCCTCTTTCTGGCTCTAAAATACATTTTTTAGTCAATGGAGTTGAGCTTAAGGAAGTTGAATCTCTATTAGGAGAATTACCTAAAAAGAGAAGTATATTAAGAAAGAAAATAAAAACGATGTTCCAGTTTCAATTTTTTACTAAAAATCAAATATAACAAATTTAATTAATGAAGAAACTTAAAAAAATTGTACGTGAAGATAATTTTCTGTCATTAACAGGAAATATGGTTATCGCAATTTTGGGTATTGCAGGATTTGCTTTGCTTACAAGAAGTTTGTCATTGGAGATTTTTGGACAATGGGTTTTGTTTATCACAGCAGGATCATTTGTTGAAATGTTTAGATTTGGAATTACCAACACTGGTTTAATTAGATATTTGTCTGGTGCAGATGATGCTGAAAGAATTAAACTAATAGGTTCTAATGCTTTAATAGGTCTTGGAGCCACTGTTTTAATTGCAATTATTTTAATATCATGTACTATTATTTTTAAAGAAGCGATAAGTAATTCCGGTTATAGTTTGTTTTTTAAATGGTATCCATTATTAGCCTTTTTAAATCTACCTTGGAATAATGCCCTCGTAGTATTACAAGCAGATAGAAAGTATGCAAAAATATTAGCAATTAAAGCTATAAATAGTGGATCCTTTTTTCTAGTACTTTTAGTTAATTATTTTTTTCTAAAATTGACTTTAACACAATTGGTTATTGCAATTCTTACTATCAATGCTTTTACCTCATTTATTAGTATAATAGCTGGTTGGGATGGAACAAAACATATTACAAGTGCTACTATAGAAACTAATAAAACTTTATTGCATTTTGGAAAATACACGACTTTTACACTTATAGGAACCAACCTATTACGAAGTGCTGATGTCTTGATTATTAGTCTCAGCCCACTAGGAAATGCAGCTGTAGCACTTTATAGCATCCCTTTAAAACTTACTGAATTGCAACAGATTCCTTTGCGTAGCTTTGTAGCTACAGCATTTCCTAAAATGTCTAAAGCAAGCATTCATCATAAAATTGATGAGGTAAAAGATTTGTTTTACTCCTACGCTGGTGCACTCACTTATTTGTTTGTATTAATAAGTTTATTCACTTTTGTTTTTGCAGAATTTTTTGTGTTTTTACTTTCAGGAAATCAATATTTAAAAACAGATCCAATTACTGGATTTAATGTGGTAAATATTGTCCGTGTATTTTCAATTTATGGGCTATTATTACCCATCGACAGGATGACAGGTATAGGTCTCGACAGTGTAAACAAACCAAACATTAATGCTTTAAAAGTGTTTTTTATGGTTATTGCTAATGTTGCAGGAGACCTCATCGCTATTTTTATATTCAAATCATTACTCCTTGTAGCGGTTGCGTCAATACTATTCACTTTAATTGGTATTTGGATGGGAATGTACTTTTTAAATAAAGAGTTGACATTATCTTATAAAGAAATTTTTTCTAGTGGTTTAAAGTTCTATTCCACTATTTTTAATAAAGCTACCAATAACCGTTATCAGGATCATTTTAAGATGAATAAAAAAGTTAATTAATGATTAGTAATAATAACATAAACCCATTTGATGAAAATTCTGGTTCAGCTAGTATTACTAAACCATGGTCCCTTATACTACTTTTAATAGCAGTAGGATTACTTGCTGTAATACTTGCTAAATTAGAAATTGTTGGACTAGGCATTTTATTTTCACTAATACTTGGGGGTATTTATTTATACAAATTATTTACAAATCCTATAATAGGTTTTTTTACAGCTATTGGGCTTAATTTTATAGTACTTGGCATAGCGCGCTATATTCCAGGATTACCATTAGGTTTCGGTATAGATGGTATTCTTATTTTGACCTATCTAGCTTTGTTTTTTTCTAGATTTAAAGAAAGAATTGATTGGTCTCCAGCCAAAAAAGATATTACATTTTTAGCATTGATATGGTTGTTATATTGCATATTTCAATTAGCAAATCCTGAAGCCCAGAGTACGGATGCATGGATTGCTGGAAGAGGCATTGGATTCTATTTCTTTTTGTTTATTCCGCTTACTTTCATGCTTATTAACACAAATAAAAAATTAGATCTATTTCTTTACGTTTGGGGTATTTTTTCAATTCTTGCTTCAATGAAGGGATTGATTCAATTGTTTATTGGAGTAGATTCAGCAGAACAAGCGTGGCTAAATGCTGGAGCAGCTCAAACCCATATTTTATTTGGTAAATTAAGAATTTTTTCATTTATGAGTGATGCAGGACAATTTGGGGCAAACCAAGGACTTTCCGGGGTAGTCGCTATTATATACTCTATGTCTAAAAAGGGACTGCCTAAAATGTTTTTTCTAACTGTTGGGATATTAGGAATATATGGAATGATGATTTCTGGCACCCGTGGATCAATAAGTGTACCCTTGGCGGGTTTTATGACCTATTTTATTTTGAGCAAAAATTTACGAGTAGTTATTATCGGTTTTACTCTAATACTTATTTTATTTGTTTTTTTTAAATTTACTTTGATCGCTAATGGGAACGATCAAATAAGAAGAATGAGATCGGCTTTTGACCCCAACGAACCATCATTGCAGGTAAGACTTAAGAATCAAGAAATTCTGAAAGGATATTTAGCATCAAGACCTTTTGGAGGTGGTATTGGTCACGCGGGTGACAAAGCCCAGCGGTTTTTGCCTAACGCATTTCTTTCTCACGTTGCTACAGACAGCTGGTATGTTATGATATGGGCAGAGATGGGCATCGTTGGTTTAACAATTCATTTAATTATTTTGTTTTATGTTATCGGAAAAGCTTCATACAAGGTTATGTTCAAAATTCGAGATCCAATAGCAAAACTAAAACTGAGTGCCCTAATTGCTGGAATGGCTGGCATAATGGCAGCATCCTATGGAAATGCGGTGTTTGGAGGAATGCCTACTGCTTTATTAATGTATGCTTCAATGGCAATTATGTCGAATCCAGAGACTTTTGACACGCCAGTTGAAGAAACTGAATTACAATTAATTAAAAATTAGAAGAAAATTTATATAAAATAACTAAGGTATAAAACCAAGTTTAACTCCTTTTATAACAAATAATATGAACTACAGAAACATTACAGACTTAAACAATATTATTCTAAAAAGATTAAATATTATTCCCCGTGATTTTGACTTGATAGTTGGTGTACCAAGAAGTGGTATGCTTCCAGCCAATTTATTGTCTTTATATCTAAACAAGCCCTACACTGATATTCATTCCTTTTTAAATGGTCATATTTATAAAGCAGGCGCAAGAAGCCAATTTTTCGATATTTCAGAATTTAAAAAAATATTGGTGGTAGATGACAGTATAGCATCTGGTTCTGCAATGATAGAAGTAAAAGAAAGTTTAAAGCATCTCGAATCAAAATTTGACATAAAATATTGTGCCGTTTATATCATACCTGGTAAAGAGAAAATGGTAGATTATTTTTTTGAAATAGTTCCATTACCACGCTATTTTCAATGGAACATTCTTAACCATACAACACTAGAAAAAGCTTGTTTTGATATTGACGGCGTATTATGCGCTGACCCTCTACCAGAACAAAATGATGATGGTCCAAAATATATTGATTTCATTTTAAATGCTCCTCCTCTATTTATTCCAGGAAGTAAAATTGGAACTATTGTAACCTCTCGTTTAGAAAAATACCGTAAAGAAACCGAAACTTGGTTACAGGCCAACAATATTAAATACAATGACCTTGTAATGTTAGACTTGCCTAATATGGAAGCCAGACAACGAGCCAATAATCACGGAGATCATAAAGCTAAAGCTTATATGACCAAGCCGTATGTGCTATTTGTGGAAAGTGAATATCATCAAGCAGTGGAGATAAATAGGCTATCAAAAAAACCTGTTTTGTGTACAGAAAATTTTGAAATGATTTTTGAATCAGAATCTTTATTGTACAATCTTAAAAGCGGAAAACACTTCCCCTTTTTGCGCAAATATGCTTTAAAAGTAAGAGATAAAATACGGAAATTAAAAAAATAGTGACTGATATAAAATTTAGCAAACGCTAAATTTTATATCAGTCACTTGCCCATTAAAATTGGTAAAATATATAATTTAATTGATAGATTATGGTACTATTTAATCTTATACAAATTGTTTTCCTCATTCTATTAGGATTGGCTACACTGTATATTTTGGTGTTTTCAATTGCAGGTTTGTTTTACAAACAACCCTCTTTTAAATCCAAAGGAGAACTAAAAAAAATTGCAGTGCTCATTCCTGGATACAAAGAAGATGAGGTCATCATAGAAGTAGCTAATTCAGCATTGTTGCAGGATTATCCATCTAACCATTTTGATGTAATTGTTATAGCCGATTCCTTTTTAGAAGAAACACTCTTTGAATTAAAAGCATTACCCATAAAACTGATTGAAGTTAGTTTTGATAAAAGCACCAAATCCAAAGCTTTGAATAAAGCTATGGCTTCACTCACTGAAAATTATGAGATTGCAGTTATTTTAGATGCAGACAATTTAATGGCAAAGGATTTTTTAACAAAAATAAATGCCGCTTTTGAACAAGGTTTTATTGCTGTACAGGGACACCGCACAGCAAAAAATACGAATAATTCTTGGGCAATTCTAGACGCTGTTAGCGAAGAAATAAACAATCATATATTCAGAAAAGGTCACATTGCCTTAGGACTTTCATCTGCCATTATTGGTTCGGGTATGGCTTTTAAATATGATTATTTTAAATCGCTCATGTCAACAGTTACAGCTGTAGGTGGGTTTGATAAAGAAATTGAATTAAAAATGCTAAAGGCTGGACATAGAATAATTTACCTTGATGATGCCTTGGTTTACGATGAAAAAATTCAAAAAGCAGATGTTTTTGGAAATCAACGAAGACGCTGGTTATCTGCACAATTACATTATTTTAGAAAAGATTTTTTAAACGCTTTAAAAGACCTTTTCTTAAAAGGAAATATTGACTATTTTGATAAAGCAATTCAATTTATTCAGCCGCCAAGAATTTTATTACTAGGTGGTGTCATCATTTTTGGTGGATTATTTGTACTAAGCAACTACATTTTTAACAATGAAAACCTATTTTCTTTGAGCTGGGGTATCATTGCAGTAGCTTGTATTTTGTCATTTCTTTTTTCAATACCAAAATCATTTTACAATTTAAAAACGCTTCAAGCTTTGGTGAGTTTACCAAAAGGAATGTTTATGATGTTATTGTCATTATTAAAAATCAAAGGAGCTAACAAAAAATTTATTCATACCAAACACGGTTCTACGATTTAAAATTTTAAAAACAGATAGTATGAAAATAGGAATTGAAGGTCAACGTCTTTTTCGCAAGAAAAAACACGGTATGGATATGGTGGCTTTGGAATTGATAAGAAACCTACAACTTATTGATACCGAAAATGAGTATTTCATATTCGTAAAACCAGATGAAGACAATACAGTTTTAAAGGAAACACCAAATTTTAAAATCATTCAACTCGAAGGCGGTTCCTATCCAATGTGGGAACAAATAGAATTACCTAAGGCTGCTAAAAAATACGGGTGTGAAATTTTACATTGTACCAGTAATACAGCTCCAATTTTTAATGACATTCCTTTGATAACTATATTGCACGACATCATTTATATGGAGAGCAATTATTATAAAATACTTACAGGAAGCGCAACCCCTTATCAAAAATTTGGCAATATATATCGGAAATTAATTGTGCCTTGGGTTGTCAAAAAAAGCGATAAAATAGTTACTGTCTCTCATTTTGAAAAAAATCGGATTGCTGAGTTTTTTGGCATAAAAAATGACAAACGTCTGACCGCAATTTATAATGGGGTTAGTACACATTTCAAACCCGTTACAGACAAATCCGAATTAAAAAGAGTAAAAGAAAAGTATCATTTACCGGATCATTTTTTCTTTTTTCTTGGCAATACGGATCCTAAAAAAAATACTTTAGGAACCTTGAAAGCTTTTTCAGATTTCTTAAAGCAAAGCAAATCCGATTATAAGTTAGTAATGCTGGATTACGACACAAATGAACTCAAAAAATTATTAATCGAAATTGGAGATAAAGACCTCATCAATAACATTGTATTAACAGGATATGTAATTAATACAGACCTCCCGGCAATTTATTCTTTATGCACGATTTTTCTATACCCATCCTTACGGGAAAGTTTTGGTATTCCAATGCTTGAAGCAATGGGCTGTGGTGTACCTGTAATCACCTCCAATACTTCGTCAATGCCTGAAGTTGCAGGTGATGCAGCTCATATTATTGACCCATATAAGCCTGAAGAAATCACACAGGGCATTATTAAAATTCTTGCTGATGCAGCCTATTATGATACACTCTGCAAAAAAGGAATAGAACGAAATAAATTATTTTCATGGAAAAATATGGCAGAACAAGTTCTTGAATTGTATAATGAAATAAAAATGCAACATCATGATTAAGGGAAAAGATATTATTGTTGTAGGAATACAGGCTTGGGATATTGAAATAGGAAGTAATTGTAAAAATATTGCCTTAGAATTTGCCAAAAACAATCGTGTACTTTATGTAAATCCTCCAATGATGAGATCTACTGAGCGTAACGATAAACATAAAGAAAGCATACAAAAAAGGATACGAATAAAAGAAGATCTAGAACCAGACTTAGTAGAAATAGAGCCAAACTTATGGAATTTATATCCTAAAAATTCAATTGAATCTATTAATTGGATTCCATTCCATTTCGTTTTTAAAATTTTAAATAAAAGAAATTCACGACTGTTTGCAAACGATATTCAATCTGCGACTTCACGACTAGGTTTCAAAAATGTAATACTGTTTAATGACAGTTCCATGTTTTTAGGACTGCATCTAAAAGAGTTTTTACAGCCAGAACTTTATGTTTATTATATGCGAGATTATCTTGTAAAAGTGCCTTATTGGCAAAAACATGGGGAACGATTGGAGCCTGAAATTATTAAAAAAGCCGATGTATTAACCACCAATTCTGAATTTTTCTCTGACTTTGGTTTGCAGTACAATCCGAATAGTTTTATGGTAGGACAAGGGTGTGATGTTTCTCATTTTAGTGATGTAAATGATACTATAAAAATCCCAGATGAATTTAAAGACATTCCAAAACCGGTTATTGGTTACGTAGGTTCTTTGACCACATTAAGACTTGACATAGAGCTTATTGAATATATAGCTAATCAGAGAAAAAACTGGAGTGTGGTATTAGTTGGACCAGAAGATAACGACTTTAAAAATTCTAATTTGCATAATTTATCCAATGTTTATTTTTTAGGAAGCAAAGATGGTTCGGAGTTGCCTGCTTATGTCAAGGGGTTTGATGTGGCAATGAATCCGCAGTTGACTAACGACCTCACCATTGGAAATTATCCCCGAAAAATTGATGAATATTTAGCAATGGGAAAACCCATAATTGCTACCCAGACCAAAGGAATGGAAATGTTTAAAGATTGTGTTTACCTAGGCGCTACAAAGGAAGACTACATCACTTTAACAGAAAAAGCTTTATCTGAAAATTCTGAAGAACTCATTGCTAAAAGAATACATTTTGCTAAAAGTCATACCTGGGAGAATAATGTTAAGGCAATTTACAATGCAATTATAACAGCAACTAAACACAAAATAAAATGGGATTAAAAGAAAAAATAAAATCAAATGCTACCTTAAAAAAATTGGTTCATTGGTCAATTCTTATTCCAAAACAAACCAGACCTAGGCTATGGATAAGATGGTTTGTGAATCCTTTTTATCATAAAAAAGGAAAGGGTGCTCTTGTAAGAAGAAGAACTCGAATGGATGTAGTGCCTTGGAATAAATTCGATCTAGGTGATTATTCAACTATCGAAGATTTTTCAGCTATTAACAATGGTGTTGGCTCTGTAATTATTGGCGATAGAACTAAAATTGGATTAAGTAATACCATTATTGGACCAGTAACGATAGGAAATGATGTTAGACTAGCTCAAAATATAACACTATCTGGCTTAAATCATAACTACGAAGATGTAAATCTTCCTATTCACGTACAAGGTGTTTCTACAGCTCCCATTATAGTTGAAAATGACTGCTGGATTGGAGCAAACGTTGTTGCTGTTGCAGGCGTTACCATTGGCAAACATTCTATTGTGGCTGCGGGAAGTATTGTTACCAAAAATATTCCTCCTTATTCGGTGGCTGTGGGGAATCCGGCAAGAGTAATAAAAACCTATAATCATGAAACTAAAACTTGGGAAAAAGTTTAGCAAGCAATCATAAAACTATAAAGATTTAATAAGATGAAAGCGGAAAAAGATACAACTATAGAAACTCTTAGAGGTGCTGTTATCATTTTGGTAGTTATCGGACATGTTATTGGATCGGCTTCAGATGGTGGCATGAAGGTTAATGATGATTCTTTTTTACGTTATTTATACTACACATTTATAGAGCCTATACAAATGCCACTTTTTACTATCATTGCTGGATGGGTTTATACTCTAAGACCTGTTGTTTATGAAAAAATAAATGATTTTATACTAAAAAAAGTGTTACGAGTTCTGGTCCCAATGTTTGTTGTCGGGATGTGTTATTTTCTGCTTCAGTATTTCACTCCGGGAACAAATAACAAAGGAAATCTTTTAGATATTTGGAAATTATTGCTGTTTCCTTACACCTTATATTGGTATTTATATTCGCTTTTTCTTGTTTTCGTTATCATAGCGTTTATCGATTCTTTTCATAAAATGAATTCCATCAACAATTGGCTTATTATTTTCAGTATTTCTGTTTTTATTTTACTAATTCGAGATTCGGTTATTCCTTACGAACAACCAAATTATTTGAGTTATAAAGGTACTATGTATCTCTTGCCTTGTTTCATTCTAGGAGTGGGATTAAACCGATTTAAAGCCTTTTTTCAAAACAAACTTTTTAAAAATTTCCTTCCTGTAATTTTGGTGCTATGCATTATCATTCAACAATTATCTTGGTTCAAAGTCATTGATTATACAGTACATAAAGACACTATTGTCGGGTTGCTCATCGGACTTATAGGAACCATTATGTTACTAAGGTTTCGACTTAAAACAAAATGGTTAATCTGGTTTGGAGGATTTGCCTATTCGATTTATTTATTTCACGCCTTTGGAACTGCCGGCGGGAGAATCATCCTGAAAAGATTTGATATTCATTCTTCTATATTAATTTTTACAGTTTCGTTAGCCGCAGGTGTTCTATTACCTATTGTAGCTGAAAAAATTCTAGAGCGATTTAAAATAACTAGAATACTATTTCTTGGAAAAAGTTAATTAAGACTAATCTCTTAAAATATAATTACACAAACCTATTAAACTGATCAAATATGCTGATTTTAAAAATTATTTTTTGGATACTACTTTCTATAATCATTTATACTTATGTGGGTTACGGTATTTTATTATACCTAATTATTAAAATTCGTAGGTTTTTTAAAATTGGCAAAAAAACAATTGCTAATCCTGACTATGAACCAGAGGTTACCTTATTTATAGCAGCTTATAATGAAAAGGATTATGTTGATGCAAAAATGAAAAACTCATTAGAACTTGATTACCCAAAAGACAAATTAAACATCATTTGGGTTACCGATGGTTCTGATGATGGCACTCCAGATTTAGTACGTAAATATCCAAATGCAACTGTTCATCACTTAGATGCAAGAAACGGAAAAATTGGTGCTATGAATAGAGGTATGGCATTTGTTAAAACTCCTATTGTAATATTTAGTGATGCCAATACGGGGCTTGGTAAAGAATCCATCCAACGCATTGTTAATTTATTTGCTACGCCAAAAGTAGGCTGTGTTTCTGGAGAAAAAAGAATCATAAATAAAGAAAGTGATGTAGCATCAGGAGCTGGTGAAGGTTTATATTGGAAATATGAATCGGCATTAAAAAAATGGGATGCAGAACTATATTCAGTTGTTGGAGCGGCAGGCGAACTATTTGCTATTAGAACCGAACTATACCGTCATGTAGAGCAAGATACCTTACTTGATGATTTCATAATTTCATTAAGAGTGGCACAAGATGGATATACCATTCAATACGATCCAGATGCGTATGCAATTGAAACGGCTTCTGCCAATGTAAAAGAAGAACTAAAACGAAAAATACGAATTTCCGCAGGAGGAATTCAAGCAATAGTTAGGTTACGCTCTTTACTTAATATTTTTAAATATGGTACACTTTCATTTCAATACATTTCGCACCGCGTATTACGCTGGACTTTAACACCGTTATGTTTAGTTATATTAATACCACTACTATTTGCATTAGCCTATTTTGAAGGTATTTTAAGTTTTGGCCTCTACTCTACTTTATTCTGGTTGCAACTGCTTTTTTATGTTGCGGCATTAACAGGATGGTTTTTAGAAAACAGATCAACAAGGATAAAAATTCTATTTATCCCCTATTACTTTTTCATTATGAATTTATCGGTTGTATTAGGGTTTTTTCGCTATATGAAAAAATCGCAATCTGTAAACTGGGAAAGAGCTAAAAGGGCTAGCTAAAAATAAATAAGAAAATACTATTTAACCCTAATATGAATAAAAACTGATAAAGATGAATAGAAGGACAGCCATCAAAGGAATTTTTGCAATAGCAGGACTTAGTTACGTTTCTATAATTGGTATAAAATATTTCAAAGGAAATTTAAACCAGACCAGAGGAAAATTAGAAGCTCATTCTTTGTTAATTGCGGAACTAACAGACGTTATCATACCTCCTACGACAACTCCGGGTGCTAAGGAAGCGTTGGTACATAATTATATAATTAGTTACATGGAAGACTGTTCCTCGATGAAAGAATATAATAATTTTCTAGACGGACTAAACGATCTTCAGGAGAATTGTAAAAACACCTATAATCACAATTTTGAAAACTGTACCGTAGTTCAAAAAAATAAAATAATTGAAAATTTAGACAATAACCAGGATTCAACAAGCTTATTTTCAAAAATTAGTAATAAGATACAAGGACGTTCCTTTTTTGATATTTTAAAAACCTTAACAATCGAAGGGTATTGTACATCAGAACTAGGGGCAACAAAGTTTTTAGAATATCAACCCATTCCAGGAAAATATATTGCTATTACGAATCTTAAGGTTAACCAAAAGGCTTGGGCAACAAAATAATTTAGACTATGACAAATCAAACAACAAAAAACACTTTTGATGCCATTGTAGTAGGTTCAGGCATTAGTGGTGGCTGGGCAGCCAAAGAGCTCACTCAAGGAGGTTTAAAAACTTTACTAT
Organism: Flavobacteriaceae bacterium; assembly: GCA_947373225.1. Lineage (GTDB taxonomy): Bacteria > Bacteroidota > Bacteroidia > Flavobacteriales > Flavobacteriaceae > Flavobacterium. The sequence continues at coordinate 7,368 of CANBWX010000006.1, read as the reverse complement.
TAGAAAGAGGTCGCAAAGTGGAGCATATTATCGATTATACTACTGCTTTTAAAAATCCTTGGGATTTTAAACATGGATCTCATTTAAGCAATAAAGAATTAGAAGAAAGACCTGTTCAAAGCAGTCACTGTGATGAAACAAATAAACATTTTTTCGTCAACGATAAAGACCATCCTTATACTCAAGTTAATCCATATAAATGGATAAGAGGCTATCAGGTAGGTGGCCGTTCATTGACATGGGGACGCCAGTGCTATCGACTTTCTGATATAGATTTTGAGGCAAATAAAAAAGATGGACACGGTGTTGATTGGCCTATTCGATACAACGATTTAGCCAAATGGTACGATTATGTTGAGGAATATGTTGGCGTTAGTGGCAAGGCAGAATCGCTACCTCACTTGCCAGATGGTGTTTTTTTGTCACCAATACCAATGAACGCTGTAGAACTACATTTACAAGAAAAAGTAAGTAAGGAATATTCAGATCGAGTTATTATAAATGGCAGAGTCGCTAATTTAACAGAGGCTAAAAATGGCAGAGGCCCCTGTCAATATCGCAATTTATGCAGTAGAGGATGCCCTTTTTCTGGTTATTTTAGCAGTAATTCATCAACATTGTTAGATGCTCAAGCAACTGGTAATTTAACCCTTAGAGCAGATTCTATTGTAAAAGAAGTAATTTATGATGAAAAGCAAAAAAAAGCAATAGGTGTTGTAGTAATTGATGCCGTAACTAAAGTTGAAACGAATTATTATGCAAAAATAATTTTCTTAAATGCATCAGCAATAGCAACAGCTGCCATTTTATTGAATTCTGTTTCGTCCACTTTTCCTAATGGGCTGGGAAATTCTAGTCTACAAATTGGCCACAATCTAATGGATCATGTCGTAAATGAAGGTTCCTATGGAACTTTTGATGGGTTAAAAGACAAATATTATGAAGGCAGATCTCCTGGAACATTTTACGTACCAAGATTCCAAAATTTAAATAATGAAACTAAAAACACTCGTTTTTTAAGAGGTTACGGCATTCAAGGAAAGGGAGAAAGAGAAAATTGGCAAACAAAATCTACAGTTGGTTTTGGGGCTTCTTTAAAAGCCCAATTGGCAACTCCGGGAAAATGGGAGATTTCTCTGGGTGGACGAGGAGAATCATTACCCAATTACGAAAACAAAATTACACTAGATCCTGATAATATTGATCAATGGGGGCTTCCAGTAATCAAAGTTGATTTCAAGTACAGAGATAATGAATTAGCAATGTTGGAACATATGACCAAAGCCAGCGAGGAAATGCTAACGAAAGCAGGATTCAAGAATGTTGGTAGCTATAGAACTTCCCCTTCTCCGGGCTCAGCAGTGCATGAAATGGGAACCGCAAGAATGGGAAATGATCCCAAAACTTCGGTTTTAAATAAATATAACCAAATGCATGATGTCAAAAATGTTTTCATCACAGATGGAAGTTTCATGACCTCTTCAGGTTGTCAAAACCCATCCTTAACCTATATGGCAATTACCGCCAGAGCATGTCAGTTTGCTCTTAAACTATTTCATTCAAATCAATCATGAAAAAAATAAAATTAGTATTATTATTTGGTTTATTTTGCTTTCTAGCCTTACAGACAGTAATTTATGTTGTAAGAAAGCCTTCTTATACCATCAAAACCAATGGGAAATTATATATTGTTAATAAACTTAGCAGTACTATTATGGTTTTTGATTTGAATCAAGGGAAAGAACTTGCAAATATTGCTATTGAAGTTGAACCTCATGAACCAACTACATTGACTAATCAAAATAAAGTTGTTGTCACAAATTATGGAACTCCTTATATTTTAGGAAAAAGTATAACCGTTATCAACACAAAAAACAATAAAGTAGAAAAAACAATAAACCTAGAGGGAAGTATAGCTCCCCATGGAATTGTTGCTTTTCCAAAATCTAATAAAGTAGGTGTGGTAACCGATTTAGGTAATAATTTATTAGTGGTTAATGTAGAAACAGGAATTGTTGAAAAAAAAATAAAAACCCAACAAATAGTCAGCCATCTTTTGGTACTTGATCCAAATAAACCTTTGGCGTATGTTACCAACATTAATTCTGGTTCAGTAAGTGTTATTGACCTTGAGCAAGATAAGGTAATTAAAATTATTCCGTGTGGCTTTAAAACAGAAGGTATAGATATTACCCCTGATGGGTCCGAAATTTGGGTAACCAATAATAAAGAAAACACAATCTCGGTTATAAACACAGCCACTTACCAAATTACAAATACTTTGACTACTGGAAAAGAATCCTTAAGACTGAAGTTTTCAATTGATGGTAAACATTGTTTGGTCACAAATTCAGGCGACGGAACCATTTCAGTTTATGACCAACACACCAAAAAGCAAATCAAAACTATACAAATTCATGGTAAAACTACTCTATTAGAAAGAATACTTTATCATACGCCGCGTCCGGTTGGTATTTTGATGCATCCAAATGGATTATATGCTTTTGTTGCTAATTCCAACGCTAATAAAATTGAAGTTATCGACATGCGAACATTCACTCTGGTTAGCACCATAGGAACAGGAAAGATTCCAGACGGATTGACATTTGTGAAGTAGAAAATATCTCAACATTAAAATCATCCCCTGCAAATAAAAAAGCCTCGTGAACTAATTGTTTACGAGGCTTTTTAAGTTTAAAATGTGGTCCCACTTGGAATCGAACCAAGCACCTACTGATTATGAGTCAGTTGCTCTAACCGAATGAGCTATAGGACCTTTTAAGAGGTTGCAAAATTACTACTATTTTATATTTGATGCAACTTTTTTTGAATTAGATTTTTGAAAGGTTGAAATATTATAAAATTTAATTTGGAAACAACTGATTATTAGAATCCTAATGGCAAAATGAAATTATTTTATTTCCTGACACAATTCTATTAAAACCCCATTCGTGCTTTTTGGATGCAAAAAAGCGACTAATTTATTATCGGCTCCTTTTTTTGGAGTTTCATTCAAAACTATAAATCCTTCGTTTTTTAGGCGTTCTATTTCAGCTATAATATCTTCAACATCAAAAGCAATATGATGAATTCCTTCTCCTTTTTTGGCAATGAATTTTGCAATAGGACTTTCAGGGTTTGTAGCTTCTAAAAGCTCAATTTTATTAGGTCCGCTCATGAAAAAAGCTGTTTTAACTCCTTCGCTAGCCACTTCCTCTTGTTTATAAGATGGTGCACCAAAAAGTTTTTCATAAATTAATGAAGCACTTTCTAAATTACTTACCGCGATTCCTATATGCTCAATTTTTCTCATTTTAGTTTGTTTTTTATAATTTACAATATAAGAAAAACGAATGTTTATGCAACTATAAACATTGTTAAAAACACAAATTGATTACTATAAATCACAAAAAAAGGTGCGACTTTACGACTTTATAGCTTTGTATCTCAAAAATATAGTATTTTTGCACTATGGAAACAAATAGACAGAAAAAAATAGGTGGTGTTATCCAAAAAGATTTGGTCGACATTCTACAAGGTGAAGTGAGAAAAAACGGAGTTTCAAATTTGGTGATTTCAGTATCCAAAGTTAGCGTAACTACCGATTTATCAGTAGCAACAATACATTTAAGCATTTTTCCACAAGAAAAAGCAAAGGAAACATTAGTGGCAATAAAAACAAATTCGAAATTAATCAAACACGATTTATCGCAAAGAGTGCGTTTGCAATTACGAAAAGTTCCAAATTTGGTTTTCTTCATCGATGACTCCTTAGATTATATTGAAAAAATAGATAATGCTTTGGCTTCTAAAGAAAACCCAATTGAGAACCGTGATCTTTTAGACAAACGTAGATTTCAATAAAATTGAATTTCCCTCTTTACATAGCCAAACGATATATTTTTAGCAGTAGCAAAAACAATGCAATCAATATAATTAATCGCATTGCCAGCATAGGAATAATCGTTGGTGCGATGGCTTTGTTTGTTGTTTTATCTGTTTTTAGTGGACTGAAAGTTTTTAGCCTTTCGTTCTCCAATGAGATTGATCCTGACTTAAAAATAAGCAGCACTTTAGGCAAATCATTTTTCATTTCTCCTACTCAAGAAAAGCAAATCAAAGAAATTGATGGAGCTGTTTCTTATAGCAAAATACTAGAAGAACGCGTTTTGTTTACTTTTAACGAAAAGCAAGAAGTTACTTACTTGAAAGGGGTTGATGCCCAATTTACCAAAGTAAACGACATTAAAAAGAAGCTTTACAATGGCGATTGGATCAAACCAAACACCGATCAAGTGGTTGTGGGTTACGGAATTTCGGAAAAATTTTCGATGGGTTTGCTAGATTTCAACAATTCTCTGGAAATTTTAGTTCCAAAACCTGGAAAAGGGGCTATCGAAAATCCCGAAGAAGCTTTTAATAAAATGGTTGTGATTCCTGTTGGAATTTATGCCATAAGCGAAGACTTAGATTCTAAATATGTTTTTGCCGATTTAGGTTTGGCTCAGGAATTATTAGAATATAAAACTAATCAAATTTCAGGAATTGAGGTCAAATTAAAAAAAGGTGTAGATGAAACTGCAGTTTCCAATAAACTCAAAACCATTTTTAACAATAAAATTACCATAAAAAACAGGGCGCAGCTCAACGAATCCTTATACAAAATGCTGAATACCGAAAATCTTGCCGTGTATTTAATATTTACTTTGGTTATTATTATTGCCCTTTTCAACTTGATTGGCGCACTAATTATGATGATTCTCGACAAGAAAGGAAACCTAAAAACGCTATTAAATCTCGGAACCGAAATCAAGGATTTACGCAAAATATTCCTGCTTCAAGGGACTTTATTGAGCGTTTTCGGTGGAATTATTGGCTTGACTTTAGGAATTGCAATTGTATTATTACAACAACATTATGAATTGGTAATGATTACTCCAACCCTGGCGTACCCGGTAGTTTTCTCTGTCGAAAACGTGTTGATTGTTCTGGCAACTATTGTCACACTAGGTTTCATCGCTTCGCTGATTGCGAGTAGTAGAGTTAGTAAAAAGTTGTTGGATTAGTCCTTTTTTACCAAATTAAATCATTATAAGAAATAACCAATTTTCCATTGAACATCAATATTCATCTGATTTTCATGAACACTATAAGTATAAGAATTACCAAAAAAATTGTGTTTATAGCCAACTCCAGCGGAATACTCCGAATAAAAATGTTTTCCTAAACTTCTACGGATACCGTATTCTGGAGTTATAGTAATGAAAGGAGCAGCATCAATACTCTTTGTGTTTAATAAAGCTGTTCTACCAGAAATAAAAGAGGTCAAAAGCGAAAAATAATTAGAACTGTTGTTTTTTGTTTCTCTTTTCAAACAACTACGTCGGTCTAATCCATAATACCAGCGTGGTTCTACATTTATAAAAGGCACAATTAGAAACGAAGTTTCTTTATCACCGTTGGAATATTCTCTTGAAGTAGTAGAAGTAGCAAACCCTATTTCACTTTTTAAGGAAATTTTTCGGTCTAATTTAATTTCGTTTTGATAACTAAGACTCAGCAATCCTAGCTGTACACTATTCAAGTTTTTCTCAACCGATACTTGCTGTACTTCTTGAGCTTTTGCCATAAAGCTTGCTAAAACAAAACCTAAAATTATAAATTTTCTCATTATTATTTTTTTGTGAAAGTAGTTTTATTTTACTAATCAAAAGATAAAAAAGTATTTTTTTTAAACCACCTCATATCCAACATAAGCTTCTTCGATTTCATTCAAAGCGGCAAATAATTCTTCGGGTGTACTTAGCGTTACTAGTTTTTGTCGGTATTCTTTAAAAGAGTGAATTCCTTTGAAATAATTAGAATAATGCGGACGCGTTTCTACAATTCCGAGCCTTTCGCCTTTCCATTCCATGGCCCAAGTAAGATGGTTACGGACCGCTTCTACCCTATTTGCAACAGTTGGTTTTGCCAAATGCTCGCCTGTTTTGAAGTAATGTTTTATTTCATCAAAAATCCAAGGATAACCAATGGCGGCACGACCAATCATTATTCCGTCGATGCCATATTCATTTTTATATTTTAATGCTTTTTCGGGCGAATCGATATCGCCGTTTCCGAAAATAGGCATGGTAATTCTTGGGTTGTTTTTCACACGAGCAATGTGCGACCAGTCGGAATGGCCTTTATACATTTGGGCACGAGTACGAGCGTGAATGCTCAAAGCAGCTACTCCAATATCTTGTAATCTTTCGGCAACCTCATCAATATTGATGGAATTATCGTCCCAACCCAAACGCGTTTTTACGGTAACAGGCAAATCGGTGCTGTCGATAACGGCTTGTGTCAAGCGAATCATCAAATCGACATCTTTAAGAACTCCTGCGCCTGCACCTTTGCAAACTACTTTCTTGACTGGACAACCAAAATTAATATCGATTATATCGGGTTTTACAGTGGTTACAATCTTGGACGAAAGTGCCATTGCCTCTTCGTCACCACCAAAAATCTGGATTCCAACGGGTCGTTCGTAATCGAAAATGTCTAATTTCATTCGGCTTTTGATGGCGTCACGAATTAGTCCTTCGGAGGAAATAAATTCCGAATACATCAAATCGGCACCGTGTTGTTTGCACAATCTACGAAATGGCGGATCGCTCACGTCTTCCATGGGTGCGAGAAGTAAAGGAAATTCGGGTAATATTATGTTGCCAATTTTTATCAATGTGATTTTTTTGCAAAGATAGAATTTTTAGATGAAAAGATAATACCATAGAATTAAAGGAATTAGTTTGTGATTTAAGGACTTTGAAACTGCTGAATTTAAACTATATTTGCAGATTAATTGCGTGCGTGAGGGATAGCAGCGGCATCCTTTTGTGGAGCGAAAGCGGAACAAAAGATAGAGCGAATAGCCCGACCCTTGTGGTCACGCCCAAACTTCGACTGCGCTCAGTTGGACATAAATTGACATATACAAAGAATGAAAAATATACGGAATTTTTGCATTATTGCACACATTGATCACGGAAAAAGTACGCTTGCTGACAGACTTCTTGGCGCTACACAAACCGTTACGGCTCGGGAAGAAAAGGCGCAATTGCTGGATAATATGGACCTGGAACGCGAGCGTGGGATTACCATAAAAAGTCACGCGATCCAGATGGAATATACTTATAAAGGAGAAGAATATATCCTGAATTTGATTGATACGCCAGGGCACGTGGATTTTTCGTATGAGGTTTCTCGTTCGATTGCGGCTTGTGAAGGGGCACTTTTGATTGTGGATGCAGCGCAAAGTATTCAGGCACAAACAATTTCGAATTTGTATTTGGCTCTTGAAAATGACTTGGAAATTATTCCGGTTTT
>CANBWX010000005.1 GCA_947373225.1 Flavobacteriaceae bacterium | reverse complement strand
CGTTTCTTCTATATTTTTAACAGGTTTGTTCCATAAAAATTTGTGAACATTAGGATTGTTGTCCATTGCATAAAATGATTCAGCATCAGAAAATTTTAATTCTCTAAGAATTAATCGGTTTGTTTCTATAATTAAATCCATAATTTACTGCGCTAATTTCTCCAAAGCATAAGCAATCAATTCATCAACGGCTTTGTAGGGGTCTTCGCTAAAAGTACCATTGGCACGATTGGCAATAATGGCGTTTAGTGATAAACAATGATGTCCCATCAATTTTCCCAGTCCATAAATAGCACCCGTTTCCATTTCGAGATTGGTCATTCGGATTCCATTAAATTCGAAGCTATCCATCTTAGAATTCAGATTTTCATCCTGAATATTCAAGCGTAAAACTCTTCCTTGAGGCCCATAAAATCCACCAGCTGTTCCTGTAATTCCTTTGAAAATTCGATTGCTTTCCATTCGTTTTTCCAGTATATCAGAACAAGAAATAACATAAGGACGTCCTTTTCTCATATCCCAATTACTGTGTTTGATGAAAGCATCTTCCATTTCAATTTCCGAGATTTCGTCAATCAAATAGGAGCGGAGCATATTGTCTAATCCTAATCCGAATTTCCCCATCACAAAACTATCCACAGGAATATCGGCTTGAAGCGAACCCGAAGTTCCTATTCGGATAATATTCAGAGAAGTAAGGTTTTCTTTTGGTTTTCTCGTTTTTAAATCAATGTTGACTAAAGCATCCAATTCGTTCATCACAATATCAATATTATCAGGACCAATTCCTGTAGACATCACTGTAATTCTTTTTCCTTTGAAAATTCCAGTTTGGGTTTTAAACTCTCTTTTTTGCGTCGAAAACTCAATGCTATCAAAGAATTGCGTAATTTTTTCGACACGATTTTGGTCACCCACAAATATAATGTCGTGCGCAATATGTTCGGGTAATAAGTTCAAATGATACACGCTTCCGTCTGGATTTAGTATCAATTCTGATGATTGTATCATTGTTTATTTTTTACCGCAAAGGCGCAAAGTTTTTAGCAAAGCACACAAAGTGAATTAATATTTTAAATCTGAAATCTGCATTCTGCAATCTAATTTTACCCGCCAACGCGCTTTACTTTGAAGCCTTTTTCTTTGAGAATTTGCATGATTTTATCGCGATAATCACCTTGAATTATTATGGAATCATCCTTAAAAGTTCCGCCAACGCTTAATTTGGTTTTAATATCTTTTGCCAAGATTTTGAAATCTTCGTCAGTTCCTTCATAACCTTCAATTATGGTTGTGGCTTTTCCTTTTCGCTTTTCGAATTTGCAAATCATGGGCTCTTTTTGAATAAAAAGCACGTGATCTTCCTCTTGAACTTCTTCCGGTTCCGATTCTTGGTGATCTGGAAATAAATTTTTTAATTGGTCGTGTAAGTCCATGTTGTTAATATTTGTACGCTGATGAAACGGATTCGCCAAAGCGAAAACGCTGATAAAAACGGATTTCTATTTATTGTTTAAACTTAATTTAAAAAATCCGTTTTTATCCGCGCTTTTACGAAGTAAATCCGTTTTATCCGCGTTCTATTTTTATTTTTTAATTAATCCCAAATCTACCAATCTTTCATGCAAATAGTCGCCGGCAGTAATATTCTCGAATTGCTTTGGATTTTCAGCATCGATGCAATTTTCCAAACAATCTAGTTTCATATCACTCACAGGATGCATAAAAAACGGAATGGAATAACGTGAAGTTCCCCACAATTCCCTTGGTGGATTTACCACTTGATGAATGGTCGATTTTAATTTATTATTCGTGTGTCGTGACAACATATCGCCCACATTGATCACTAATTCGTCAGGTTGAGCAATGGCGTCAATCCAAACGCCGTCATGATTTTGCACTTGCAAACCGCGTCCTTGAGCACCCATCAAAAGCGTAATCAAGTTGATATCGCCGTGAGCCGCAGCACGAATTGCATTTTCAGGTTCAGAAGTAATTGGCGGATAATGAATAGGTCTCAAAATCGAGTTCCCTTCTTTGGCATATTCATCAAAATAAAACTCGTTTAAACCTAAGTGCAAAGCCAAAGCTCTCAATACATAAATGCCTGTTTTTTCGAGCATTTGATAGGCTTCTTTTCCAATGATATTAAAACGAGGCAATTCTTTTACTTCTACATTATCTGGATATTCTAGAGCGTGTTTCGAGTCTTTTTCTACATATTGACCAAAGTGCCAAAACTCCTTCAAATCGCCTTCTTTTCGTCCTTTGGCGTGTTCTTTTCCAAAAGAAACATAACCTCTTTGGCCTCCAATTCCAGGAATTTCATAGTTGTGTTTTGTGTCTAATGGCAGAGCGAAAAAGTTTCTTATTTCGCCGTACAATTCTTCGACTAATTGTTCGTCTAAAAAATGCCCTTTTAAGGCTACGAATCCAATTTCTTCAAAAGCATTACCGATTTCATTTACAAATTTTTGTTTACGTTTCGGGTCATCCGAAAGGAAATCACGCAAGTCAACACTAGGAATGTTTTGCATAGTATAATTTAATTTTAACTTAAAAGGATTTTAATCCTCGAACCAACAAATATAAAGATTAATTTTAATTCAGAATTTTAAAAGTCAGAAACAAAATAAAAAAATATAACAATTTGAATCGAAACTGTTATTTTTTTATACTTTTGAGGTGTAATAAAAAAACAATTCAATGAATTTCGACAGAAAAAATCTTACCGACGATCAATTATTGGATTTATATAAAAGATTGGTTAAACCAAGGCTAATTGAAGAAAAAATGTTGATACTAATCCGACAAGGAAAAGTATCGAAATGGTTTTCTGGAATTGGTCAAGAAGCTATTTCTGTGGGAGTTACGGCAGTTTTAGATAAAGATGAATACATTTTGCCAATGCATCGAAACTTAGGTGTTTTTACCGGTAGAAATATTCCGTTATATCGTCTTTTTTCGCAATGGCAAGGCAAAGCCAATGGGTTTACCAAAGGCCGAGATCGCAGTTTTCACTTTGGCACCCAACAATACAAAATTATAGGAATGATTTCGCATTTGGGACCGCAATTAGGCGTTGCTGACGGAATTGCATTGGCAAACAAATTGAAGAAAAACGGAAAAATTACCGCCGTTTTTACTGGTGAAGGAGCAACAAGCGAAGGCGATTTTCACGAGGCTTTAAATATTGCTTCGGTTTGGGAATTGCCCGTAATGTTCATTGTCGAAAATAATGGTTATGGACTTTCGACACCCACAAACGAACAATTTAGATGCGAAAATATAGCCGATAAGGGAATAGGTTACGGAATGGAAAGTCATATTATCGATGGCAATAATATTCTAGAAGTCTTTACTAAATTATCGGAATTAAAGGCTTCAATGGTCGAAAAACCACGTCCTGTTTTATTGGAATTTAAGACCTTTAGAATGCGTGGACATGAAGAGGCGAGTGGCACCAAATATGTTCCTTCAGCCTTGATGGATTTGTGGGCAATAAAAGATCCCGTTGATAATTACAGGAAATATTTAAGCGAAAACGGAATCCTTACCGAAGAATTTGATTCGGTTTTACGAAGTGAAATCAAAAAGGAAATCGACGAAAGTTGGGCTCTTGCCAATGCCGAACCGGAGATTACAGCAACTTACAAAGAAGAATTAGATGATGTTTATAAATCGTTTAAATATCAAGAAGTTAAGTATTCAGATAAAAAAGAAAAAATTCGATTTATAGATGCTATTTCCAGCAGTTTGAGACAATCGATGGAGCGTTATAAAAACTTGGTAATTATGGGGCAAGACATCGCAGAATATGGTGGAGCTTTCAAAATTACGGAAGGATTTGTAAAGCAATTTGGCAAAGAAAGAGTTATTAATACGCCTATTTGCGAAAGCGCTGTAGTTTCGGCAGCCATGGGTTTATCCATCAACGGATATAAGGGAATTGTCGAAATGCAGTTTGCCGATTTTGTTTCGACAGGATTTAATCCAATCGTCAATTTATTAGCAAAATCGCATTATCGCTGGCAAGAAAATGCCGATGTTGTGGTTCGAATGCCTTGCGGTGGTGGTTCGCAAGCGGGACCTTTTCATTCGCAAACTAATGAAGCTTGGTTTACCAAAACACCAGGTTTAAAAGTAGTTTATCCAGCATTTCCGTATGATGCCAAAGGTTTGTTGAACGAATCTATCAATGACCCAAATCCTGTTTTGTTCTTCGAACACAAACAATTGTACCGAAGTATTTATCAAGAAGTGCCAACAGATTATTATACTATTCCGCTGGGAAAAGCGGCTTTGTTGAAAGAAGGAAATCAAGTAACGATTATTGCTTTTGGCGCAGCCGTGCATTGGGCTTTGGAAACTTTGGATAAAAACCCAAAAATAGTCGCTGATTTGTTAGATTTAAGAACGTTGCAACCTTTGGATACTGTAGCTATTTTTGCATCGGCTAAAAAAACAGGAAGAGTTATCATTTATCAGGAAGATTCTTTATTTGGAGGAATTGCCAGCGATATTTCGGCATTAATCATGGAGAATTGTTTCGAATATCTTGATGCTCCAGTAAAACGCGTTACGAGTTTGGACACGCCAATTCCTTTTACAAAAGCATTGGAAGATCAATATTTACCGAAAGGAAGGTTTGAAAAAGAGTTATTGGAGTTAATTAACTATTGATTTTTTTTTAAATTTCTTAAATTCTGCAAAATAATCCTGATTTATGCGTAAATTAGCAATAGTTATTAACTAAATTGACAATCATGAAAAATCTTAAAATAGTATGTTTTCTTTTTACTTTTGCAATACTCGGAAGTTGTAATAGAACTCAGAAACAAAATATACCTGAAGAAAAGCCAGTGAGCTCACAATGCTACAAAGCAATCTACGAAAATGACACTATTAGTTTAAAAGTCAATACTTTGAAAAGTGGAAAAATATCCGGAGATATGGTTATGAAAATTGATAATATGCCGAAAAAGGAGGGCAAAGTTGCTGGCGAATTCCGTGGAGATACTTTATTTGTTGCCTACACGTTTATTCAGGGAGCGAATGATAAAATGACATTCAAAAATCCGATGGCATTTCTAAAACGTGGAAACGAACTCATTTTAGGTAGTGGAAAAATTCAAACTACTATGGGAGCCTCTTATTTTGTTAAAGGCGAGCCTATAGATTTTGAACGTGTGAAATATAAATTTACAAATGTTGATTGCACTGATAAGTAACCATTATAAACCCTAAGTGTATAATTTTGTCATTTCGACGAAGGAGACCCAAGAGCAATGCTCGAACAGGCAAAGCAAATCACATAGCGAGAGCAACTGATGTAATTTCTTCTTCGTCGAAATAACAAAAAACAAAATTTTATTCAAGGATAATCCAAGTTACCTATTATTCAACTTTGCTTTTTCTTTGATGATATCGCTGATTTTTCGGTTTTCGATTTTGCTTTCAAGCCAAGAAATGATGTCAAGATAAAGAAAAGCCCTTTTCTCGTAGGTGTTCTTTTCTAATTCGATAAAGCGTTCCTTAATTTTAATGAATTCCTTCTTGATATCGGTTGGATAAATGGTACTCAGTTTTTTCAAGAAACGAATCATTTCCTTTTGTACTTCATGCAAATCATTCATTTTTATGAGGAACTTATACGTGCTTTTTAGCTGATTTTCCATGTTGAAATCTTTACCCGATTCATAATGTGCAATTAAGCACAAAATGCGAGCAAAACAGGCTAAATCTTCCCGAACATATAGATTTTTGTTATTGATGATTTTGTCTAAGTAAAAGATACATTCAGTATATTTTTCGGTACCAAAATAAATACAGGCAATTTTATAATAAAACAACATTTCGTGATGCTCATCTAGATGCTCGCTATGCAATTTCATTTTGTCTAAAACCACTGGAATCAAGTATTCACTTTCGTCAAAAGTGCCTTCGAGAATATGATAATTGAGTTTGTTGTTGTACAAATACAAGAACGATAACGATGAAATATTATCATTTACCGGAAATTGTGGATCGTTGATTGTTTCTTCTAATAATTCCAAATATTTTTTGAAATTAGACATGTATTTCAACATAAACAGCGACTCCAATAAATAATGATTCCCTTTTAAGAAAAACACCGGATTTAAGTAAATCATGTTTTTGTTATCATAGAAAAGAGTTACCCATTTATGAGCATATTTATAACAAGATAGAAAATCCTGAACTAAAAAACTTCGCCATAAATAAGCATTATAATACCAATATTTTTCCCGAAAACCGAATTTATTTTCGTCGAATTTCGAAATATGTTTGTTGAAATAATCATCAATATGCTTGTATTCAGCATCGCTTTTTACGTAACCTGTTTTCAGCATAATTCCGTACAATTGCAAGGAAAGATTTGACAATTTGCTTGAAATTGTGTTTTTATAATTCAGTTCTTTGGCTTGAATCACTAATTCATCGGCGCGACCTTGAATACTTCTGGTGATGTATTGTGATTCTATCAGTTTTTCGAATTCGACAATTTCATAGGCCATGTATTTTTCATCATTTTCCAAGGCTTGTAGTTTGGTTTTATCCAAGATTTTTAAACTTTGTCGATACAAACCTTTATTATATAAAATGGCCGCAAAATCAATTTGTTCGCGTAATTGATAGCGAATGTTTTGGCTAGGAATATTCAACCGAATACTTACTAAAATTTGCTTGTATAAATAGGATTTAAGATTCGATAATTGTACTTTTTTTATGATGCCACTTTTCAAAATAAGTTTCTCATCATAGGCTTCTGATTTGTCTAAAATGTTGAATAATTCGATAAATTTTGTATTTGAACTCGTTTCCAATCGACTAGCAAAAATCTTGAATTGCCTTTTTTCAGACTTCGAAAGTGATTTAATTAATACAAATAAAGAATCTTTTTGATGGTTAGCCATTGTAAATTATAGTAATGTAATTTGTTGATTTATAATTACTTAAATAGGTTTTATATACCTTATAAATAGTATTATTAATAAAAACGGATTTTGTATTCGAGTAATGAAATCTATTTTTGTTTAAAGATGTGAAATTACATTAAATATTTTAAAATGAATAGAGAGAAAGTCCAAATTTTTGATACCACTTTAAGAGACGGAGAACAGGTCCCAGGATGTAAATTAGATACCAACCAAAAACTCGTTATCGCAGCTCGACTTGACGAAATGGGAGTTGATATTATCGAAGCTGGTTTTCCCGTTTCGAGTCCAGGTGATTTTTTATCTGTTTCGGAAATAGCTAAGATTGTAAAAAACGCTACAGTTTGCGGACTTACAAGAGCAATAAAGAATGACATTGATGTAGCTGCTGCCGCTTTGAAATATGCCAAAAAACCTCGTATTCATACAGGAATTGGGACTTCAAATTCACATATAATTCACAAACTGAACACCACAAGAGAAGACATTATTGCAAGAGCAAAATACGCTGTTTCTTATGCCAAATCGTATGTTGAAGATGTAGAATTTTATGCCGAAGATGCCGGTAGAACTGACAATGAATTTTTGGCAAGAGTTTGCGAAGAAGTAATAAAATCAGGTGCTACGGTGCTTAATATTCCAGATACAACAGGATATTGTTTGCCAAGTGAATATGGTGAAAAAATAAAATATCTAAAAGAAAACGTAAAAGGAATCGAAAACGTGATTATTTCTTGTCATTGTCATAATGATTTAGGAATGGCTACAGCCAATTCGATTGCTGGTGCCATGAATGGAGCAAGACAAATAGAATGTACCATAAATGGAATAGGGGAAAGAGCAGGAAATACGGCACTTGAAGAAGTAGTTATGATTTTCAAACAACATCCTGATTTGAATTTAGATACTAATATCAACACCCGACAATTGAACGAAATGAGTCGATTGGTTTCGGAAAGTATGGGAATGATGGTGCAACCTAACAAAGCGATTGTTGGTGCAAATGCTTTTTCACACAGTTCTGGAATTCACCAAGACGGAGTTATTAAAAACAGAGCGACATATGAAATCATTGATCCTTTAGAAGTAGGCGTCACTGAATCATCTATAATTCTTACTGCTCGTAGCGGTAGAGCTGCATTGGCTTACAGAGCTAAAAAAGTAGGTTACGAATTGACAAAAGTACAATTGGATATTGTTTATGTCGAGTTCTTGAAATTTGCCGACATCAAGAAAGAAGTGATGGATGATGATATTCATCAAATTATTGAAGCTTGCAAAATTGAAAGCGATTTAATTAGAAACTAGAATCCTTACCCCAGCCCTCTCCAAAGGAGAGGGGGAAGGCATAGAAATAAATTACAAACTTAATCACCCAACAACTCCCTCTCCTTTGGAGAGGGACGGGGAGAGGAAAAAACAAGAATAATGGACTTAAAAATAGCAGTACTTTCGGGAGACGGAATAGGTCCTGAAGTAATATTACAAGCTAAGAAAGCCTTGAATGCAATTGGTGAGGTTTACAATCACGAATTTGTATTTGAAGATGCGCTTGTAGGTGCCGTTGCTATTGATCAAACCGGAAATCCACTTCCTAATCAAACACTGAATCTTTGTTTAAATACTGATGCGGTTTTGTTTGGTGCGATTGGACATCCAAAATATGATAATAATCCAGATGCGAAAGTTCGTCCAGAGCAAGGATTATTGAAATTAAGAAATGAATTAGGGCTTTTTGCCAATATTAGACCTATAAAACCATACCAAGCATTATTAGATGCTTCACCATTAAAAAGAGAAGTTATTGAAGGTGTAGATTTTGTCATTTATAGAGAGCTTTCTGGAGGTGTTTATATTGGTGAAAAAAAATTAAATGAGGCAGGAACAGCAGCTTCTGATTCTTATGAATATTCAGAAGAACAAATTAGCAGAATTACTCATTTGGCTTTTAAAGCGGCTCAAAAACGCAGAAAAAAAGTAACAATGGTCGATAAAGCCAATGTTCTTGAAACCTCCCGTTTATGGAGAAGATTAGTTCAGAAAATTGGCGAAAGCTATCCTGATGTGGCTTTGAATTTTCTTTTTGTAGATAATGCCGCAAAACAGATTATTTTGAATCCAAGACAATTCGATGTGATTTTAACTGAAAATATGTTTGGCGATATTCTTTCGGATGAAGCCAGTGTAATTGCTAGTTCTATTGGATTATTAGCATCGGAATCATTAGGACATAACAAAGCGCTTTTCGAGCCGATACATGGTTCGTATATTGAAGCCACAGGAAAAAACATTGCAAATCCAATTGCTTCCATATTATCGGCAGCAATGCTTTTGGAATTTTTTGGGCTTATAAATGAAGCGAATAAAGTGTATGAAGCGGTAGAAAAAGCTTTCGAACATAAAATAGTTACCACTGATTTGAATTCGTTTTCAAAATTCGGTACAAATGAAGTAGGGGATTTTATTTCGAATTTTATTCTAAGCAAAGACGACTTACTTTATTTTAATAATGATAATGTACATATAGGACAATCGACTATAGTATAATTGAAACAAAAAAGACTTAAACAAAATAGAAATATAATGGAATTAAACAAATACAGCAAGACCATAACTCAAGATGTAACTCAACCTGCAGCACAAGCAATGCTTTACGGAATAGGTTTAACTGAAGAAGATTTGAACAAAGCGCAAGTTGGAATTGTGAGTATGGGTTACGAAGGAAATACTTGTAACATGCACTTGAATGATTTGGCTAAAGATGTTAAAAAAGGAGTTTGGGATGCGGATTTAGTTGGATTAATTTTCAATACTATTGGCGTTAGCGACGGTATTTCGAACGGAACTGAAGGAATGCGTTTTTCATTAGTATCTCGTGATGTAATTGCTGATTCTATCGAAACCGTTATGGGAGCGCAATTTTACGATGGTTTAATTGCAATTCCAGGTTGTGATAAAAATATGCCAGGAGCTTTAATTGCAATGGGAAGAGTAAATCGTCCAGCAATAATGGTTTATGGTGGAACAATTCACTCAGGAAGATGGAAAGGAGAACACTTAAATATTGTTTCAGCTTTTGAAGCTTTGGGGAAAAAATTTAAAAAAACAATTTCTGACGAAGATTTCAAAGGTGTAATTAAAAATTCTTGTCCTGGCCCAGGCGCTTGTGGAGGAATGTACACTGCAAATACAATGGCATCTGCTATTGAAGCATTAGGAATGAGTTTACCTTACAGTTCATCAAATCCTGCAGTGAGCCAAGATAAACTACAAGAATGTGAAGATGCTGGAAAAGCAATCCGAATTTTATTAGAAAAAGATATTAAGCCGTCAGATATCATGACTCGTAAGGCTTTTGAAAATGCGATTACAATTGTGGCTGTTTTGGCAGGTTCAACTAATGCGGTTATGCACTTAATTGCTATGGCGCATTCAGTTGATATAGAAATTACATTAGATGATTTTCAAGCTATTAGCGATAAAACACCTGTTTTAGCCGATTTAAAACCAAGTGGAAAATTCATGATGGAAGATTTACACGCTGTTGGAGGCATTCCTGCAGTGATGAAATACTTATTGAAAGAAGGTTTCATTCACGGAGATTGTTTAACCGTAACAGGGAAAACAGTTGCCGAAAATTTAGAATCGGTTCCTGATTTAGATGAAGGGCAAGAGATTGTTTATGAAATTCAAAACGCATTAAAAGCTTCAGGAAATATTCAAATTCTTTACGGAAATTTAGCATCAGAAGGTTGTGTTGCGAAAATAAGCGGAAAAGAAGGAGAATATTTTGAAGGAACTGCCGTTGTTTTCGAAAGTGAATTTACGGTAATCCCAGGATTAGAAGCAGGCTTGATAAAACCGGGTGATGTAGTCGTCATTAGGTATTGTGGTCCAAAAGGTGGGCCTGGAATGCCAGAAATGTTAAAGCCTACATCAGCTATTATGGGAGCTGGATTAGGAGACAAAGTAGCTTTGATTACAGATGGTCGTTTTTCAGGTGGATCACATGGTTTTGTGGTAGGTCACATTACACCAGAAGCTTATGATGGTGGTGGAATAGCATTAATAGAAAACGGAGATGTTATAGCAATCGATGCTGTAAAAAACACCATCAATTTAAAAATTTCTGATGAAGAATTCGCTAGAAGAAAAGCTGCTTGGGTACAACCTGCTTTGAAAGCGTCAAAAGGAGTTTTACTTAAATACGCAAGATCAGTTTCAAGCGCATCTACAGGATGTGTTACTGATAAGTAAATAAAAAATGAAGAGTTGAAACCAAAGAGTTTTCAACTATTTAAAAAGAAAAACAATCAATGGAAAATAATAAAATATCAGGCGCAGAAGCCGTTATTCGATGTTTACTAGAAGAAGGAGTAGACTTGGTTTATGGCTACCCAGGTGGTGCGATAATGCCAGTTTATGACGAATTATATAAATTTAAAGATCAATTGCATCACGTTTTGGTGCGTCACGAACAAGGTGCTACTCATGCTGCCCAAGGTTTTGCAAGAGCTACTGGTAAAGTAGGTGTTGCAATAGCGACTTCAGGACCAGGAGCTACCAACTTGGTAACAGGTATTGCCGATGCACAAATAGATTCAACTCCAATGGTTTGCATTACAGGTCAAGTGGGTAAACATTTATTGGGTTCAGATGCTTTTCAGGAAACAGATATTATAGGAATTTCGACACCTGTAACCAAATGGAATTATCAAATTACCGAAGCTCACGAAATTCCAGAGATCATCGCCAAAGCTTTTTATATTGCAAGATCAGGTCGTCCAGGTCCAGTTTTGATAGATATTACAAAAAATGCTCAGTTTGACGAAATTGAATTTAGCTATAAAAAATGTACCAGCATTAGAAGCTACAATCCAAAACCTACTTTAAATCTTGACAAGGTAAAAGAAGCTGCGGATTTAATCAATAGTGCCAAAAAACCGTTCATCATATTTGGTCAAGGAATTATTCTTGGCGAAGCCGAAGCGGAATTAAAAGCATTGGTAGAAAAATCAGGAATTCCTGCTGCTTGGACAATTTTAGGACTTTCAGCTTTGCCAACAGAACATCCACTTAATGTGGGAATGGTTGGGATGCACGGAAATTATGGTCCTAATTTATTGACTAACGAATGCGATGTTTTAATTGCACTCGGAATGCGTTTTGATGATCGTGTTACCGGAAATTTAGCCACTTATGCCAAGCAAGCTAAAGTAATACATCTTGAAATCGATCCTTCGGAAATCGATAAAAATGTAAAAACTACCGTAGCAATTTTGGCAGACGTAAAAGAATCTTTGCAAGCATTACTTCCGAATATCGAAAGCAAAAAACACAATTCTTGGCACAACGAATTCAAAGCGAAATATAAAATCGAATTTGACACCGTTATCGGAGAAGAATTGACGCCATCACACGATGGAATTTCTATGGGTGAAACCATCGAAATGATTAACAAACATTCGAATGGAGATGCAATTATGGTTTCAGACGTAGGGCAACACCAAATGTTTGCTTGCCGTTATGCCAAATTTAATTCGACAAAAAGTAATATTACATCGGGAGGATTAGGAACAATGGGATTTGCATTACCAGCTGCTATTGGAGCAAAAATGGGAATGCCAAATCGTGAAGTTGTTGCAATTATTGGCGATGGTGGTTTTCAAATGACTATTCAAGAATTAGGAACCATTTTCCAGACAAAAGTTCCAGTAAAAATTGTTGTTCTTAATAATGAGTTTTTAGGCATGGTGCGTCAATGGCAAGAATTATTTTTTGATAAAAGATATGCTTCAACGATTATGACAAATCCAAATTTTGTTGCAATTGCCGAAGGCTATCATATAAAATCAAAAAAAGTGACAAAAAGAGAAGATTTGGATGCAGCTGTTGCCGAAATGTTAGCTTCAAAAGAATCCTATTTCCTTGAAGTAATGGTAGAAAAAGAAAATAATGTATTTCCAATGATCCCAACAGGAGCATCGGTTTCAGAAATGCGGTTAAGCTAATATTATGGAAAATAAAACATTCACCATTTCTGTTTATTCAGAAAACAACGTTGGCTTACTAAATAGAATATCAGGAATATTCTTGAAACGCCATATCAATATATTAAGTCTAAATGTATCCGAATCTGAAATTGAACATATTTCAAGATTCATCATTGTAGTAGACACGACTGAAAAATGGGTTCAAAATATTGTAGGTCAAATTGAAAAACAAATCGAAGTTGTAAAAGCTTTTTATCATGTTGACGAAGAAACCATTTTCTTGGAAAGTGCAATCTTTAAAATTGAATCCAGCTTATTATTCGACGAAAGACAAATACAAAACATCATCAAAGAAAGCCACTCGGAAATTGTAACCGTTTCAAGAGACTTTTTTGTGATTTCAAAATCAGGAAAACGTTCTGAAATTGAAGAATTATACAAGAAATTAAAGCCTTTTGGAATCATGCAATTTGTACGTTCAGGAAGAATTTCAGTTTCCAAAGAAAAGATGGAAATTTCATCCTTATTATTAGAAGAGCTTAAATAGAGTTCAGTTTACGGGTTTCATTTCGAATGAAATCTTTCAATTATTAAATCTTTCAATTATTAAATATTAAAAATTAAAAAATGGCAAATTATTTCAATTCATTACCACTTAGATTACAATTAGAACAATTAGGCGTTTGCGAATTCATGGATCAATCTGAATTTTCAAACGGAATCGAAGCACTTAAAGGGAAAAAAGTAGTTATCGTAGGTTGCGGAGCTCAAGGTTTAAATCAAGGTTTGAATATGAGAGATTCTGGCTTAGATATTTCTTATGCTTTGCGTGCTGAAGCAATTGCTCAAAAAAGAGCTTCTTATATGAATGCTGCTGATAATGGTTTCAAAGTGGGAACTTATGAGGAATTAATTCCAACGGCTGATTTGGTTTGTAACCTTACACCTGATAAACAACACACTGCGGTAGTTACTGCCATCATGCCATTAATGAAAAATGGTTCAACATTAGCGTATTCTCACGGTTTCAACATCGTTGAAGAAGGAATGCAAATCCGTAAAGACATCACAGTAATTATGTGTGCTCCAAAATGTCCAGGATCTGAAGTTCGTGAAGAATATAAAAGAGGTTTTGGTGTACCAACATTAATCGCGGTTCACCCTGAAAATGACCCAAATAATGAAGGTTTCGAACAAGCAAAAGCGTATGCAGTTGCTACAGGAGGACATAAAGCAGGAGTTTTGAACTCTTCTTTTGTTGCCGAAGTAAAATCAGATTTAATGGGTGAGCAAACAATCCTTTGCGGAATGTTGCAAACAGGTTCTATTTTATGTTTTGACAAAATGGTCGAAAAAGGAATCGAACCAGCTTATGCTTCAAAATTAATTCAATACGGTTGGGAAACTATCACCGAAGCTTTGAAACATGGTGGAATCACCAATATGATGGATCGTTTGAACAATCCTTCAAAAATAGAAGCTTACGAAATTGCTGAAGAATTGAAAGACATTATGCGTCCATTATTCCAAAAACATCAAGACGATATTATTTCTGGGGAATTTTCAAGAAATATGATGATCGACTGGGATAACAATGATGTTAATTTATTGACTTGGAGAGCTGCAACTGCCGAAACTAATTTCGAAAAAACGGCTCCAACAGCGGCTCATATTTCGGAACAAGAATATTTTGACAACGGAATTTTGATGATTGCAATGGTTAAAGCTGGTGTTGAATTAGCTTTTGAAACTATGACTGAATCAGGAATTATTGAAGAATCAGCTTATTATGAGTCTTTACACGAATTGCCTTTGATTGCAAACACTGTAGCAAGAAAAAAATTATACGAAATGAACAGAATTATTTCTGATACTGCGGAATACGGTTGTTATTTATTCGATCACGCTTGTAAACCATTATTAACTGATTTCATGAAAACAGTGGAGACTAAAATTATCGGAAAACCATTTTCAACTTCAAACGGAGTAGACAATGCAGTTCTTATTGCGGTAAACAAAAGCATTCGTCAACATCCTATCGAAGAAGTAGGAGCTTGGTTGAGAGAATCAATGACTGCAATGAAAAAAATAGGTTAATATAATATTACACAATGTGTGTTGGGATTCGCCCTTTATCTCTTGTTTTTATAATATTTTGAATTAGTTAAAACTTATTAGACCCCCAAAAGATATTGTTGTTTACATTCACTTAACTTGAAAAGGAGTTGGAAAGTTAAGTGGGGTAATCCTGAATTATTGTGATTAAAGGCAAAGTAGAAATTTCTATTTTGCCTTTTTTTATTTCTAAAATCTTCAACAATATATAAAGTAATGGTAATATTGAAAATGTTACTAAGGAAAATACTAAATTAGCCAGCCTATGGGAGCAAATTCAGATGTTGTAATTATTGGCGGAGGATTAGCAGGTCTTACAAGTGCCATTCATTTATCGAAATCACGATTGAAGGTTATCCTTATTGAAAAAAATGAATTTCCGAAACACAAAGTTTGCGGAGAATATATTTCGAATGAAGTTTTACCTTATTTTGAATATTTAGGATTAAAAATTTCCGACTTAAAACCTTCAAATATAGATAAATTAGAATTTTCGAATACAAAAGGAAAAGTCATTTCGTGCGAATTACCTCTTGGAGGATTTGGAATAAGTCGTTACGTATTAGATAATTATCTATCCGAAAAAGCTGTAGAATATGGTTGCCGAATTATACAAGATTCAGTAATTGACATTCAATTTGTCGAAAACCAATTTCATGTTTCTACTTCCAATAATTTAAAATTAAAGTCGAAAATTGCAATTGGAGCCTTTGGAAAACGTTCGAATATCGATCAAAAACTCAATCGCGATTTCATTCAAAAGAAATCACCTTGGTTAGCCATAAAAGCACATTATTCTGGAAAATTTTCAGCTAATTTAGTTGGATTACATAATTTTGAAGGTGGTTATTGTGGTGTTTCGAATGTTGAAAATAACATAATTAACATCTGTTATTTGGTTGATTATGAAACTTTTAAAAAACATAAAAATATAGAAGAATTTCAATCGAAAGTAATGTGTCAAAATCCAAATTTGAAATCAATTTTCGAAATTAGCACCTTGCTTTTCGAAAAGCCATTAACAATAAGCCAAATTTGTTTCGAGAAAAAAGCCACTGTCGAAAATCATATTTTGATGATTGGCGATACTGCTGGATTAATTCATCCTTTGTGTGGAAACGGAA
Source organism: Flavobacteriaceae bacterium (assembly GCA_947373225.1). Lineage (GTDB taxonomy): Bacteria > Bacteroidota > Bacteroidia > Flavobacteriales > Flavobacteriaceae > Flavobacterium. The sequence continues at coordinate 39,610 of CANBWX010000005.1, read as the reverse complement.
TGGCAATGGCAATTCATAGTGCAAAAATAGCTTCTGAATTAATTATTGATTTTTTAGACAATAGGATTAATTCCAGAAAAGAATTAGAAGAAAAATATATTCAACAGTGGAATTCGAATTTTAAAAACAGACTTGCAATGGGACGTTTTTTGTCGAAAATAGTGCAGCATGAAAAATTAGCTTCCATTCTTATGCAATTATTGATTATATTTCCATTCATGTTGCCAAAAATCATTCGGAAAACGCATGGCAAGCCAATAATTTTAAAATCATGAAATGTTTATAAATACAAAATTTAGATCGGATGAGCCTGAAATAATGGATGATTTTGCCATGGAAGGTGAAATCTTAAGTGATGCATTGGATAAAATTGCAAAAATAAATCAGCTCTTGGGCGGAAACCAACTAACTTTACAAGCAGTTCAAGATCTGGTTGTGAATATTCCTAAACAATCCGAAATTGTAATTGTTGATATTGGTTGTGGCAACGGAGATATGTTGCGAACATTAGCGAATTATGGTTTAAAACATAATTTGAATTTTCGATTAATAGGAATTGATGCCAATAATTTTACGATAAAACACGCTCAATCTCTATCCGAAAATTATCCCAATATAACGTATCAATGCGAAGATGTTTTTGAGAAGGCTTTCACCGAATTAAAGTATGATATTGTGTTATGTACATTGACATTACATCATTTTAAAGACGATGAAATTATACAATTAATGACTGTTTTTAATACCAATTCGAGAGTTGGAATTGTGATAAATGACTTGCATCGAAGTGCTTTAGCGTATCGGTTATTTCAAGTTTTATGTTTCGTTTTTCAGTTGAATGCCATGTCGCGAGAAGATGGATTAGTTTCAATATTAAGAGGATTTAAAAAGGAAGAATTAGTAAATTTTTCAAAAAAATTAAACTTTACTAATTATAAAATTCAATGGAAATGGGCTTTTCGTTACCAATGGATTGTAAAAAAAGAGGAGAAAAAATGAGTGTAAAAATCAAATCTGTTTCTAAGCAATTACCTAAATATTCCAGAACTACGGAGGAAATCATTCCCTTTCTTGACGCTTGGCTTATTGGTCAAGATTCTCGTTTTATTAAGAAAGTTAAGAAAATTTTCGAAGGAGCTGCGGTAGATAAAAGGTATTCTATTATGGATCCAATCGAAGTTTTTTCGAATACTTCATTTGAAGAAAGAAATGACATTTACGTTCGCGAAGTGATTCAATTAGGGACAAAAGTGTTGGAAAAAGCATTGGCTAAATCCAATTGGAATCCCGAAGATTTAGATTATATCATTACAGTAAGTTGCACTGGAATTATGATTCCGTCTTTGGACGCTTATTTAATCAATAAACTGAAATTACGGCAGGATATTGTTCGGCTTCCAGTAACCGAAATGGGATGTGCAGCAGGAATTTCGGGGATTATTTATGCCAAAAACTTCTTGAAAGCAAATCCAGGAAAACGAGCAGCTGTTATTGCTGTCGAAAGTCCAACGGCCACTTTTCAACTCGATGATTTTTCGATGGCTAATATTGTGAGCGCCGCAATTTTTGGTGATGGAGCGGCTTGTGTTTTGCTTTCATCACATGATGATGATGAAGGACCAGAAATTTTGGATGAAGAAATGTATCATTTTTATGATGCGGAACATCTTATGGGATTCAAACTCACCAATTCAGGCTTGCAAATGATTTTGGATATTGATGTTCCGGTTACAATTTCAAATCACTTTCCTGACATTATTAATCCTTTTTTAGATAAAAATAATCTGAAAATGGAGGATTTGAACCATTTAATTTTTCATCCTGGTGGCAAAAAAATTGTTCAAACCGTCGAGAATTTATTTTCTGATTTAGGAAAAAACATAGACGACACTAAAGAAGTTTTGCGATCGTACGGAAATATGTCGAGTGCTACAGTTTTATATGTTTTGGAACAAATTATGGATAAAAAACCAAATAAAGACGAAATAGGATTGATGTTGAGTTTTGGTCCTGGGTTTTCAGCTCAAAAAGTTTTGTTGCGATTTTAAATAAAATATTGATGACCAAGGAAGAAATTATATCTAAATTACCATATTCCAAACCCTTTTTATTTGTGGATGAATTACTGCATATAGATGAAAATGGAGTGGAAGGAACCTATACTTTTGATGAAAATTTAGATTTTTATAAAGGTCATTTCAAGGAAAAACCGGTCACCCCTGGGGTTATTTTGACTGAAGTTATGGCACAAATTGGATTAGTTTGTTTGGGAATTTTTTTATTAAATAATGAGTTTAATATAAATACTTCAATTGCTTTATCATCAACGGATATAGAGTTTTTAAAACCTGTATTTCCAAGAGAAAAAGTAACTGTAATTTCAGAGAAAATTTATTTTAGATTTGGAAAATTGAAATGCAAAGTCAAGACGATAAACGAGAGTGGAGAAGAAGTTTGTAGCGGAATAATAGCTGGAGTTCTAATATGAATCTTTCTGTTTTGTCATTTCGACGAAGGAGAAATCAAATAACGAGAGCAACTAATGTGATTTCTCCTTCGTTGAAATGACAAAAAAATAAAAAACATGAATAAACGTGTCGTGATTACAGGTCTTGGTATTGTTGCTCCAAATGGAGGTGGGCTTGATGCGTTTACCAATGCCTTAAAAAATGGAATTTCGGGGATAAAGCACGATGCAGAATTAGAACGATTGCAATTTTCTTGTCAAATAGCTGGAAAACCTGAAATTTCGACAGAATTAGCATTGAATTATTTCTCCGAATTGGAACTTCGAAATTTTAATTCCAAAGGGATTTTATATGGTGTAATTGCTGGAATTGATGCTTGGAAAGATGCAGGATTATCAATGGAAATCAATGACGAACCCGATTGGGATAGCGGAACTATTTTTGGAACAGGAACTTCTGGAATTGATAAATTTCGAGAAAGTATCTATAAAATTGATGATTTTCAAACCCGAAGATTAGGAAGTACAGCCGTTGCACAAACCATGAATAGTGGCGTGAGCGCTTATTTAGGAGGAAAATTAGGTCTAGGAAATCAAGTGACAACCAATTCATCTGCGTGTACAACTGGAACCGAAAGTATTTTAATGGCTTTTGAAAGAATAAAATCAGGACAAGCTGAACGCATTTTGGCAGGAAGTACAAGCGATTCCGGGCCTTATATTTGGGGCGGTTTTGATGCTATGAAAGTCTGTACTTTTAAGCATAATGAAACACCAGAAAAAGGTTCAAGACCAATGAGTATAAGCGCTTCAGGATTTGTTCCGGGAAGTGGTTCAGGGGCATTGGTTTTAGAAAATTTAGAAACTGCTTTGGCACGAGGAGCAAAGATTTATGCCGAAGTTCTTGGCGGAAACGTAAATTCTGGAGGGCAACGAGGTCAAGGAACTATGACTGCGCCAAATTCTGTTGCGGTGCAAAAATGTATTCAAGATGCAATTAATAATGCTGGAATTCATCCAAATGAAATTGATACTATCAACGGACATTTGACCGCCACGACGAAAGATACTTTAGAAATTCAAAATTGGAGTGAAGCTTTGAACAGAAGCGGAATAGATTTTCCTTATATAAATTCACTCAAATCAATGATCGGACATTGTTTGTCTGGAGCGGGAAGTATTGAAAGTGTTGCCGCAGTTTTGCAATTGCATCATGGGTTTATTTTTCCTAATATCAATTGTGAAGATTTGAATCCTGATATAACAGCTATAATTGATGCTAGGCGAATTCCACAAGAATTAATTAAAAAAGAATTGAATATTATTGCAAAAGCCAGTTTTGGTTTTGGAGACGTAAATGGATGTGTAATTTTTAAAAAATACAACTAAAATATGAACAAACAAGAAATTATCGAGAAGTTAAAAAGTATCATAAAGCCATATATCAAAAACCAGGAAGCGTTTGATAATTTAACGGAAAGAACAGATTTTATTAATGATTTACAAATAAATTCGGCAAATTTAGTCGATGTGATTTTAGATATTGAAGAAGAATTTAATATTGTAATCGATAATCAATCCATGGAACGAATGCTGGATGTAAAATCTGCCATAGAAATAATTGAAACCAAATTATCCGAAAAGTGATAGGAAACGATATTGTCGATTTGGCTTTGACCAAAAAAGAAAGCAATTGGAAACGAAAAGGTTTTTTGGATAAAATCTTTACCGAAAAAGAGCAAATAATGATTTCGAAAGCCAAAAATCAGGAACTAATGGTTTGGAATTTATGGAGTAGAAAAGAGGCGGCTTATAAAATTTACAATAGACAAACTCAAATTCGGGGGTATTTTCCTTTGCAATTGGAGTGTTTTGATTTGGAAATTATTGATGGCTTTTATTTTGGAAAAGTAGTAATAAAAGAGAACTTATATTTCACAAAAACAACTATTACAAGCCAATTTATCAATACAATTGCAGTTGTAAATAGTCAAGATTTTGATGCAATAAAAATTTTGGAAAACTCAGAAAACATTCAAAAAAACAATGGAATTCCAAGTTATTGCAAAAAAGAAAATTTAGTTATAAAGTCTGTGTCAATAAGTCATCATGGCAGATTTAGACAAATTGTTTCTTTCTAATTTATCCCTAAACGTGATTTCAATTTTAGAAAAAGTAAGGCTATTTTATATGCATCTTCGGAAGAAGAATTATGGTCGCTTTTAGGAATTTTATATATTTCGCATAATTCATCAAGCGAAAATTGTTTATTACTAATATCTTGTAATTTTCGGTACATTATATCAATATCCAAAGCTTGATTTTTCAGTCTTCCGCAGCCTAATCTTTCTAAGGAAGCATTAATCATCTCCACATCAAAATCAATATGATGTCCTACCAAAACGGAATTTCCAATAAATTCGATAAAAGCTTGTATAGCTTCTGGCTCGCCAATTTTTTTCATTTTACTCTCAACAACAAACTCATTTGTGAGACCGTTGTCGTGAAAAAATTTGTATTGCAGTAAAACAGCTTCAAAATTATCTCCTATAAAAATAGTATTATTTATTATTCCAAAAGAGCCAATGGAAGTAATTACATCCGTATTTGGGTTTAAACCTGAGGTTTCAGTGGATAAAACAACAAATCTATCCGATTTTTTTTCGAATTTAGATAAATAAGTTTTCCAAAACTCTGGATGTTCTTTATTAATATTTTTTAGCCAGTCTAACATTTTATGAGAATTGAGTTAATTGAAATTTGTTTTTTATTAATTCTTCCAATTCCTTCATTGGTGCTAAAGCATTTTTTAAATTTTCCCTATCTACTTTTGTTAATTCTTGCAAATTTATGAATTGACCCGAATTATCATTTTTTAAACCCTCTAATGTTCTAAATTTTGACAAGGTTAAAAAGGCTTCTGCACAATTAAGATAAATTTCACTTTTTTTAGAATCCGCAATTGCTAATTGTTTGAATCTTAAATAGGTATTATTGATACCTTTTATATTATGACTTAAAGAAAATAAACGTGCACCATCTATAAGAGGCATTAAAGCACGTGTTTTAATATCAAATTTATCTTTATTTATTCCTTCTTCTTCAACGATAAATTTCTTAAAAAAACTTAACGGTGAATTTTTTCTCAAAGCATCGTTTCCTAAAAAATCAAAGAATAAAGTGTTATTGTGAATATTGTTAAAAATAACATTTTCAATGGCTTCTTCAATTTTTTGCTCTCCAAAAGCAATTTCAAAATCAAAGAAAATACTGCTAATATCATTACTATTTTCACCTGGAGTGTTTATCCAATTATTATATTGTTTTGTCCAATCAGTCAGTGACTTACACCAAAGCATATTGCTAGCCATATGACCGTTTGGACATAATTGGTATCCTACTTTTTCGAGAATTGCAGTTGTCCTTTTTCCTAATTTGAGAAAATAATCTTTTACATCTCTATATTTATCGGCGGTAACGTCTTCAAAAATTAAAATACTGTCTTGATCTGTAAGTAACAATTGCTCTTTTCGACCTTGACTACCAATACTTAACCAAGCAAAACGGGCAGGAGGTGAGCCTAAATCCAAAATTGATAATTCGACAGCTCTTTTAATAATTGCCGAATTAATTTCACTGGCAATTTTATTAACATGAGAAAGCGGTATGTTTTTATGGATTGATTTTTGGATGATATCGGTTAATCGTTCTCGAATTAGTTTTAAATCTTTTGAGGATTGAGAACGTTTTATTTCTTTTATTAAAACACCTGGATTACTGGCTTGAGCAACAATTAAATCGTGTTCAGAAATAATTCCTTTAACTGCTGATTTATCTGAACCGTCATGAGTTACACATAAATGAGTTACATTATGTTTTAACATTAGTAATTGAGCTTCAGCCAAAGAAACATTTTCTACAACTGTTACAACTGGTGAAGACATAATTTTGTCAATTGTAGTTGAAATGGGAAACCGACCTGTAGCAATTTTGGTACACATATCAGTATGGGTTACAATACCAATAGGATTATTGTTTTCGCATATTACAACACTATTTGTAAGGGTATTTGTCATAAGTTGAGCAATATCCTGAATAATACTTGATGCAGTAGCAACTAAAGGTATGGTATTATATGTTAATGTCTGAAAATATTGAATTTCTGATTGTTGGTCAGAATAGTAAACATTATCAGATATTAATTTTCCTCTTAAATTTTCTTTATCACCTGGATTACTTGTATTTGAGGCAAAACTTTCTAATAAAAAGTCTAAAACTGCTGAATTATTAGCTACAAATGGTCGAAAAGTTGCTATAGGGATTGCATAAATTATACTTTCTTCACGTGCTTTTGCGGTCATCATGTACTTATTTTTAGCAAAAAAAGGTCTTAAGCCAAAAATATCACCTTCAATACATTTATTTAATAAAGTTTCCTCAGCATCAGCAATTATTGATAAATTAATCACACCAGAGGCTACAACATAAAAACTATCATGCAAATCATCATTGATTTTAAATAAAGTTTTATTTTTTTCTAGATTTACAACACGAATACTTGTAGCAATTTCAGATAATTCTTGAAATGTTAAATTATTAAATGGTGAATATTCTTTTAAAAAATCAGCAATGTTTTCAGCTATTGTGTTCATAGTTTTATTAGTAAGTCAATTGTAAAAATAATAAATTTAACTTTACATAGTTGTGTTAGCCTGTGAAAATAATTTTATTATATGTAGAATTAAATCTACATTTATTCTTTAGTATATCTATTTATTATGAATTCTATTTTACATAATATAAATTATAGTGCAAAAAAATACAATGTAAAAATTTATGTTAAAAAAAGAAATATTCTATAAATATAAATACTTATAGTTATATTTCGAAAAATTAATCTTTAAGTTAAATCTATGAAATTATTCCTATGCTTTTGTTGTTCTTTTTTTTATATGATAACTTATGCCCAAACAGAAACTTTGGTTTATGACTTAAAAGTCTCTGGCAAAATTATTGGCACTGTTACGGCAAAAAAAAGTGTTCAGGGGAATTTTGTAACTTATTTATCTGATACAGACGCAAAAATTAGTTTTTTGGGTTCAACACAGATTAAAACTATCATGAAAGTTGTTTTTGAAAATGGTAAACTTTATGAAAGTGATTACAAATTTTATAAAAATAATAAAATTAAGGAAGAATCTTCGATAACTTCAAAAAATGGCAAATACATCATTATACATGATGGTAAAACGAGTTTAGTATATGAACCCATTTATGCCAGTTCAATTATATTACCTTTTTACAAACCAAAAGACAATGAAAAAATATTTGAAGAAGTTGAAGGTTATTTTAAATCCATTAAACTTGTAAACAACAAAAGTTTCCAATTGCTTGATCCTAAAAGTAGCCATAAAGACAAATATATTTATGAAAATGGTAAAATGGAATATTGCCTAGTAAACAATACTTTAGTAGATTTTGAAATGGTTTTACAAACTAAATATTATTCTCAAAACATCAATAAAATTTAATAAATTTTCGAGTTAAGAATTTTACTATCCTTTAATTTTTTCTTCAAAAGGGCGATAAATCAAGTTTTTAAAATCCATATTTTCTTCGGAATTCATATTTGTATCTACACCAAAAACAACTTGAGAGGGTTCCATTTTAGAAAAAGTAGAAAAAAGTCTATCCCAAATCGTTAATACGTCTCCAAAATTACTATCTGTATAAGGCAATTGATAATGATGATGAATATGATGTGTATTTGGTGTAACGAAAAATTTCGAAACAATATCATTAACTTTTTTCGGTAAAATAATTCTTGTATGCGATGCCAAATTAGAAAAACTTTGAATAAATTGTTTTAAAATAAGTACCCATGGTGCTGCACCAACAATGCAAATAACTACTATCAAATAACTTACTCTTATAAATGTTTCTCCTGGATGTTCTCTCACAGTAGTTGAAATATCAACCTGCATATCGCTATGATGAACCTGATGAAATTTCCAAAAAAGGGGGGTTTTATGCATCATAAAATGATACATATAGTCAAATAAATCTAAAATAAGAAATGCTAAAATAAAAAACAGAAAAGGATTAATTGTATCCGGTAAAAAGTGAAGAATACCCCATTTAGCAGTTTCGGTACTCCTTGATACATAAAAAACGACTAATGACAGTAGAACCTGAACAGGAAGTACAAAAAACAAAAATTTTGCATTTATAGTTGTATGTGCAATTTTATTTTTTAATTTTTGAGGAAAAATTAGCAACTCCAATAACCAGAAAAAAATTAATATTCCACCATAGATTGAAAGCTGAACTATTAATGTTTGATTTGAGAGAACTTTCATTTAATATGTTTTTATTATTTTCAATTTGATGGTCAATTTATTCTATTAGATCTACTAAAAACCTTATTAAAGTTATTTATTTTTAAAAAAAAACAAACATACAATAAAAAAAGGTACTTAAAATTATAAAAAGTCAATTATTATCTAATTGGTTGATTTATGTTTTTTACTGGTTTTTCTTTCTCTACTTTATTTTGAAGCAATTGATTAGCCAATAATTTTTCTATCAATTCATCCTTAGTCAAATGATGAAAAACAGTCTTGATTTTATCCTTAAATTCAGAAGAAACTTCGTGATTGGGTTTTGTTTTAAAGATTTGTTTCGCCCATAGTAACGTATTATTTTCTTCAATATTATCTAATGAAGGTTTTTTTAATTGGGTGAATTTTATTCCCAATTCTTTTTCGAAATCAGCAATTTCAACAACTTCTTCTTGTTGCAAAACAGTTAATGAAAGTCCCTTTGCTCCTGCCCTTGCGGTTCTTCCACTGCGGTGTACGTATGCTTCATAAACATCGGGTAAATGATAATTTACGACATAGGATATTTCCTTTACGTCGATTCCTCTTGCTGCCAAGTCGGTTGCAACCAAAATATTAATGTGTCCTTCACGAAATTGTTCCATAATTCGATCCCGAATTCCTTGCGATAAACTGCCGTGCAATGCTCCAGATGAAAATCGGTTAATAGCAAGATTTTTAGCCAATTTATTGACAGCTGCTTTAGTTTTACAAAAAATAATACCTCGTTCTCCTTCTTTTGAAGTTAGAAAATGCATCAAAACATCGAGTTTTTCGATGGGATTTACCACAATATACTGATGATCTATTCCTTGATTTCCAATTGTTTGCATGTCTGCACTTACTTGTACAACATTTTTGTTTAAGTAATTCTGTATTAATTGCTTAATAGTTCCTGGCATTGTAGCCGAAAACAAAAAAGTTTTATGATTCTTTGGTAATTCGGCAATAATTTCGTCTAAGCTTTCTTTTAAAATAGAAACCATTTCATCGGCTTCATCAAGAACGAGAAATTTGGTTTCTTTTAAATGAATTGCTTTGCGTTGGATCAAATCAATTAAACGACCAGGCGTTGCCACTACTATATGTGTTGGAGATTCTAATCGTTCTATTTGTGGTTTTATTGGAATCCCTCCGCAAGTTGCTGCGATGCAAACCTCAGGTAAATATTTAGCGAAAGCTTCTAAATTACTAAAAATCTGATGTCCTAATTCCCGTGTTGGAACTAGAATTACAGCTTGAACTATCGGAGAATTTGTGTCTACTAATTGTAATAATGGCAAACCAAATGCGGCTGTTTTTCCTGTTCCTGTTTTGGCAAGTCCAACAAAATCAGTAGTATTTGATAAAAGTAACGGAATAGTCTTTGTTTGAATTTCTGTTGGCGCAACAAATTTTAACTCAGTTATGGCTTTTAGCAAAGGCGCTGAGATTCCTAAATCAGAGAATTGTTTTGACATTTTTTAGATTTAATAATTTTATAAAATTGTTGTTTTGTAAATAAATTACCTAGCCCAGATAGTAGTGGAAATCCTTTTTTTTCTTTAAAAAAGAAAAGATTGCAACGAATTGCTTCGCCAGTTCGGAAATAACTCCTGAAAATTAATCGGCTTCACTCATGATTTTCTCCCGATACTTCTTCCCTATTAATAACGTTAATTTCAGTTTATAGTCGTCTACCAGCCATTCGCGGTAGTTTTTGCTACATTGGCTCAAACATTTTGCATAGCGTTTCAAACGGCAATCAATATCTGGATCTAACTCTTTGAATAAGGCTTTTGCATCTCGTAATTCTTCGGTATTATCAACGCACATGGCTGCATGTTGCTCCATTGATTTTTCTAAAACTACTTTAGAGCGCAAATTTTGAGCAATTACTTGCTTGTGTTCTTCATCAACATCAAAAGTTACATCTGCAGTTTTGGCAAATTTAGCACGAAGTTCTGGTGGCATTGTGTATTTGAAATACAATTCGATTTCGGTATCGTCACGCAGATTTTCTAAATAAAATTCAGGTGATTTAAAGATATGTTGCCAGTTTACAGGCTCGCTCCATAAACCGAAACGGGCGGCATTATTTCCTAAATCGATTACATTAAAGGAATCTTTATTGGGTAATTTTCTAGATCCACGACCTATCATTTGAAAGTATAAGGTCAATGATTTTGTGGCTCTGTTCAAGATAATCGTTTCTACTGTTGGCTCATCAAAACCTGTGGTAAGAATCCCAACCGATGTTAAAATGGCATCTGGAGTTTTCTTGAACCATTGCAAAATATCCTTTCTTTCCTCAGGACTGCTGGTGTTATCAAGGTGACGAATCGTGTATCCTGCTTCTCTAAAAGTTTCGTATACATATAAGGATGTATTAATTCCGTTATTGAAAATCAGCGTTTTTTTGCCCAATGATTTCTCCGTATATGCGTGCAATAATTTCTCTTGCATTGCCATATTGGTATATAAATCATCGGATGATTTTACAGTGTAATCGCCATTTATTCCTACTTTCAATGAAGTTAAACCCACGTCATAACTATAGGTTACGGCTTTCGCCAAAAATCCTTTTTCAATTAATGAATTGATGGTATCTCCTACGATTAATTCATCGTAATTCTCGTGCATGGGCAATTTAACGTTTGAACTCAAAGGCGTTGCTGTAACTCCCAAAATAAAAGCGTTTTTGAAAGAGCTTAATAATTTTCTAAAGGAATTATAATGTGCTTCATCAATGATTACCAACCCAATATTATCGAGATGTAATTTTTCGTCATTGATACGATTTTTCAAAGTTTCGACCATTGCCACAAAACAAGAATAATCGTTTTGATCCGGTAGTTCTTTTACTTTACTGTTGATGATTTTATTTTTGACATCGAACCCTTTTAGCATTTTTGAAGTTTGCTTACAAAGCTCAATTCGATGTGTCAAAACAACTACTTTTTTGTCGTGTTTTGATAAATATTGTCGAACAATTTCCGAAAAAACAACCGTTTTTCCTCCACCAGTAGGTAATTGATATAACAAATGGTGATTCATGGGAGCATTATCCAATCTTTCAAAAATGGCATCTATATCACCTTTCTGATAGGAATAAAGTTCTTTTCTGTCTTCTACTTCTGTTTCTATTGTATTTTGAGGCATTGTTTTTCGTTGGGTTTTTGCAAAAATACGCCTAAAAAAGAGTTATTTCATCAAAATAAATTATAAATAAAAGTGAATATTTAATTAAAAACCTTTATATCAATATTTTAATATTCGAAACGTTCTATAATTGCAGAAAATTCTTCTCTATTAAACCAGTTTTGACGAGTTGTTTCATTAGAAATTGCCAAAATTCTAGTTCTAAATTCTTCTAAAACACCATTAGCAATCATAAAAATAACGGCTTGTTCAAAGGAGGTGAACATACTTTTGAAAAATAAGTCTTGTTTTACAATTCGCTCTGCCGAAAAAGTTTGTGCAATTTCTATCGAATAAAGCATAACATCGCCAATTATGAAAGGATCTACGCCCAAAACAATAAAATGTTTGATATATTTTTGAGCAACAGAACGCCGCATTTTTGGTCTTCTAGGTTTTCCAGAAGCTGCTCTTTGCGGAAAAAATTCGTTCGAAATTTTGAGTTTACTTTCCTGTAAAAGCATATCTTCTTTTGGATTAAACGCAAAATCATAATAGGTTTTTACGGGACTAAATTTTTCATACAATTCGATGATTTGTTCTTCGAGTTGCTTTTTATTGAGTTCTGTTAGGTATTTTTTTAAATCGCGCTTGCTCATTATCAGGGTTTATACTTGCAAAAGTAAATTAGTTTAGGAATGAATCCTTCAAAAATCAATGATAATCCTTAATTTTGCAATATAATATGTAAAATAACATTTTAATGGACAAAATTTTTAAGAACGTTGCAATCCTAGAAGGAATATCTTATTTGGTTTTATTTTCGAATATGCTTTTTATTAAACCTACAAATCCGGTTCTTTATAAATCGTTGTTGTATCCAATAGGTATGACGCACGGAATGCTTTTTATAGGATATATTATTTTGGCAATTTTAATTAAAAAATCTCAAAAATGGAATTTAAAAATATTTTCGACAGTTCTAATCGCTTCACTCCTTCCTTTTGCGACATTTTTTGTTGAAAAAAAATATTTAAAGAATGCCTAAATTCTTAGAAAAAATATTTAGTTGGTGCTATCCATTATTCCGTAAATGGGGTTTTGAAGAAACAATTGCGGCCTATACCAGCCTAATTATAAATATATTTATTCTAAGCATTTTATGCTATTTAATATTCAATTTTTTTAGGTTTCTATTAGTGACAATTATGGCAATTGTTGCCCGAAAAACCAAAACTAAATTTGATGATTTACTGATTTCAAATAAAACGGTAGTTTATATTTCGCATTTAATTCCGTTAGTATTTATCTATAAATCTGCTCCAATCATTTTAAAAGAATACGATTATTGGGAAGGCATATTCGGAAAATTAATTGGAATTTACATCATTATACTAGTACTTTGGATAATAAGAACCGTTTTCAACGCATTGAAAGATTACCTAAAAGGAATACCCAAATTCAGCGATAAACCTATAGATAGCTATATTCAGGTTATTATGATAATCCTTTGGATAATGGGAATTACGGCAATATTCTCTGAAGTATTTGAAATAAAAATTGAAAAACTGGTCACCACATTAGGAGCTATTTCAGCGATTATATTATTGATTTTCAGAGATACAATACTCGGGTTTGTTGCTAGTATTCAGGTTTCTGTAAATGATATGTTGCGCATTGGCGATTGGATTACCATGGATAAATTTGGTGCCGATGGGGATGTTATCGAAATAAATCTTGCCACAGTTAAGGTTCGGAATTTTGACAATACAACTACCACAATTCCAACTTATAGCCTAATTTCTGATTCGTTCAAAAACTGGCGTGGAATGCAAAAATCAGACGGACGAAGAATCAAACGTCATGTTTTAATAAAATCGAGTAGTGTTCGTTTTATAAAAAATGGAGAACTCGATGAGTTAATGAAAATTCAAATTATAAAAGAATATATTGAGAAGAAGAAATTCGAAATCGAAAAATATAATTCTCAAAATAACATTGACAGAGATTTATCTCTTAATGGCAGAAATTTGACAAATCTGGGTTTGTTTCGAAAATACACCACAAAATATCTTGAAAATCATGCTGGATTAAATAAAGACATGACACTTCTTTGTAGACAATTACAACCTACATCTCAAGGAATTCCGCTGGAAATATATGTTTTTTCGAAAGATAAAAAATGGGAAAATTATGAATATATCATGTCCGATATTTTCGATCATGTTATAGCATCGGTTTCCTATTTCGACTTGGAGCTTTTCGAATTACCTTCCGAAGGAAGAAGCGTTTTTATTGCCGATTAAATAGAATCCAAACGATCTTTTACGAATTCAATTTCGGTTTTTCCATGAGGTTTTGGCTTTCCATCAGCTCCAAGGCTAACCATAGTTGTACTTTCGATAGTAATAATGGTTTCGCGAGTCATCATATTTCTAGCTTCACATTTTAGAGTAAGTGAAGTCCTTCCAAAATTCACAACTGAAATACCAATTTCGATAATATCTCCTTGTTTTGCTGAACTTCTGAAATTAATTTCAGACATATGTTTGGTAACAATTCTAGTGTTTTCTAGTTGAATAATCGAATATAAAGCCAATTCTTCGTCAATCCAAGCCAATAATTTACCTCCAAATAATGTTCCGTTCGGATTTAAATCCTCAGGTTTTACCCACTTTCTTGTGTGAAATCGCATACTGTTATTTTTGTTTTTGGTAAAATTAAAGCTTTCTTTTTATCTAATATTATTTAAATTAAGATTCCCATTATATTTTCGAAATCATTAAAAATAGTGCTATAAATAAATTGATTCCAACTTTTAATATGCTAAAAGGAGTTTTATCATTATTAGAAATTAGCATTGTTTCGAAGATTAAATATTCAATAAATTAATTATTATATGTTTTTTATGTGTTTATTTTTACTATAATTGTTAAAAATAAAGTTATGAAAGAAGAGTATCTCAAATGGTATTCCCCAAACCTAAGCAAGGATATTGAAATGTTAGTTTTTGGACACGCGGGATATCCCGTAATTCTATTTCCCACTTCAATGGGAAGCTTTCATGAAAATAAAGATATGGGGCTAATTGACTCCGCAAAATGGTATATTGAGCAAGGTTTAATCCAAATATTTTGTCCCGATAGTATTGATAAAGATAGTTTTTACAACAAGCAAATTCATCCCATTCATCGCATAGAAAATCATGTTTGGTACGATAAAATGATTTGCCATGAAATTGTCGAAAAAGTAAAAAACAATACGTCTTCAGGAAAAGTAGCTCTTGCTGGCTGTAGTTTTGGTGGTTATCATGCAGCTAATTTTGCCTTTCGTCATCCTGCTTATGTAAGTCATGTTTTTTCTATGAGCGGTGCTTTCGAAATTAAAAGTTTTATGGATGGTTTTTATAATGACGATGTATATTACAACAGTCCCGAAGATTATTTATACGGACTAAATGATCCCGAATTATGGAAAATGGACATCGTTCTAGGAACTTCAAACTGGGATATTTGTTACGTTTCAAATCTAAAATTAAGCAAGGTTTTAAGTGATCGAAATGTGCATCATTGGCTAGATATTAGACTCGATAGAGAACATGATTGGCCAGTATGGAAAGAAATGTTTCCTCATTATTTATCTAGAATTAATTTTTTTTAATCTCTGTAAAATTCAAAAACATTTTATAAAATCTAAATTATAATAAATGAAAAAAATTGGAATATTATTCGGTATGGAAGATACATTTCCGCAGGCATTTATAGACCGAGTAAACTCAAAAAACGAAAAAGGAATTATTGCCGAAGCTGTTTCTATAGATAAAGTGGTTCAAAATAAAGGCGGAGAATATGCTGTTATTATTGACCGAATTTCACAAGATGTTCCCTTTTATCGTGCTTATCTAAAAAATGCCGCATTGACAGGAACTAATGTCATCAACAACCCTTTTTGGTGGAGTGCCGATGATAAATTTTTCAACAACGCTTTGGCGGATACTTTAGGAGTTCCGTTACCTAATACCGTTCTTCTTCCTTCGGCAGAACATCCTACGGATACGACTGGAAAATCCTTTCGAAACCTGAAATATCCTATGAGTTGGGATTCGATTTTTGATTATATTGGATTTCCCGCTTATATGAAACCGTATGCTGGTGGCGGGTGGAAAAACGTTTACCGATTAGAAAATAAAGAAGAATTTTGGGAAAAGCACCAAGAAACGGGGCAACTTGTAATGATGTTGCAGGAAGAAATTGTTTTTACCGAATATTTTCGTGTTTATTGTTTGGGTTGTAAAGTCGTTCGAATTATGCAATATGAGCCAAGGAATCCGCATCATTTACGCTACGTGCTTGATGGTCCACCTGTCGACAAAAAACTATTGGCAACAGTAAAAGATTATACTTTGAGGCTTTGCAAAGGTTTAGGCTATGATTTTAATACGGTAGAATTTGCCGTTCGTGATGGAATTCCTTATGCAATAGATTTTGGAAATCCTGCTCCAGATGCAGATATAAACTCTGTTGGTGCAGAAAATTTTGAATGGGTGGTCGAAGAAGCTGCAAAAATGGCAATTGCTGTAGCAAAAAAGCAAAAACCAGGAAAAATTAACCTAACTTGGGGTACATTTCTTAGAGAAGCAGTTGAAGGAAAACAATTAATTTTTAGAGCCATTTAAATAAAATGAAAACTTACAGACAAGGTGCAACAGGCGCACTTACAGATGAATACGAAAAAGCAATAATAGAACTCCAGACTTTATTGTCTGGGGTTTCTCTTTCAGAATTTAACGAAATAAAAAATCCTTCGTTAAACGAGAATTCAAAATCGATTAGAAATGTAATAACCCATGTTGTACGATCTGGTTATTCGTATGCAAACTATATTCGAAACAGATTTGGTGAAGAAGTTTTTGCCAATGAATTTAAAATTGAAACCATAGAAGATGCTAAAAATAACTTGGAATATATGTTTCTATATACTCAAGTAACCCTTAAAGACAAAGGCTATTTATCTCATAATGATATGATGCATCTCTTAATAAAAACGGCTTGGACAACTTATGATCTTGAAGCAATGATAGAACATGCAATTGTTCATATTCTTCGTCATAGACTTCAAATACAAAAAATGTTGCGATGAAAAAACTACCCGTTTTTACCCTTGGAGTTGAGGAAGAATATCAAATTATAGATCCTGTTACCAGAGATTTACGCTCACATTTGTCAAAGATTGTTGATGGTGCTAAAATAATTCTGAACGATCAAGTGAAAGCTGAAATGCACCAATCGGTGGTAGAGGTTGGAACTAATATTTGCAATAATATCAAAGAAGCCGAAGCCGAAATTAAAACTTTGAGATCTGTAATTGTTGATTTAGCCGATAAACAAGGATTAATTGTTGGCGGTGCAGGAACACATCCTTTTTCTAATTGGCAAGACCAGCACATAACCGATGATCCGCGGTATCACAATATTGTAAACGAGTTGCAAGACGCTGCGCGTTCTAATGTGATTTTTGGAATGCATTGCCATGTAGGAATCGAAAACCGTGAATTAGGTTTGCAATTAATGAATCAAGCGACTTATTTCTTACCTCATATTTTTGCGCTTTCTACCAATTCTCCTTTTTGGGAAGGAAGAAAAACAGGCTACAAATCCTATAGAACCAAAGTTTTTGATAAGTTTCCAAGGACTGGTTTACCCGAATATTTCGATTCACTCTCAGCTTATGAAAACTATTTAGAGACTTTAGTAAAAACCAATTGTATCGATAATCCAAAGAAAATTTGGTGGGATCTACGCTTACATCCGTTTTACGACACAATCGAATTTCGTATCACCGATATGTCTTTGACTGTTCAGGAAACAATGTGTATCGTAGCTATTATTCAAGCAGTTGTGGCAAAATTGTATAAATTGTCCCTACATAATATGAGTTTTAATATTTATAGATTGGCATTAATAAAAGAGAATAAATTCCGTGCTGCACGTTACGGAATCGAAGGAAATATGATTGATTTTGGTCTTCAAAAAGAAGTGGAGACAAAAATGCTTATTCTCGAATTAATTGATTTTATTGATGATGTAGTTGATGAACTAGGAAGTCGTGAACAAATAAATTATGTACATACGATTTTAAAAAACGGAACAGGTGCCGACAAACAATTGGCTATTTTCGAGCAAACGAATGATATGACAAAAGTGGTCGATTTTATTACTGGTGAATTCAGCAAAGGTCTTTAGATTTTTGATTGAAGAGTAACGATTATTGATTTCAGATTTTAAAATCGATACATTTGCAATTAATTTACAATTTCCTTAAGAATAAAATGAATAATAGCCCAATAAAAATTGCAATTTTAGATATGTACAATGGCGAACCCAATCAAGGAATGCGCTGTATTATTGATATTGTAAATAGATTTAATCAAATTGTCACCTTCAAAATTTTTGATATTAGAGGAAAATGTGAATTTCCAGAAATAGAAAAATACGACATATATATATCTACTGGTGGTCCAGGAAATCCGCTAATTGGTGATGGAACTTGGGATACTAAATACTATGCTTTTATAGACGAATTATCAAAATGGAACAATGAAAATAAGATTAAAAAACATGTTTTATTCATTTGTCACTCGTTCCAAATGGCTTGCAAACACTTTGGCTTAGCCGAAATCACTAAGCGAAACGATACTTCTTTTGGCGTTATGACCATTCATAAAACAAAAGATGGACTTACAGATCCACTTTTTGACGGTCTTGCAGATCCGTTTTATGGTATAGATTCAAGAGATTATCAAGTGGTTCAACCCAAATTGAGTGTTTTTTCGAAAAAAGGAGCTAAAATCATTTCTTTAGAAAAAATTAGAGATAATGTTAAGTTCGAAAGAGCAATTATGGCGGTACGTTTTTCGGACTATTTTGTGGGTACACAATTTCATCCAGAAGCCGATCCTATGAGTTTTATTACTAGTTTAAGAAATAGTGAAACCAAAGAAAAAATCAAAAAAATGAAGGGAAATACTAAGTTTAGAAATATGCTCGAAGACATTGTTGACGATGATAAAATATATAGAACTAACGAAACTATGATCCCTAATTTTCTTCGAATTGCCATTAATGATTTGATGAATACCAAGAAAATCATGTCAAATTAATAAATCCAATTTCAAATGATTCCAAAATATCGTAACCTATTTAATTCTCAATTTACGGATAAAAAGTATCAGGAACTAAAAGACGATATTGCTTCTGATTTTGATTATGAACCTACTTTTCGAATTGCAGAAACTCCTTTTTTTATTTCCAATGAATTAAAATCGCAATTACTTGAAGGTTGTGAAGATGTTATAAAATTAATTCAAGAAAAAGGTTTTAAAGGACTAACAGATAAATCATTAGAATTAAATCACAAAGTTCAAAATGAAGACGAACACACCACATTTCTAGCAATCGATTTTGGAATTTGTGAAGAAAACGGAGCGATTGTTCCAAAACTAATTGAGGTACAAGGTTTTCCATCGTTATTCAATTATCAAGTTAATTTATATGAAAAATTCAAAAATCATTATCCATTTCTTGAGGAATTGACACCATTTATTAACGACATTACTCCGCAGGAATATAACAAAACACTTGAAGAGGTAATTTGCCATAATCATCCAAAAGAAAACGTCATTCTGTTAGAAATTGAACCCGAAAAACAGAATACAAAAATTGATTTTTATTACTGCCGAAGAGATATTGGCATTCCAATTATTTGCGTTACCGAATTGATCAAAAAAGACAAACAACTTTTTTATATAAACGAAAATGGCGAAGAAATTCAAGTAAAACGAATTTATAATCGTGTCATTTTTGATGAATTGGATTTGCGAACCGATTTAAAACTGAATTTCCATTTCTCTGACGATCTTGATGTTGAATGGGCTGGACATCCCAACTGGTTTTTTAGAATCAGCAAGTTTATTTTGCCTTTCCTAAAAGGACCTTATTTCATAGAAACCACTTTGTTGAGCGACTTGAAAGAAATTCCAGAAGATTTGGAAAATTACGTACTGAAACCTTTATTTTCTTTCTCAGGTTCTGGTGTTGTTTTTCATGTAAATAAGGAAGATATTGAAAACGTAATTGAAAAAGAACTTTTTATTCTACAGAAAAAAGTCAATTATATCCCAATTATGCAATCTCCAGACGGAAAAGTTAAAGCCGAAGTTCGTAT
The DNA here is from genome assembly GCA_947373225.1 of Flavobacteriaceae bacterium. GTDB lineage: Bacteria > Bacteroidota > Bacteroidia > Flavobacteriales > Flavobacteriaceae > Flavobacterium. Next base: position 19,420 of record CANBWX010000005.1, on the reverse strand, counting down.
GCTTTGCGTTTGGAAAAAAGAAGATACCACTCCTACTCTACTTTGCAACCTAGTTCGTTTAAGTCGTGGCGAAATGATAGGTGTTAAATTTAATAAAGACAAGGATTGGGTTGGCGGAACTTTGGGATTGTTTGAGAGATAGAATTAAATTTTTTATTTTCTTCATACATCCCTTTCTTTATACCTATAAATACTACTTTTTAAAAACCTTCTTTTAAACTCTATTTTAAATAATTCAGAATCTTTATTGTCTCTTTTTTAAGCAATGAGATTATTTTTGTCTCTTAATTTAAAAATTAACAAGTAAAATAATAGTTATTTGTTGTGATTTAACCCTATCTGTATCTACTTTTCAATAGCCAAATGTTATTTTGTTGAATAAATGATAATGTAAAATTGTTTCCAATCAAAAAATATAAAAATAATTAGGATAAAGTCAAATAATAATAATAATTATATATTTTTCATTCTTTAAAGAAAATAAAATTGCGATTATAACAGTAAATTTAGTAATATTGGAACAATGTATTAATTGCATATTTATTTCAAAAAAACATACATCTTTAACAATTTGACAAATGGATAGAAGAAGAGCGCTTAAAAACGTAGCGATATTATTAGGAACGGCTATTTCGTCGGGTACAATTGCAACATTATTTGAAGGTTTTGCAATACCTGAAAACGAAAAAAACCGAGTATCATTTTCTGCTTCAGAAGAAGAAACACTTGCTGAATTTGCAGATATAATTTTACCAACCACAAAATCATCTCCTGGTGCTAAAGCTGCTGGTGTAGGAACTTTTATTCCTATGATGGTTAGGGATTGCTATCCTGTAGATGTACAACTACTATTTGCTTCGGGTTTAAAAGAAATGGAAGAAAAATGTATGACAACGTACAATAAAAACTTCGTTTCTCTTTCTATTGAAGAACGTCAAAAAATTCTAGTTGATTTAAGAACTGAAACTATTGCCGCTAAGAAAACAGCTTCGTTTTTTACAATCGCTAGAGATTTGACTCTTTTAGGTTATTTTTCTTCCGAAATTGGATGTACGCAAGCTCGTGAATATCTTATGATACCAGGTCGCTATGACGGTAGTGCCGAATATAAACCAGGTCAAAAAGCTTGGGCAACTAACTAATTTTTTTGTAATATATAATATAACTAGCCTGTAATGGAAATAAATACAAATTTAAAAAAACAAAATACTTACGATGCAATTGTTGTAGGTTCTGGTATAAGTGGTGGTTGGGCAGCAAAAGAACTAACCGAAAAAGGATTACGTGTTTTAATGTTAGAACGCGGAATGAATATTGAACATGTAAAAGATTATGATTCTGCCATGAAAGCGCCTTGGGAATTTGAGCATGCAGGAAAGATGACTCAAGAGCAATTACATTCGCATCCTGTTCAAAAACGTGATTATCCTTATTCTGAAGCCAATGAAAAATGGTGGGTTAATGATTTAGAATGTCCGTATACCGAAGACAAACGTTTCGACTGGTATAGAGGTTTTCACGTAGGTGGAAAATCCCTAATGTGGGGACGACAAAGTTACCGTTTCAGTGACCATAATTTTGAGGATAATGCCAAAGATGGTCATGGAAATGACTGGCCTATTCGTTACAAAGATATTGCTCCTTGGTATGATTATGCCGAGCGTTTTATTGGGGTTAGTGGTCAAAATGAAAATTGGCCTTTATTACCTGATGGTCAGTTTTTACCTCCAATGGATTTGAACTGTGTCGAAAAATCAGTCAAAGAAAGAATCGAAAAACATTATAATAAAAGTAGAATTCTTACCATCGGTCGTACTGCCAACTTAACTGTTCCTCATAATGGTCGAGGTAGTTGTCAATATAGAAATTTATGCAGTCGCGGTTGTCCATTTGGAGCTTATTTTAGCACACAATCTTCTACTTTACCAGCAGCAATGGCAACCAAAAAACTAACCGTAAGACCTTACTCTATCGTGAATCATATTATTTATGATAAAGACACCAAAAAGGCAAAAGGTGTTATGGTAATTGATGCGGAAACCAACGAAACAATGGAATTTTATGCCAAAATTGTTTTTGTAAATGGTTCTACTTTAGGTTCTACTTTCTTATTATTGAATTCTACTTCCGATGCCCATCCAACAGGATTAGGAAACGGAAGCGGGCAATTAGGTCATAATTTAATGGATCATCATTTCCGTTGTGGTGCCGAAGGAAGTGCCGAAGGTTTTGAAGATAAATACACTTATGGTCGTAGAGCCAATGGAATTTATATTCCAAGATACCAGAATATTGGCAACGACAAACGTGATTATTTAAGAGGTTTTGGTTATCAAGGTGGAGCTTCAAGAGGACTTTGGCACAAAGAAGTGGCTGAATTAGCTTTTGGTGGAGACTTTAAAGATACCATGTCATTACCTGCCGATTCTTGGAGCATGGGATTAGGCGGTTTTGGTGAAATGTTACCTTATTATGAAAATAAAGTGTACATCGACCATTCTAAAAAAGATAAATGGGGTCAGCCTGTTTTAGCCATTGATTGTGAATACAAAGAAAATGAAGCTAAAATGAGAGAAGACATGATGAATGATGCAGCCGAAATGCTGGAAGCTTCAGGAATAAAAAATGTAAAAACGTATGATAACGATTGTTATCCGGGAATGGCGATTCACGAAATGGGAACTGCGAGAATGGGTAACGACCCAAAAACTTCGGTGCTGAATAAATGGAATCAGATGCACGAAGTCAATAATGTTTTCGTTACCGATGGTTCATGTATGCCTTCAATTGCATGCCAAAACCCATCATTAACATTTATGGCATTAACTGCTCGTGCCGCCGATTATGCCGTAAAAGAATTGAAAAAAGGAAATATTTAGTATCGAAAAAATGAAATGAGCATAACAGTTAATAGGTTTTTAATACTAATGCTGAAATGCGAATTACATATGACCGATAAAAAACAATAAATATCACATATGAATAGAAAATTAAGAATGGGAATGGTTGGTGGTGGTCAAGATGCTTTTATAGGCGCAATTCACCGCTTAGCTGCCAATATGGATGGCCTAATCGAATTAAGTTGCGGTGCACTAAGCATCAATCCCGAAATAGCTGTTGCCTCCGGAAAAGCTTTATTTCTTCCAGAATCAAGAACCTACTTGACTTATGAAGAAATGATTAAAGCCGAAGCAACATTGCCAGCAAGCGAAAGAATTGACTTTGTTACCATTGTTACTCCAAATTTTGCCCATTTTGCACCAGCTATGATGGCATTAGATTATGGCTTTAATGTGGTTATCGAAAAACCAATTACTTTTTCTTTGGAAGAAGCTAAATTATTAAAACAAAAATTAGACGAAACAGGATTGACACTTTGCCTAACACATACTTATTCGGGTTATCCAATGGTGAAACAAGCCAAAGCTATGGTCAAAGAAGGAAAACTGGGTAAAATACGTAAAGTTTGGGTCGAATACCCTCAAGGATGGTTAAGCACTTTATCTGAAAGAGAAGGAAACTCGCAAGCAGCTTGGCGAACAGATCCTAAAAAATCAGGAAAAAGTTCGGTAATGGGTGACATTGGAACGCATGCTGCGCACTTAGCTGAATATATTACAGGAGCAAAAATCACAGACATTTGTGCCGAATTAAATACTTTAGTAGAAGGCAGAATTATGGACGATGATGGAGCTGTAATGCTTAAATTTGATAATGGTTCGAAAGGCGTTTTGATGGCTTCACAAGTTGCAGCTGGCGAAGAAAACGCTTTAAAAATTAGAGTTTATGGCGAAAAAGGAGGAATTGAATGGTTGCAACATGAGCCAAATACTTTAATTGTAAAATGGTTAAACGAACCTACTCAAATATTGAGAGCGGGAAGTAATTATAGTCATTTATCCTCATTTGCAACGCATAATTGTAGAACTCCCGGCGGACATCCAGAAGGATATTTAGAAGCTTTTGCCAATATCTATCGCAATTTTGCACTAACATTAGGTTGCAAATTAGATGGAAAGGAACCTACTCCTGAAATGTTAGATTTCCCTTCTGTTGAGGATGGTTTACGCGGAATGGCGTTTATAGATAGCGTTGTCGCATCGGCGCAATCGGATAAAAAATGGACTCCTTATATTTTGTAGATTAATGATTAATTCTTTAAAGTTTAGACAATAAATATGACTACAATTCAAGGTCCAGCCGTTTTTTTGGCACAATTTATAGGCGATGAAGCTCCTTTTAATTCTTTAGACGGAATTTGCAAATGGGCGTCCGATATAGGTTTCAAAGGAATTCAAATGCCAACATTAGATCCTCGTTTTATCGATTTGCAAAAAGCCGCCGAAAGCAAAACGTATGCTGATGAATTAGCAGGAACTGTGGCTTCTTACGGAATGCAAATCACCGAATTATCGACGCATTTACAAGGTCAACTGGTTGCTGTTCACCCTGCTTACGACAATATGTTCGATGCTTTTGCACCTGCAAACGTGCATGGAAATCCGAAAGCGCGTCAGGAATGGGCCGTTCAACAATTAAAATACGCTGCAGAAGCTTCTCATAATTTAGGTTTGAATGCGATGGCTACATTTAGTGGCTCGTTGTTATGGCAATATTTTCACCCTTGGCCACAGCGTCCCGAAGGTTTGGTGGAAGAAGGTTTTGCAGAATTGGCAAAACGATGGATGCCAATTTTGAATGAATTTGATAAATATGGCGTTGATGTTTGCTATGAAATTCATCCCGGAGAAGATTTATTCGACGGAGAAACCTACGAAATGTTTTTGAAGGCAGTTAACAATCATCAAAGAGCCTGTATTTTATACGATCCTTCCCATTTTGTGTTGCAACAATTAGATTATATTCAATATATCGATTTTTATCACGAGCGTATAAAAGCTTTTCATGTTAAAGATGCTGAGTTTAATCCAACAGGAAAACAAGGAACTTTTGGCGGATATCAAAGTTGGGCAAACCGAGCTGGACGCTACCGTTCTCCTGGAGATGGACAAGTCGATTTTAAAACAATTTTCAGTAAATTAGCACAATATGATTATAAAGGTTGGGCAGTAATGGAATGGGAATGTTGCTTAAAAAATCAAGAAGACGGAGCAAGAGAAGGCGCCGAATTGATTCGAAATAATATCATAAAAGTTACCGATAAAGCATTTGACGATTTTGCATCGGTAAAAACAAACCAAGCATTAAATAGAAAAAATTTAGGATTATAAAAAAAAACAAAACAATGAAAATCAAATATTTAATTATTACTATTGCTTTAGTTACTTTAAGCTCTTTTGCGAAATTTAATTCAGAAAAAAAATATATTTCAACTCCAATAAAATCTGGAATAATTGTTCAACAACAATCAGAAGGTGAGAAACTTATTGCCAAATCAGATTGTATTGGTTGTCATAATAAAGACAAAAAATTGGTTGGGCCAGCTTATTCGGAAATCGCCAAAAAATATCCTTCTAACAGTAAAAACATTGATTATTTAGTAGGTAAAGTTATTGCTGGAGGTTCAGGTGTTTGGGGAACTGTACCCATGTTAGCTCACCCTACTTACAAAAAAGAAGACGTAAAGACTATGGTAAAATATATTCTTTCGTTGAAAAAATAACAAATTCTCAAATACTTACCTGTTTATTTTTAACAATCAAAAACCACAAAAAAACAAAATGAAAGAAGAGGAAATTAAAAAACCAGAAAATGAAATTGTAAATAGTAGACGTGATTTTATAAAAAAAACCACTGTAGCTGCTGCCGGATTTATGATTGTTCCTCGTTTTGTACTTGGTCGGGGCTATGTGGCTCCTAGTGATCGATTGTTGATTGCAAGCATTGGTGTGGGCGGAAAAGGACAATCTGATACTGCTATGTTTGCAAAAAGTGGTATTGCAGATGTTGCTTTCCTTTGTGATGTGGATACCCGAAGAGCGGCAAAAAGTGTAGCTGCTTTTCCTAAAGCCAAATTCTACAAGGATTGGCGCGAAATGTTAGATAAAGAACATAAGCATTTTGATGCGGTTTCGGTTTCAACACCCGATCATAATCATGCGATTCAAGCCTTAGCAGCCATGCAATTAGGCAAGCATGTGTATGTTCAAAAACCAATGGCTCATGATATTTATGAAGCTAGAATTTTAACTCAAGCAGCCAAAAAATATAAAGTGGTTACCCAAATGGGGAATCAAGGTGCCTCGAATGACGGAACCCGAATCATGAAAGAATGGTATGATGCGGGATTAATTGGCGATGTGCATACAATTCATGCTTGGACGGATCGCCCTGTTTGGCCACAAGGAATTCCTTGGTCAACTGCACAAACTGAAATTCCAAAAGAATTAGACTGGGATTTATGGTTAGGAACAGCTCCTTACAAGAATTATGTAAACAAATTAGTGCCCTTTAACTGGCGCGGATGGTGGGATTACGGAACTGGCGCTTTAGGCGATATGGGTTGTCATTTATTAGAAACTCCTTTTAGTGTTTTAAATTTAAAATATGCCAAAGACGTTCAATGCAGTGTAGGTTCAGTTTATGTGGATGAATTCAAAAGAGGTTATTTTCCTGAAAGTTGTCCGCCTTCAAGTCATGTAACATTGACATTTCCTAAAACAGAAAAAACGAATGGAGACGTAACCGTGCATTGGATGGATGGTGGAATTCAGCCAGAACGTCCTTCCGAATTAGGTCCGAATGAAATATTTGGCGATGGCGGAAACGGTACTTTATTCACCGGTACAAAAGGTAAAATGATGTGTGATACTTACGGATTAAATCCAAGATTATTGCCGCTTAGCAAAAACGAAAATCTTCAAGTTGCCAAAAAATATGCTCGTGTAGAAGGTGGTTCCGATGGTCATTATAAACAATGGATTGAAGGTGCAATTGCGGGTTATGGCAAACACGAATTAAGTTCTGGATTTGAAGTTGCAGGTCCTTTGACCGAAGCGTTATTAATGGCAAACCTTGCGATTAGAGGCTATGATATTCAAAAAGAAGTCCTTGGAGAAGATACTTTCCCTGGTCGTTCGGCAAAATTATTATGGGATAATGACCAAATGAAAATTACCAATTTTGATGAAGTAAACCAATTTATAAAACGAAACTATCGTGAAGGTTGGAAAGCTTTAACTTTATAAAATTACAATTAAAAAATAAAAAAAATGATTAAGAATATTTGTACTTCAATACTACTTTTAATAATGATTCAAACATCGAATGCACAAACTTTACCAAAAGGTTTCAAATCAATATTTGACGGACAAACCACTTCAGGATGGCATACTTACGGAAAAACTACGGTTGGAAGTGCTTGGAAAGTAGAAGATGGAGTTTTACATTTCGATCCAGCTTTGGCAAAAAATGATCAAGGTGGTGATCTTGTAACAGATAATGAATACACGAATTTCCATTTGAAATTAGATTGGAAAGTAGCTCCAAAATCGAATAGTGGAATTATTTTTTATGTAAATGAAGATCCAAAAAAATATAAAAACACCTATAACACAGGACTTGAAATGCAAGTTTTGGATAATGACGGACATCCTGACGGAAAAATTGAAAAACACCGAGCAGGCGATTTATACGATTTAATAAAAAGTTCTTCTGAACCAGTAAAAGCGGTTGGAGAATGGAATACAGCCGAAATTGTTTGTAAAAACGGAAAATTGACACTTGTTATGAACGGAGTTATTGTTGTAGAAACAACGCTATGGGATGATAACTTTAAAGCCTTGGTTGCCAAAAGCAAATTTGCGGGCTGGGAAGGTTTTGCCGTTTCTAAAACAGGAAAAATTGCTTTGCAAGATCATGGTGAAAATGTTTGGTACAGAAACATCATGATAAAAGAATGGAATACTATGAAAATTACAACTGGTTGTGAAAACGGGATGTAAATAATAAAATACAATAAACCAAAAAATAAAATAACCAACCAATAAACCAAAATTATATGAATACCACCATCCGAATAAAATTATCCTTCATGATGTTTCTAGAGTTTTTCATCTGGGGCTCCTGGTTTGTAACCCTTGGAACTTTTTTAGCAAGCAATTTACATGCTTCAGGATCAGAAACAGCTGCAGTTTTTTCAACACAATCTTGGGGTGCGATCATCGCTCCATTTATTATCGGTCTGATTGCAGACCGTTATTTTAATGCCGAAAAAATCTTGGGAATTTTGCATCTTGTGGGTGCTTTTTTAATGTACCAAATGTATGTTTCTACTGATGTAACACTTTTTTATTCTTACGTTTTTGGATATATGATTTTATATATGCCAACATTGGCACTTGTAAATTCAGTTTCTTTTAACCAGATGAAAGATCCTGAAAAAGAGTTTGCCAATATTCGTGTTTGGGGAACAATTGGATGGATTCTTGCCGGATTGTCTATCAGTTATCTATTTCATTGGGATTCTACCGAAGCTACAGCGCAAGGTTTACTTAAAAACACTTTCCTTTTAGCTGGAATTGCTGCTTTTGTTTTAGGGATTTTCAGTTTTACTTTACCAAAAACGCCACCAAAAGTTAGTGACGAAAAAATTAAAATTGGAGATATTATAGGTCTTGACGCTTTGAAACTTTTAAAAGATAAAAATTTCGCCATCTTTTTCGTATCTTCCATTCTAATTTGTATTCCATTGGCTTTTTATTATCAAAATGCACATCCATTTTTGACCGAAGCTGGTTTAGAAAATCCAACAGGAAAAATGGCTATCGGACAAATTTCAGAAGCTTTATTTTTATTGTTAATTCCTGTATTTTTTACTCGTTTTGGTTTTAAGAAAACCATTTTAGTAGGTATGTTGGCATGGGCAATTCGTTATGTTTTATTCGCTTACGGAAACGCACATGAGTTGAGCTTTATGCTTATTCTCGGAATCGCTTTACATGGTATTTGTTATGATTTCTTCTTTGTTTCTGGTCAAATATACACGAATTCAAAAGCTGGAGAAAAATATAAAAGTGCCGCTCAAGGTCTAATAACATTAGCAACTTATGGTGTTGGAATGTTAATAGGATTTATGGTTGCTGGTTGGATTACCGATAATTACAAAACGCTTAGTGGTGGTGTAGATTGGAAAATGGTTTGGATAATTCCTGCTGGAATTGCATTGGCTGTGTTCTTGATTTTTGCCCTTTTCTTTAATGACAAAAGCAATTCTGAAAAAGAAGTTGCCTCAATTTAAAAAATGATTATAATGAGTTCAAGTTTAAGTAGAAGATCAGTTATCAAAGGAATTATTGCAGGAACTGCTGCTTTAGGATTTCCTTCCAGTCTTTCGGCTTTTGCTTTGGAAGAAGAAACTTTAAAAAAGGAAAATGTGAAGTTAAAAGGAAATATCAATCATTCTGTTGCGCGCTGGTGTTTTGGTGATATTGATTTAGATGCTCTTTGTATTGAAGCAAAAAAAATAGGAATATCAGGAATTGATTTGGTCGGGCCAAAAGAGTGGCCAATTTTGCAAAAACATGGTTTAGATTCTCCAATGTGTAATGGTGCCGAAATTAATTTGGTCGACGGTTTTAATGATATTCAATTTCATGAAACGTTGATAAAAAATTATTCCGAAATGATTCCGCTTGTAGCAAAAGCGGGATATAAAAATCTGATTTGTTTTAGCGGAAGCCGAAGAGGAAAAACGGATGAAGAAGGCTTGCGTAATTGCAAACTTGGCTTGGAAAAATTAATTCCTTTAGCCGAAAAATACAACGTAATATTGGTTATGGAATTGTTAAACAGCAAAATAAATCATAAAGATTATCAATGTTGTAACACGTCTTGGGGAGTTGCATTGGCAAAATCATTACAATCTGAAAACTTCAAATTGTTATATGATATTTACCATATGCAAATTGACGAAGGCGATGTTATTAGAACAATAAGAGATAATCACCAATACATAGCACATTATCATACTGCTGGGGTTCCGGGTCGAAATGAAATTGATGAAACGCAAGAGTTGAACTATCCTGCAATTATGAGAGCCATTGCCGAAACAGGTCATAAAGGATATGTGGCACAAGAATTTATTCCTAAAAATACCAATAAAATTTCATCATTAAGAAATGCAATCGCTATTTGCGATATTTAAATAATCTAAAAAGATAAAATAATGATAAAAAGAAGACAATTTTTAATTAACGGAGGTTTAGCTTTAGGTGCTTTAGCTATAGCTCCTTCCTTAGCCTTTTCTTCAGGAAAACGTGCTATTGGAATACAATTATGGACGCTTAGAGATTCTTTACCAAAAGATGTTAAAGGGGTTTTAGCCCAAGTTGGAAAAGCAGGTTTTACCGAAGTAGAAACTTTTGGCTATTCTCCAACGAACGGATTCTTTGGAACTTCGGCGAAAGATTTTCAATCTATTTTGAAAGATAATGGCTTGAAGGCAACCAGTAATCATTTCGATTTTAATGGTTATATCAAAGATGGCAAAACCGATACTTTAAATTCATACATCGAAACAGCTCACATTTTAGAAAGTGAATATATTACAGTTCCTTATGTAATTCAAGAATTAAGAGGAAAAAGCGTTGATGACTACAAAAAATTAGCTTCAGGAATTAATAAAGTTGCCGAAATTTGTCATTCAAACGGATTAAAATTAGCGTATCATAATCATGATTTTGAATTTACAAAATTCGAAAATACTACAGGTTATGAAGTTTTATTGAATGAAACCGATAAAAATCTGGTCGATTTTGAAATGGATTTGTATTGGGTAGTTCGTTCAGGAAATGATCCTTTGCAATTGTTCAAAGATCATCCGGGACGTTTCAAAATGTGGCACGTAAAAGATATGGATAAAGCAAATCATGATTTTAACGCTGCAATTGGTCAAGGAACAATCGATTTTAAGACCATTTTTGCGCATGCAAAACAATCAGGAATGAAACGTTTCTTCCTAGAACATGAATCCAATTATATTCCGAATCCAATTGAATCTATAAAAACAAGTTTTGATTACATCAATAAAAATTTGATATAATTTAGTTTTTTTTTATATAAATTTAAAAACGGTATTCAATTAATTATTAATTGAATACCGTTTTTTATTTAAAGTAAAATTTTAATTTATTTTTATTTTGAAAGCTTATCCTATTTCAATAGAATATTCAAAAAAGTAGTTGGAAAAAATCCGATTCAATTTAAGAAGAGGTAGATTCATATTCAGTCTTTATTTTATTTCAAAAGAGTTCACATAAAAATCCTTGTCCACTTCTACTTTCAAATTTTTCGCAACTTGTGGTAAATTAGTCCATTCTGCTTGAGGTTTTAGCCATTGTTCTTTTCCGTTCAAAGTAACTTTTACAGGAATCGAAAAACCAACAACACAATTCGTCCAGCGATATGAAAGCTTATTCTTTTTGAATTTATATTCGAAAGTTGGAATTCTTATATCACGTAAATATTGGTCGAAAAATGGTTTTAAATCCAATCCAATAGCTTGACTTAAAAAATCTTCTATTTGTTTGGTAGTAACGGTTTGGTGGTAAAATGTACTGTTCAAACCTCGTAAAATAGTTCTCCATTTTTCGTCGTCATTTACAATTTGGCGCAGCGTATGCAGCATATTAGCACCTTTGTAATACATATCGCTAGAGCCTTCATTGTTCACATTATACTTACCAATAATTGGTTTGTCATTTTGAATTTTAGTTCTTAATCCTCTTGCATACTCCGCTCCTGCTTCTTTTCCGTAATAATATTCCACGAATAAACTTTCCGAATAGTTAGTAAAACTTTCGTGAATCCACATATCGGCGATGTCTTTGTAAGTGATATTATTAGCAAACCATTCATGTCCTGATTCATGAACTATAATGAAATCGAATTTCAATCCCCAACCTGTTCCGCTCAAATCTCTACCACGATAACCATTTTTGAAACCGTTTCCATAAGTGACACTACTTTGATGTTCCATCCCTAAATAAGGCGCTTCAACCAGCTTATAGCTGTCTTCATAAAACGGATAAGGGCCAAACCAATGTTCAAAAGCTTTCAACATTCGGGGTGCATCTTTAAACTGTATTTTGGCTTTTTCTAAATTGTCACGCAACACATAATAATCGCAATCTAAATCCCCTTTTTCTCCATGAAAAACCTCGGAAAAAGAGACATAATCGCCTATGTTTATATTTACACCATAATTATTTATTGGGTTCGAAACGTACCAAGTAAAAGTTCGAGTTCCATCCTTCAAATCGACTACACTTTGCAAACGACCATTGGAAACATCCGTCAAATTCTTGGGAACATTAACGCTAATTTGCATGTCGTCAACCTCGTCGTACATGTGATCTTTGTTAGGCCACCACACGCTAGCGCCCAATCCTTGACAAGTCGAAGCAATAAAAGGCTTTCCATTTTTATCTTTACTCCAAGTAATCCCTCCGTCCCAAGGCGGATTAACAGCAATTTTTGGTTTTCCACCATAAAAAACAGTGAGTTCTTTTATATCATGCGGCTTTTGAGGAGCAACCAATTCAACGAAAAAAGCGTTTCCATCTCTTTGAAATTTTAATTCTTTACCCTCTTGGACAATTTTATAAATTTCCATTGGTTTTTGCAAGTCAATTTGCATCTTGTTGTATTCTTCCAAAACTTGGTAACGAATCATATTGGATCCCGAAATTGTACTATCGACTGGATTTACCTTGATGTCAAGATGATAATATTTCACGTCCCACCAAGCTCTTTCTTTGGTAATACTACCGCGCAATGTATCTTGATGCGTAAATACTGGATTTGTTTTAGCAAGAAGCCCTTGCGCTTTGGCAACATTACAAAGGAGTAACGAGAAACAAATAAAACTTAAATATTTTTTCATAATTATAAAAACAATAATTAGATATTTTTTTGAAAACACATCATATTAATGCAACTTTTCTACTTTACTTTGCTCGGCAACAGCAGCTAATTCGTTACTAAAACGATTGGTATAATCATTTAATAATTCTAAAACTCTTTCGCTAGATTCCGATTTTACAATCAAACCAGCGTGATAATCTAAAGGAACTCTAAAGCAAACTTCTGGATCTGAAAATGATGATAAATCAGGATGCTGAAATTTAGATAAAGTCAAAACGATTCCAGCGTATTCATTTTTTACTTTTGGCAACTTATATTTTGTTTCTTTAACCAATGAATCTTCGATAGCTGCCCATTCCTTCCAAAGATTGATGTTCGAAGCTTCGGCAATCATTTCGGCAAGATGCGCTCCGCCAACTCGGGATGAAGTTTCAAGAAAATAGATTTTCCCATCATCTTTTCCTTTTATAAATTCAGTATGAGCCGCTCCGTGTTTCAAGCCAAAACCTTTAATTACTTGTTCATTTACAGCTTTTATTGCTTTGTCATCTTCGGAATCATAAGGAATATTAGCTGACCGAAAAATGCCTCCACCTTGGGAAATTTCCATTGGAGTTGTTAAATATTTAGACGTTAAACTAAACAAAACTTTGCGGTCTAAAACCAAACTATCACAATGATACACATCGCCGGGACGGAATTGCTCCAATAAATACTTGAACCTATTATTCCCCATTCCGTCAATGTGAATCCACAAAGTTTCTTTGTCATATACTTTTATAATTCCCGCTGCTGAAGCTTCCGAACGTGGTTTTAATACCCATGGAGCCGAAACCGTTTCAGCAAAAGTATTGATGTCATGATCATTAAATAAGGAGCAAAAACCAGGAATTGGAATTGCTAAACTTTTAGCTCTCATTCGCATCGCTAATTTATCTCTAAAATAGCGACCCGTAGTTTGTCCCATTCCATCAATCCGAAGATTTTCACGCAGATAAGTTGCTTTTTCAACATCGTAATCATCCAAAGCAACGATGGCGTCAATTTTTTGAGATTTCATCAAATTGCCAACACCAAGCAAAAGATGCTCTAAATTCCAATCCATATCATGACCTTCCATATAAAAAATCTCATCAATATGTTCGGTTGGCCATGGTTTATCCCGCAACTTCTCACTTGTAACTAAATAAACTTTATTGCCGAGATTTTTTAAATGAATTAAAAAATCGGTTCCTTTAAAATAATTGGAGATACAAATGAAGGTTTTGGAATTTGGCATAATTTATAAATTTTCTATGAATTTAGTCAATAAATGAACGCCGTAAGCGGTGGCATGTTTACTTTTTGCAAATTCATCATCACCAAACGCAACTCCAGCAATATCCAAATGCGCCCAAGCTTTGTGTTCTTCGGTGAAATATTCTAAAAATTTAGCTGCAGAAATTGCTCCAGCAACCGGTTTTCCACTATAATTTTTCACATCGGCAATATCACTTTCTATATCTTGTTTGTAGCAATCCCAAAGCGGTAATTGCCAAAGTCTTTCTCCAACTGCATCGCCAGATTCTTGTAGTTTCTTTGAAATAGCCTCATTATTGGTAAACAAAGCAGCACATTCGTAACCCAAAGTTCCCACAGCACTTCCTGTCAACGTTGCAATATCAACAATATATTCGGGTTTAAAATTCTTGATTAAATACGAAATTCCGTCTGCCAAAACCAATCTTCCTTCGGCATCTGTATCAATAATTTCAATAGAATGTCCGCTATAAGAACGAACAACATCACTTGGCATAAACGATTTGGCATCTACCGAATTTTCGGCGCAAGGAACAATCGCAGTGACTTTTACAGGTAATTTTAAATCTGCAATCAACTGCATTACTCCAAAAACTGCTGCTCCGCCAGCCATATCGCATTTCATGTGAAGCATTCCCGAAGTCTTAATATTCAGTCCGCCAGTATCAAAGGTAATGCCTTTTCCCACCAAACCAACGTGCTTTGTTTTGGCATCGGCATTTTCGGGAGTATAATTCATAATCACAAATTGTGGTTCGTTTTGGCTTCCTTTTCCAACGGATAAAAAAGCATCTAAACCCACTTTTTCCGAAGCTTCAAAACCTAAAACTTCAACTTCAAAACCAAATTTATTTCCACTTTCATTTGCCCAATTCGACAAATATTTTGGAGTAATTTTATTCGGTGGTAAATCTACCAAATGTAAAATTTCAAGTTGAGCATTGGCAATTTTTACAGCTTTTTCAACAGTATTTCGCAGCTCATTTTTAGATAATAGCAATAATTCAAAATCTTTACTCAAGAACGGATGCGGTTCTGTTTTTTTATAATGTCCTAAATCATAAGTTCCTAAAAGTAAGCCTGAAATAGTTGCTTCCACTTGATCTGTCGTGAATTGTTCCGGTAAAACCAAAGCTACTTCTGAGCCAAATAATTCTTTTTGTTTGGAGGAAATTCTTCTAAAAATAGTCTTCAAAGAATTATAATCAATTGCTGCACCTAGACCTATAAAGACATGGATACAATCGTATTTTTCGACTAAATAATGGGTGTCTTTTTTTCCATAAAACACTTTTGAAGAAACCGAAACTCCGTGATATTCAATTGGAACTAGGCTTTTTATATAGGTTTCGAAAACAGGAATTAAAATAGTTCCTGAAAATCCTTGAAGATCTTTTAATGTTTTTGTTTTCATACTCTAATTTTCTTTTGAATTAAAAAAAAGCCACTCAATTGCCTTTGGAAATTCATCGCTCCAATAGGTTTCGCTATGCTTTCCGTTCTCATTAATACTCAAATTTATTTTTATCTTATCTTTCACAATTTCGCTTGCCATGCTATTTTTTTTGAAACTTTCAACGTGTTGAATCATCGTTTCACTCTCGTCACCACCAGCGTATAAATAAATCTTGGTGTCATCCGTAGAAATTGATTCTAAGTCAATTTTGAGTTGCGGAACAACCCAAAGCGAAGGTGAGAATATCATCAATTTCCCATACACTTCCGGATGGCGCAAACCGCTGAAAAGACTAACTAATCCGCCCATAGAGCTACCTCCTATTCCGGTAAATTTGCGTTCGATTTTGGTTCTAAAATGACTATCAACAAAAGGTTTCAAGGTTTCGGTAACAAAACGAATGTATTTTTTTCCTTCTCCTTTTCCAAGTACCGTGTTGCCAACGTTGAATTCTTTTACTCGGTCTTCTTCGGCGTGTTCTATGGCAATAATGATAATTTTCCCGATTTGATATTCCGACATAACAGCCAGTTTTTTATCGATTTCCCAATTACCGTATTTGGAGTTTTCATTGAATAAGTTCTGGGCATCTTGCAAATACATGACAGGGTAACTTTCTGTCGAAGAGTCATAATCATGAGGCAGTAACGCCCATATTTTCCTCGTTTTATTAAGTTGTGGAATTTCAAATTTATCCGAAATAAGCAAAACTTTCGGCAAAAAAGATTGCTTAAAGGGCAACCAATTTTTCCTCCATCGTGCCACATATTCATCTTGAATTCCCGAATGCTTTTTGGTCGAACGGTTTTCGGTACGGTTTCCGTGAATGTCAATTTCTACTTCACTCCAATCTCCTTTTGAGAATTTATACAATAGTTCTTTTGGATATTCAAAATCATTTGAAAATTGAAACTTATAGGTATTATTTCCACTTTTTTTCATCATAAAATTCCTATCTTGAGTTCTCCAACTGTTGAAATTTCCTGATATATATACCGGACGAGCATCATCTTCATCGGTATTCAAAATGATGCGAAGACCTGTTTTGGTAGTGTTTAACTCTTGTGTGATAATCGTATTCTCTGAATTCATCTCTTGCATTGTGGTATTGTAATTTGTAATAAAATGTAAATATAGTCGATTACAATTGGATATAAAAGTAAAAGTAAAACCCAATAGTAAATGATGTACTATTGGGTTTTATTAATTAAATTTAATTAAAATTTCTTATTTCTGACGGCTTTTTAAAACTTGAACCACGTCGTTTAACTGAAATCCTTTGGCTTGCAAAAGAATTAAATAATGAAAAAGCAAATCAGCACTTTCGCTCAAAAACAAATCGTCGTTATCATCTTTGGCTTCAATAACTACTTCTACCGCTTCTTCACCTACTTTTTGAGCAATTTTATTGATTCCTTTTTCGAACAATGAGGCAACATAACTTTTCTCCGAATCTGCATTTTCTCTTCGAGTTTTTATTGTATTTTCTAAAGTTGAAATAAATCCAAAATTTTGATTATTAGCTTCTTGCCAGCAAGTATCTGAACCTGTATGACAAGTAGGTCCTTCTGGTTTAACTTGTATCAAAAGCGTATCGTCATCACAGTCATTTTTGATGTCAATCAAATTTAAAAAGTTACCACTCTCCTCTCCTTTTGTCCAAAGTCTTTGTTTTGAACGGCTATAAAAAGTTACTTTTTTGGTGTCCAACGTTTTTTGGTAGGATTCTGCATTCATATAACCAAGCATCAAAACAGCTTTGGTTTCGTTATCTTGGATAATCGCCGGAATTAATCCGTGTGCACTTTTTGAAAAATCTATGTTCATTTTTTTTTATTTAATGATTGAATAATTTAATGATTAAAAAATTAAAATCGAAGTTTATAAAATACAACTTCTTTGCTCTTTAATCTTTTCTCTATATTCTAACTTCTATATTATTATTTTTAAGCTCTTTTTTCAATGTTTTAATTTCAATTTCTTTGAAATGAAATACGCTTGCCGCCAATGCTGCATCGGCTTTTCCTTTGACAAATGTATCCACAAAATGTTGCATATTTCCTGCTCCACCCGAGGCAATTATGGGAATATTTACTATTTCAGACAATGTTGCCAAAGCTTCATTGGCAAAACCATTTTTGGTTCCGTCATGGTTCATCGATGTGAAAAGGATTTCGCCTGCACCACGATCTGCAACTTCTTTTGCCCAATCAAATAAATTCAATTCCGTTGGTATTTTTCCACCTACTAAATGCACCATCCATTGCCCGTCAATCTGCTTGGCATCGATCGCCACAACAATACATTGGCTGCCAAATTTTTGTGCCAAATCATTAATTAACTGCGGATTTTTTACTGCCGAAGAATTAATCGAAACCTTATCTGCTCCGTTCTGTAACAAGGCTTCAACATCCGAAACCGAGGAGATTCCACCGCCTACAGTAAACGGAATATTAATCGTTGCTGCCACTTTCCGAACCAAATCAATCAAAGTACTTCTTCGCTCTTCCGTTGCCGAAATATCCAAAAAAACCAATTCGTCAGCACCTTCATCCGAATATATTTTGGCAAGTTCTACAGGATCGCCAGCATCTCGCAAATCTACAAAATTGATTCCTTTTACGGTTCTTCCGTTTTTAATATCCAAACAAGGAATGATTCTTTTTGTTAACATTTTTATTATTTGTTGTTGGTTGTTCGTTGTTCGTTGTTGGTCAATGTTACAAACAATCAACCGACAACGAACAATCATCAACTCATTTATATAATTATTTTATTTTAAATTCTCCAAAATGCCAAAGTATGCCTGACGGATCATGGACGAAACATTCTTTTCCCCATTCTAATTCCCGAATAGGAACCAATTTTACATTCGAATATTTCGATGTAAGTCCTAAATCTAATAATTCATTCCAAAATTGATTTACATTTTCCACTTCCATGAAAACCATCGTGTTTTCTATCCAATCTTTTACAAACGCATTTTGCAAATAAAAACCAAAACCATCCAAATCAAAATAACACATATCATTTGATATGATAATTTCTTTAAACCCAAGATCACAATAAAAACTTCGTGATAATTCAAAATTTTTGGCACCAATAAAAGGACGAATTGATTTTGCTTGATGTTTCATTTTTATTTATTTATACATGTTGTGACGAACTCTAGAAATAGATTACGATCTAATTCTAGAGTTTATTTTTAATTTTGTAGCTCAATTTTTTCAATGTTATTTAAATTTATAGGATTTATATTAACACCTAAAAAATGATCAACTTTACCAGTAACTAAACTATCTTTTAGTATTAAAGTATTGAAATAAAATGTTTTTCTTTTCCCATCCTTTTTAGTTATTCGGATTCCTGTATGATTTGTTACAAAAATATTTTTCTCCTTTTCATTTATATCTAAAACTTTAATTTCACTTAGCGAGTTACCTTCAACTGTAAATGGAATAAAAAAAGGAAATGCAATAACCAGTAATTTTTTATTTTCCTTGTGAGTATTTGCTAATTGTTCTACTAAACTTTGCGTTGTAATATGATAAGTAGCACAACTACTGAATAATAAAGAAATTAGTACAAAATATTGCAATCCTTTAAATGAAATTTTCATGCTTTTTAGTTTTAAAATTATTTAGTATCTAAAATATATTGTTCCAATTGTTTCAACGAAATTCTTCCTTCATAAATCGCTTTGCCAATTATCGTTCCTTCGCAACCTAATTCGGCTAATTTTGGCAATTCGTCAAAAGTAGAAATTCCTCCCGAGGCTATCAATTTTATTCCTTTGGCTTGAGCCAAAATCTTCGCATACAAATCAAAACTTGGTCCTTC
>CANBWX010000004.1 GCA_947373225.1 Flavobacteriaceae bacterium | reverse complement strand
AAAGGAACTTCTGTAGAGAAATTAGTATTAAACCCAAACATACTATTGTTCACTGATTCCTGCCCAAAACTAGATTTTTGTGTAAAAGGCTGTTCACTCAATTTTATGAAAGTGGCACCAACCAAAAATTTATCCGAAAATTTATGTTCAGCATTTATACCATAAAAACGTTTCGTCTGCTGTCCGAAAACAGAATTATTTTCTAAGGAAACATTAATTGGTGTATTCGAGGCCTGAAGTGATGGATCAAGAATTTGAACCCTTCCCAGTTGATAATTCACACTATAATCAATTCCCTCAACAAGAACTCTTCCTCCAGCGGTAACCACTACAGATCCTCTAGGAACATTGAAAGCCCCAATAGGAATCCCATCGCTTCCCGTAGATTTGTATTTTCCTCTTAAAAGGAATTTATTCTTGTCGCTATCTTGTAATGCTCCTGATTGTGTGTTACTATACATGCTTCGGAACACATATTTTTGTTGATTAGGATTGTAGGTATTACTATCTTTATAGTTTTCTCCTGCTCCATTTGACAATTTGTTAAATAACATTTCACCAAAAGGTTCTTTGTTTGTAAATATTATCCTTCCGTTTTGAGTATCTATTGTAAGTCCTGGCATGAAATCAAAAAAACCGTCACCTCCAGCTTGTGGATCATTATTGTAATTGAGTTTATCTAAATTGAATACTTTCAACAAAGGAGTTTCAGCAATTTTATTTTCAGGCAACGGATTTAATGGAAATGGAACTAGATTTCCAGAAATATCTTTAACTTCAGTAATATAATTTAAAGGCGATGGATCTGTATAAAGAATATTAAACCTGAAATTATCCTGTTTTATTTGATAGGCTCCAGGGATTTGATAAATATTTTTCATCATCAAATTCCAAACTGGATTTTTAACATTGGTCAAACTACTTTTTAGCATTTTTAATATTAAACTTTGCGTAATAATAGCTTGATTCGATTGGACATTTCCTGTTACTAAAGTAGCATTTACACCATCACTACCAAATTCTCCAACTTGATAAACCTTGTCTCCAATGGTATATTGATAGGCAACAGCAAGAACCTGATCGCTAGTTAATCGTTGTTGCAACGAAATATATCCTAATTGAGCATTAAAAGTATATTCGGTTGCGGTTAATTTTCGAGCATTTTCAAGCTTAGAATAATCCTGTCCTTCACTAACGGTTGCGTTAAATCCTGAATTTGAAGTCGCTATTTCACGAATATTTTTATTCAACAAACCTGTTCCTGCATTTATTAAGGCTGGATCATATTTATTATTTGTATTATCCGCTGGTGAATCTATTGGATTATTAAACATTCCTGTTGAAGGATCTAATACTACCACCTCATTATTTTGCAAACCTGATAATTGTCCTTCCCCTAAATCCTGAAGTGCAATAACATTACGCAGGTTATTACCCGTTGTTGTATTTACTTGATTTTGTTTATTGGTAATCCAAACTTCTAATCTAGAAATCTGAACTCTACTATCAATAAAAGGGTAATTTTTTAGAGATGCATCATATTTATTCCTAAAGTACTGAGAAAGAAAATAATGCCTGTCATTATCATAATCAAGTGCATATATATCGAAATCCTGAACCGTTCCGCCTCCTTGGGCAACAACACTTTTTGTTTTTGATTTTTGTTCTGAAAAGACACCAGTAATTGTAGTTTTTCCAAATTTTAATTGAGTTTTTACTCCAAACAAACTTTGAGCTCCTTTAATCAAAGTGCTATTCAAAGGCATATTAATATTTCCGACTTCAATTTTTTGAATAATATCATCTTCCGATGGGGCATATGCAAGCTTCATTAAGTTCTGAAAAGCAAAAGTGGATTGTGTATCGTAATTCAAATTTACACTTAGGCGAGTTCCTACTTTTCCTGTCAAACTCATGCTTATTCTTTGACTAAAATCAAAAGACAAATTAGTTCTATTTCTGGGTGAAAATGAAGGATTATCTTGTTTTGTATACCTTGCCCCTAAATCCATTTCAACAAATCCTGTCGGTTTTACATCAATGGTATTACTTCCAAAAACAGATTCAAAAAGTCCTGATTTAACATAATATCTTGGCAATAAATCTTTTTTAGCAGCCTCACTTCCCTCTTTTTTTCCATCAATTGCATCTAATTTTTTCTTGAAATAAGTCCGCATTGATTCTTTCAAAACTAAGGCTTGATATTCTTTTGGAGTTAAAATAGCTGGGGAATTTATAGGAAAATCACCGACTTTATTTGTGAAAATATACCTGTCAGTATCTGGATCATAAGTATAAGCAGAAAGAATACTTTTTGGATCTTTTAATTGTATTTTTCCAACAGAAAAACCAGTTTTAACTGTATCAACAGCAACTTGTTTTATTTGGGCTTGTGATACAAAACCGCAAAATAAAATCATTAAAACTGTATAAATTTTATACACGAATTGGGTCTTTTCTAAGTACTTTTTTTCCAACTTTTATAGATTTTTTAAAGCTTGCTTAATAATATATTCTACTGAACCGTCTGGACTTTCTTTAATTATTTTTTCGACAACTCTTTCCGAGGTCTTTCTAACAAAACCCAAAACCTCCAAAGCAGATAACGCTTCATCTCTATTTGTATTGTTTTGAGACATCGAAACTTCGTCAAGATCGTATAGTTTTAACACTTTATCCTTTAAATCTAGTATTACTCTTTGTGCGGTTTTGCTACCAATTCCTTTTATGGATTGAATTGTAACCACATCACCAGATGCAATTGCATTTGTAATTTGTTTCGGATCTAGTGAAGACAACATGGTTCTAGCTATACTGGCGCCAATACCAGAAACCGACAGCAACATTTTGAAAATTTCTCTTTCCGATTTTTCAACAAAACCAAACAAAGTATGGGCGTCTTCTTTAATTTGAAGATGTGTATATAACTTTATAAAATCAGTAGATGGAAGCAAAGAATAAGTATGCAAGGATATGTTTACATGATACCCAACGCCGCCACAATCTATAACAACTTGTGTGGGTGTTTTTTCTACTAATTGGCCTTGTAAATGTGCTATCATCTATTTAATTTATATGTTTTCAAATATAACAAAACTTATATTGAATCTTACGAAACAATATAAGTTATGTTTATTATCTAAATATTTTTACTATTTGTTATTTTTCTTCTCTTTTCCTTGAGCATCAATAACTGCAATTGCAGCCATATTTACCATTTCTTCAACACTAGCTCCTAATTGAAATATGTGAACTGGTTTTCCCATTCCCAACATAATAGGACCTATAGAATCTACCTTATCTAATTCTTTCAAGAGTTTATAAGTAATATTTGCCGATTCAAGATTAGGAAAAATTAAGGTGTTTACTTTTTTTCCAGCTAGTTTAGAAAAAGGGAATTTTGCTTTTAACATCTCTGGATTTAAAGCAAAATCAGCTTGAATTTCACCATCAATAATCATATCCGGATAATTTTCATGTAAATAAGCAACAGCATCTCTTACTTTTGATGCACTTTCATTGGTTGAAGAACCAAAATTAGAGAACGACACCATGGCAATTACAGGTTCTATTCCAAATATTTTTGCTGTTTTAGCAGTCATAATGGCGATTTTTGCCAAATCATCTGCTGATGGATTTATATTAATTGCCGTATCTGATAAAAACATTGGACCACGGGCAGTCATCATCATATTTGTAGTAGCTACAATAGAAGCTCCTTTTGCCTTATCAATAAGTTGCAAAATTGGTTTCACAACCGACGGATAACTTCTGGAATATCCTGTTACCAATGCATCTGCCTCACCTTCGTTGACCATCATGGCAGCAAAATAATTTCTTTCTCTCATTAAATTTTGAGCGTCATATAATGAGATTCCTCTTCTTTTTCTTGATTTCCAAAATGCTGTTGCAAATCTATTTCTTCTTGATTCCTCTTCATTAACTTTAGGGTCAATAATCTCAACATCAGCATCAAAACCAAGTTCTTTTTTCAATTCTAAAATAATTTCTTTTTTTCCTAATAAAATTGGGAAACCAATTCCTTCTTCAAATACAACTTGTGCTGCTTTAAGAACATCTAGTTGATCTGCTTCAGCAAAAACAATTCGTTTAGGATCCATTTTGGCCCTATCAGTAATCATTCGAACCATTTTATTATCGTTACCCATACGATCTAAAAGTTCGGCTTCATATTTTTTCCAATCCTGAATAGGATTTTGAGCCACACCTGAATCCATTGCTGCTTTTGCTACAGCAGGCGCAACAACAGTTATCAATCTTGGGTCAAATGGAGACGGGATAATATATTCTCTTCCAAAAGTCAATTTGGTAGCACCATAAGCAATATTCACTTGCTCTGGAACGTGTTCTTTGGCTAAAGCTGCAATTGCTTTAACAGCTGCCATTTTCATAGCTTCGTTAATTTTTGTAGCACGAACATCTAAAGCTCCACGGAAAATATAAGGGAAACCAAGTACATTGTTTACTTGATTAGGATGATCTGATCTTCCTGTTGCCATGATTACATCCTTACGCGTTGCAATAGCAAGATTATAATCAATTTCAGGATCTGGATTTGCCATGGCAAAAACAATTGGATTTTTCGCCATTCCCAATAACATTTTTGGTGTCATAATATCTCCTGAGGATAATCCCAAGAAAACATCCGCATCTACTAATGCTTCTTCAAGACTCATTGGTTTCTTGTCTGTGGCGTATCTTTGCTGTAGAACAGATAATGACGGATTGTCTTTTGTCAAAACTCCTTTACTGTTAAACATTAATATATTTTCTAGCTTTAGCCCAAGCAAAACATACATGTTAGCACAGGCAAGCGCTGCTGATCCTGCACCAGAAACTACCATTTTTAAATCTTCTGGTTTTTTATCTGCTAATTCTAATGCGTTCAATAAAGCAGCCGACGAAATAATAGCTGTCCCGTGTTGATCATCGTGCATTACAGGAATATTCAATTCTTCGACCAATCTTCTTTCTATTTCAAAAGATTCTGGTGCTTTAATATCTTCAAGATTTATTCCTCCAAAAGTTGGTGCAATATTTTTTACTGTTTGAATAAATTCTTCAATATCTTTAGTTCCAATTTCAATATCGAATACATCAATTCCGGCAAATATTTTAAACAATAATCCTTTCCCTTCCATTACTGGTTTTGAAGCTTCTGGACCAATATCTCCAAGACCTAAAACGGCTGTACCGTTACTAATTACAGCCACTAAATTTCCTTTTGCTGTATATTTATAAACATTATTTACATCTTTTGCAATTTCCAAACAAGGCTCTGCAACACCTGGCGAATATGCCAAAGATAAATCTCTTTGAGTGGCATATTTCTTGGTTGGGACTACTTGAATTTTTCCAGGCGTAGGTTTTGCGTGGTATAAAAGTGCTTCTCTTCTTTTGCTATTCTTATTCATTATTTTAGATTTTATTCAGTTGTACAAAGATATGAGTCTTAGGTTAAAAAGGATGCTTTTAACCTTTTCATTTACATAATTTTTATCGTATTTTTAGTATAAAAAAAGCCACATTAAATTGTGGCTATTTCTATTTAATTAATTATTTTAATTTTATTGTGATATATAAGAGTCTAAATGTTTAATTGTAGCTTTTTGCATTTCGATTATCGCTTTTACCACATCGCTTATAGATATAATTCCTATAACGGTATTATTTTCTGAAACAGGCAAATGTCTTACTCGTTTTGAATCCATTAATTCCATACAATAATCTAAACTATCTGAAGGTTTTACCGTTACGACCTCTTTCTCCATGATTTCATAGACAAATGTTTTTTTAGAAGACTTTGCTTTTAAAGCAATTTTTCGAGCATAATCTCTTTCAGACAAAATACCCTTTAACTCTGTGTCTTCTATTATTAAAATAGCCCCTATATTTTTTTCGCTCATTACTCCTAAGGCTTCATATACTGTTATTGTTGACAGTACTGAATATACTTCTTTACCTTTAGTGCTCAATATTTGATTTACAGTCATAAAAAATGAATTAAGTTGACTATAAAATTAGGAAAAAGCATCAAATAAACGATACATTATTTTAAATATTTAATTAATATAAAATGTGTCTAAATACTTTTCCGAAATTGATGTCTTAAAAAATGGGGGTGAATCGGTGAAATCAGTGGCAAAAAAATTGGTACAAATTAAGTACAGTCGTGTAATTTTATTATTTTCTTGAGGCAATACAAACTTTTAGGTGTTAATTTTTTTGGTTCTACTAGGTTTTGTATAAAAAAACAATTTACCAGTAATACCAAGTTTTTTATATTTTTTATTTGAGAACTGAGCCAACATTGAACCTGTTTATCTGCTTTCGTTTCTAGGTTTGAATACGAAAGGATAATGACAAATTAATTTGGTGTTTTCAAACAGCCCTAAAGTACATTATCTCAAGATTGGCGACACATATCCTGCGGCACAACAAGCAGTTATGGTAACAGTTAACGATGCTGAAGCTGAACTCAAACAACCATTAACATTGTTTAGATAAAAAGCATAATAAGTGCCTGCCGTGGCAGTTGTTGGCGTAGCATAAGCTATGCTTGAACCCGTAGGATTTGGCGTTGTATACCAAACCAAAGTAGTATTAGTAGGTGTTGTTTCTAAATGTGCTGCTAACAAATTAGCTGTAGTAACAGGACAAGGATTAGTAATTATTGTTGCTGCTAGTATTGGAGTTGCAGGAGTTGCTGGTTGTGCATTAATTGTTGTACTGGTTGTTGGTGACGAAGTACAACTAAATGAATTAGTTACCATAAAAGTATAACTACCTGCGGGTAAAGCTCCTATTGTGGTGGTGGTACCTGTGCCGATTGTACCCGTTGCCCCAGCTACTGTAGGAGAAATCAAGACCGTCCAACTGCCAGTAGAAGGCAAACCACTTAGAGCGATACTCGCTAGTGCTGTTTTACAGGTGGGTTGGGTTATTGTTCCTAATATAGGCGCAGGAGGGTCGATACAAGTTGGTGTAACCGATGCACTATTATTAGAAGGATCAGCATCTGGAATATCTCCAGTAACAGTCGCTGTATTGGTATAAATACCTACTGCATTAACCGTAGCCACTACTGTTAAGGTTGCACTTGCTCCACTTGCCAAATTTCCAATAGTCCAAATTGGCGAACTCCAAGATCCTGAAGAAGGTGTTGCTTTTACTAGAGTATAACCTGTTGGTAACATATCTGTAACATTTACTCCTGTATCATCGCTAGGTCCATTATTTGTAGCTGTAATGGTAAATGTTGCATTATTACCAATAGTAGGAGTAAAATTATCTATCGTTTTTGTTATTTTCAAATCAACGCAAGGCACAGTAGTAACTGTATAAGCCACCGAAGCAACACTATCTCCACATGGTAATAATGCGCTATAAGTATATATGCCTGTATTTTTAGCTATATAAGTACTTGATTTTGCACCACTTATAGCTACATCATTAAAATACCATTGATAATTAGAATAACCTGTAACTGCCTTTAATGTTCCTTGAGAATTAGCAGGGCATGCTCCAAGCGCACTATATGTTATGCTAGGACTATTGGGTTGAATAATAAAACTTGAGAATATAGATGACATAGAAAATCCACCACCTTGTTGTACCAATGAAACTGTCAAACTAACTGTACTAGTAATTAATATATCTGTTGGGCTTGAAATTTGTGCATTTGTAAAATCTATCAAATACCAACCCGTTGTTCCCAATTGTCTCCTTAGCCCCGCCACAGTTTCCATATTGACACCGTTAATTAAAACAACAGCACTTGGATCTTTTAAAAGAACGTAGCCAAAATAAGGTAAATCTGAAAGGGTGTAATTTCTAAATTTATACGTTTCTTGAAGTTTAGAACCACTACAACTCGAATTTATTGGTGTTACAGTTGATATATCTACCTCACAGGATTGTGCCTGACCTGCATAAACCACTACATTCTGAGTGGCAGTTACCCTATTAGCAGAAAAAGCGGTAGAGCCATCACCATTAGGATAAGTTATATAATCACCTGCATTTACTAAAGTTGTTGTCGTTGTCGCTATAAGTGCCCCTGTAGTGGCATTAAATGTTGAGTTAGTCACAACTGTATTCGCAACAGTTGCCACAACAGTATTCTGTTCTGGAGTAGGTGTACCTGTTGAACGATAAATAATATAATCATTACCCAAAACAGAAACAGGAGGAATTTGATCATAAGTCCCATCACCACAACCTCCAGGAGTATCAGTATGCTTATAAACCGTCATTACCGAGCCTTTTGATGCAGTAACTAATGTTCCTATTCCATAAGTCAACGATGGAATGATATAACTTTGACCCGCATTAAGTGTTGTTAATAAGGTTCCGTTTGCACTCACCACAGTCCCATCTTCGATTGCCATTATAGAATATCCTAAATCGGCAGCTGGTGTGTTTCTATAATAACCCACTCTAAAATTAATCCCTATCCCAGCATCACCAAAACTAAATAAGGATGCATTCCCTTTAATATAAGCATCCCAATTTCCATTAGTATAATTATCCGACATTACATTTCTAATATTTACAGATATTAATTGATCTGCTGTAATTATTAATCCAGCAGCATTGAGTACTGTACTTTGGCTCCAAACAGGCAAAGTATTTGGAATTGCTAAAAACCTATACACCGCAGGAGTTCCTTGGGTAGCCGTTAAAGTCGTAAGAAATGTTCCGTCACTTTTAGAAACAGTAATAGTCGCAGTTATAGCAGAATTGGTACAAACAACAATTTCATTTGCATTTGTAAAATAATTCCAATTAGCTGGAGCTATATAATGCTTTTTGTAATATTGAGCGTTAATACCATTTGATAGAAGAAAAATAGTAAGTACCAAAAAAATAACTTTTATCTTTAAAACAGAAAAATTGTTCATCTTCTTTAAATTAAATTAACCCTAAATACTAAGAAAATGGATTAAAAATACCGTTAACTTAATGTGTTTTCTTATTTGTATATCCAGTATTTTTTTTCATAATAAAAGTATAGTTTGTAATCTAAAATTTTATAACCTTCTTCTTTACAATGACTTACCGTTTATTGAGTTTGTCAATAATTAACTGACCTTATCACCTATTCTGACATAAAAATTTCAGAATAAATAATTGGCAAATATAAAAATTTAATGTTTAAAAATTGCTCTTTTCATATAGCTTATCTTATAACTAAACGTAGAATTACAACTACATTAGGGTTCGTTTAAAATTAATATTTCCCTAAATCCTATACTAATACGCTTCTAATTTTGAGTTATTCAATCTAAAAAAGCAATGTTTCTTTTCAAGCCCTCAAACTTAGTTCTTTTTAAAGGGGAATTTTTAAAAACAGTTTTAAACGTTTCTTCGGTGATTTCTTTCCAATCTTTTTTAGACATCGAAAGCATTTCAGGATTGGGATTAAAAAGAGGTTCATTATGGGATTTTGAGAACTTATTCCAAGGGCAAACATCTTGACAAATATCGCAACCAAAAGCCCAATCTTGGAACTTTCCTTTCAGTTCTTGTGGAATATTTTCCTTCAGTTCGATGGTGAAATAGGAAATACATTTACTGCCGTCAACAATATGAGGAGCTACAATTGCTTCGGTTGGACAGGCATCAATACAAGCGGTACAAGTTCCGCAATGATTGGTTGTGGCAGTGTCATATTCAAGTTCTAAGTCGATAATTAATTCGGCTATAAAATAAAAAGACCCTACTTTTTGAGTAATCAAATTCCCGTTTTTGCCAATCCAGCCCAAACCACTTTTGGCAGCCCAAGCTTTGTCGAGAACTGGTGCTGAATCTACAAATGCACGTCCCGAAACTTCACCAATATTCGACTGGATAGAAGCTAACAATTCGTTCAATTTTTCCTTAATAACAAAATGATAATCTTGTCCGTAAGCGTATTTCGAAATTTTAAAAGATTCTTGATTTTGAAACTCAGAGGGGTAATAATTCAATAAAAGTGAAATGACGCTTTTGCCATCATCAACTAATAAAGTTGGGTCTAATCTTTTGTCAAAATTGTTTTCCATATAAGACATTTGACCATTCATTTGTTTTTTTAACCAATGTTCTAAACGTGGTGCTTCTTGTTCCAAAAAACCAGCTTTGGATATTCCGCAAGATAAAAACCCGAGGCGTTTGGCTTCGGATTTTATGAAATTTGTATTTATTCCTTTGGTATTAATCAATATTGAAATTATTTCGTCAAAGTTATTTTTCAACAGACCAAATTTACTTAAATGGTTATTTCGAAAAAGGAGAAATCACATTTATTGCCCTCGTTATGTTATTTTTCCTTTGTCGAAATAACAAAAACTTCATTAAAAAAGTCCTCCTTGAATATTGGCTTTTACTTTACCTAAATGTTTGTATGCTTTTTCGGTTACTTCACGACCGCGGGGCGTTCTCATAATGAATCCTTCTTGAATAAGAAATGGCTCATAAACTTCCTCAATAGTTTCACTACTTTCGGATACGGCTGTCGCCAAAGTGGATAAACCAACCGGCCCTCCTTTGAATTTATCGATGATGGTATTTAGGATTTTATTGTCCATTTCGTCTAAACCATGCGCATCAACATTCAATGCTTTTAGAGCATAGCGTGCTATTTCAATATCGATAGTTCCATTCCCTTTTATTTGTGCAAAGTCACGAACCCGGCGCAATAAAGCATTGGCAATACGAGGTGTTCCTCTGCTCCTACCCGCAATTTCGATAGCCGCTTCCATAGAAATGGGCATTTTCAAAATCATTGCACTTCGTTCGACAATAGTGGTCAAAAGTTCGGCGGTGTAATATTGTAGTCGTGACGAAATTCCGAAACGAGCTCTCATTGGAGCGGTCAATAAACCAGAACGTGTTGTGGCACCAATCAAAGTAAACGGATTCAAATTGATTTGAACAGTTCTAGCATTGGGTCCAGATTCAATCATTATATCAATCTTAAAATCCTCCATCGCCGAGTATAAATATTCTTCGACAATTGGACTCAAACGATGAATTTCATCTATAAACAAAACATCTCTTTCTTCAAGATTTGTCAACAATCCGGCTAAATCACCCGGTTTATCAAGTACAGGACCAGAAGTAATTTTGATACCCACTTGAAGTTCATTGGCTAAAATATTAGCCAAAGTAGTTTTTCCTAATCCCGGAGGGCCGTGAAAAAGGGTGTGATCAAGCGCTTCATTTCTTTGGTTAGCCGCTTGTACAAAGACCTTAAGATTTTCTAATATTTGATCTTGACCCGCAAAATCATCAAAAGAAAGCGGTCTCAATTTTTTTTCGAAATCAAGTTCTTCCGGATTATATCCGTTAGTAGTTGGGTCTAAATTTTCGTTCATTTTACAAATATAACAAAGTTACTAGCAAATAAAAATGCCTTTCGAAAGGAAAGGCATTTTAGTATATTATAAACAGCTATTAATGATGAAGAACTTCTTCGCCTTCTTTCATTGGCACGTTTTGAGGAACGAAATCCTCCTCGTGAGCTGGGTTACTGTAATCATAAGGCCAACGGTGAACTTCAGGTAATTCTCCTGGCCAGTTTCCGTGAATATGTTCCACTGGGGCAGTCCATTCTAAAGTATTAGATTTCCAAGGGTTTTGTACTGCTTTCTTACCGTAGAACATACTAGTGAAGAAATTGTATAAAAATACTAATTGGAAAACACCACCAATTAAAGCAAAAACAGTTATCAAAACGTTTACATTTTGCAAATCATCGAATAATGGAAAGTTAGTATTGGTATAATAACGTCTTGGCAAACCAGCTAATCCGATAAAGTGCATTGGAAAGAAAACACCATAAGCACAAACCGCACTCACCCAAAAGTGAACATAACCAAGGTTTTTGTTAAGCATTCTTCCAAATAATCTTGGATACCAGTGATAAACACCAGCAAACATTCCGTAAAGGGCAGAAATACCCATTACCAAGTGAAAGTGAGCAATAACAAAATAAGTATCGTGAACATTGATGTCTAATGTACTATCTCCAAGAATAATCCCCGTTAAACCTCCAGTAATAAAGGTAGAAACCATTCCAATAGAGAACAACATTGCAGGATTAAATTGCAAATTTCCTTTCCATAAAGTTGTAATCCAGTTGAAAGCTTTTACAGCCGATGGAATTGCAATAAGCAAAGTGGTAAAAGTAAATACAGAGCCTAAAAATGGATTCATTCCAGAAACAAACATGTGGTGACCCCAAACAATTGTCGATAAAAAGGCGATTGCTAAAACCGACATAATCATCGCTCTGTAACCAAAAATTGGTTTACGTGAATTAGTGGCCATAACTTCAGAAACAATTCCCATTGCAGGCAAGATTACAATATAAACTTCAGGGTGACCTAAGAACCAGAATAAATGTTCGAATAAAACTGGAGATCCACCTTGATAATGCAATACTTCACCAGCAATATATATATCTGACAAGAAGAAAGAAGTACCAAAACTTCTATCAAAAATCAACAATAAAGCCGCTGACAATAATACAGGAAACGAAATAACACCAATAATTGCTGTCACGAAAAATGTCCAAACGGTTAGTGGAAGTCTAGTCATAGACATTCCCTTAGTTCTTAAATTTATTACTGTAACAATATAATTTAACGAACCCATCAAAGACGAAGCAATGAATATAGCCATAGAAACTAACCATAAAGTCATTCCCATTCCTGATCCTGAAATTGCTTGTGGCAATGCACTTAATGGCGGATAAATTGTCCAACCAGAATTTGCTGGTCCAGCTTCAACGAATAAAGAACTCAACATGATAACCGCCGACAAAAAGAATAGCCAATAGGAAATCATATTCATAAATCCTGAAGCCATATCTCTAGCACCAATCTGAAGTGGTATCAATAAATTACTAAAAGTACCACTCAATCCTGCCGTTAAAACAAAGAAAACCATTATGGTTCCGTGAATGGTTACCAATGCCAAATAAATATCATTTGCCATTACTCCATTAGGAGCCCATTTATCACCTAATAATACATTAAATATCTTGAAAGATTGTTCTGGCCAAGCTAATTGCATTCTAAAAAGCATGGACATCATTACACCTACAACTCCCATAATAATACCTGTGATCAAGTATTGTTTAGAAATCATTTTGTGATCTATACTAAAAATATATTTAGTAATGAAAGTCTCTTTATGGTGGTGTTCGTGTTCGCCAATGTGTTCGTGAACTTCTGCTGACATATCTGTTTACTTTAAATTTTTCTTAATAATTATTTCATTGCAATTTTAGCAATAGCTGCAGTATCTTTTGCTTTTGTAGAATCTTTACCTACGGCTCCTTCAACTGGTTTTGGTGCATTTGCAACTTTTACCTCTTGTACAACAGTAGTTTTACCAGATAACCATTTTTTATAGTCTTCAGGAGTATCAACAACTACTTTCATTTGCATATTGTAATGAGAAGTCCCACATATTTTATTGCAGAGCAATAAATAATCAAAAGTATAAGGATCAAGAGCTGTTTCTCCTTTAGCCACAAGTTCGATACTTTTTTTAGCTCGAATTGCATTGATATTCGCCACTTTTTCAACCATATAAGGCAACTCTCTGTATTCCGAAGTAGTATAAATTGGCTCGAAAGCAAACTCAGTAACCATACCAGGAACACAATTCATTTGCGCTCTAAAATAAGGAAAATAAGCAGAGTGTAAAACGTCTTGGGAGCGAAATTTAAAATGTATTTTTTTACCTTTTGGAATATGTAATTCTGTTACCACAAAATCATCTTGAGCATTTGGATCTGATAAATCAACTCCTAGCGTATTGACACCTTCGATTAAACGAACATTCGCTTTTCCTAAAACATTATCTGCTCCAGAATATCTAGCTGTCCATTTGAATTGTTGTGCATATAATTCAATAACAATGGTATCTTCACTTTTGTCAACAAACATAATATTTGTCCAAGCATAAAGTCCGAAAAGGATTAAAATTGTTAAAACAATTGCTGGAATAGAACTCCAAATTAATTCGAGTTTTGTACTATCAGATAGAAATAATGCCTTTTGATCTTTTTTACCTCTATATTTAAAAGCAAAATAATGTAATAAAACTTGTGTTATAGCTTGGACTATAAAAATTAAAACCCAAGTAATATTCATTAAATTATCAACTTCTCCTCCGTGTTTTGAAGCTGGAGTATGCAGCACCAAATGTCCCCATTGAAACAATCCATAAATAGTGAATATATAAATGAACGCTAAGAAACCAAACATCAAATAACCCTGAGTGCTATTATCACCATCATTCGCTATTTGTGAATTGTCTTTATTTTCACCTACTTGAGTCAAATCGAATATCTTAGTCAACTGCCATAATGCAATAGCTAACAGAACTAAAACTATAATTACCAACAAACTTGTCATCTAATTTTACTTTAAATATTAATAATGATAATGTTTACTTTCTTCAATAAACGGATTTCTTTTTGGTAACAAAGGCACTTTTGTCAAGGCGGTGAAAACAACATAGATAAACAATCCTAAGAAGAAAAAAAGCGATGCAATTTCTGAAACTCCAATAAACCATTTGTCTCCAACTGTTCCTGGCATAATCATGTTAAAGAAATCAATATAATGTCCAAACAAGATAAAACTACTAGCAATTACCAAAATCCAAGTAATTCTTTTAAAATCTGTATTTATCAATATCAATATTGGAAACAAGAAATTCATAGCAACAGCTCCAAAGAATGGAAGATTATACTGTTGAATTCTTATAACAAAATAAGTTATTTCTTCTGGAATATTAGCATACCAAATCAACATAAATTGAGAGAACCATAGGTAAGTCCAAAACACGCTAAAACCAAACATGAATTTAGCTAAATCATGAATATGACTTGTATTTACATGCTCTAAATATCCTCTAGATTTCAAGTACACCGTAACCATTGCAATTGTAGTAATACCGCTTACAAAGAAACTAGCAAAAACATACCATCCAAACAAAGTACTAGACCAGTGCGGATCAATTGACATAATCCAATCCCACGACATAATAGATTCAGAAACGATGAAGAATACTAAAAATCCAGCAGTCATTTTAAAATTCTTTTTGTAGAAACTATCATCAGTAGCTTCATCTTGAGCCAAACAATTTTTTCTTGAAAAATATCTGTAAAGATTCCATACTGTCAAAAATATTGCAGCTCTTACAATCCAAAAAGGAAAGTTCAAATATCCAGATTTAGCAGCAATTTCTTTATCATGAGCAACAACATTTGGATCCAACCAAATAAACAAGTTACTATAATGTAATCCACAAAGAACTAATATTATAAAAAAGATTACTGACCCTACTGGCAAATAAGCTGTTATTCCTTGCATAACTCTAAACAATACTGGAGACCAGCCTGCCTGAGCTACTTGTTGTATGGCGTAAAATGCCAATACCCCAAGAGAAATTAACATAAAAAAGATACAAGCTACATATAAAGCGGCCCATGGCTTGTTTTGCAATTGACTTAAAACATGCTCTAAATGTTCTTTATGTTCTGTTTCTGCACTAGCTTTATTTTCTCCAGCTACAGCATGAACTTCTTTAGAAGCTTCACTATGACCATGAGCATCAGAAGCAAGGATTACCTCCACTTCTTGAATATTTTTAGGTGCAGAGAAAAAACCATATCCAATTCCTAATATACCAACGACCATTAAGATTAGAGAAAACGTTTTTAATTTACTTGAAAATGTATACATATCTATTACGATGAGTTTGTTCTACAATTATTTATTTTTTAGTTCCATCACATAAGCTGCAACCATCCAACGCTCACGTTTGCTCAATTGATTAGCATGTGATCCCATTAAGTTAAGACCATACGTTTCAACATGAAAAATACTACCTTCATTTATCACTCTATCTTTATAATTAGGTACACCTAAAAATTTGCCTTGAGTAACTAATTTACCTTGACCATTACCTCCTACACCATGACAAATGGCACAATATATTTCAAAAAGTCCTTTTGCTTTTTCCATGTCTTTATCAGACAATGTTCCAAGAGGTGATTTTAAATTAGCCGATTTAACAGCAATTAGAGCTTCAGGAGTATTTGGATATTCATAAACTTCAAATCCTCTGTTTATAGTTCCTTCTACAGGAAGTTGACCTTCTTTACCATTCTTGAAAGCAGCAGACTCAGAATAAGTTCCATAAGTCACTCCTTCGTACATATTAGGCATGTATTGATAATTTGGTTTCGAGGTGTCGTGACAAGACGAAACTAAAATAGTAATACCTAATAAAAGCGTTATTTTATATATACTTTTCATATCCACTATTAATGCTTTTCAATTACTTTTACTTCAACTGCTCCTGTGTTCTCGAAAAAAGAAACCAGTTCTTTTTCATTATTGTTTACCGCTACTTCCATCAAAAAATGGTCATCAGTAGTACGCACATCTGGATTTTCTGCTTGTTTGAATGGCCATAATTTACTTCTCATATAAAAAGTTATTACCATTAAGTGAGCTGCAAAAAACACAGTTTCTTCAAACATAATTGGTACAAAAGACGGCATGTTTTCAATATAACTAAAACTTGGTTTACCACCAATATCTTGTGGCCAATCTTGAATCATTATATAATCCATCATCCAAGTCCCAAAAGACAAACCACACAAACCATAGATAAAAGCACAAATTGCTAATCTTGTTGGTGCCAATCCCATTGCTTTATCCAATCCGTGAACCGGAAAAGGTGTAAAGACTTCTTCAATATGATGATGAGCTGCACGAGTTTTCTTTACGGCATCCATCAATATATCATCGTCATTATAAATGGCGTATATTACTTTATTACTCATGGTGTGAATCTTTATTTGCTCTTGCTTTTATAAAATTATCTCCTGTTGCTTTCAATATAGTTTTTACTTCGGCCTGTGCAATTACAGGGAATGTTCTGGCATATAACAAGAACAACACAAAGAAGAAACCTATTGTTCCTATGAAAATTCCAATATCTACAAATGTTGGTGAGAACATTGTCCAAGAGGAAGGAAGATAATCTCTATGTAACGAAGTTACAATAATTACAAATCTTTCGAACCACATTCCAATATTAACAACAATAGAGATAATAAAGGAGAACATGATACTTGTTCTTAATTTTTTAAACCACATAAATTGTGGAGAGAAAACGTTACAAGTCATCATCGACCAATATGCCCACCAGTAAGGTCCAGTAGCTCTGTTCAAGAATGCGTATTGTTCGTATTCTACTCCAGAATACCAAGCTATAAAAAGCTCCGTGATATAAGCAACACCAACGATAGAACCTGTAATCATAATTACAATATTCATCAATTCGATATGTTGAATAGTGATATACGCTTCAAGATTAGAAACTTTTCTCATAATAATAAGCAAAGTATTAACCATTGCAAATCCTGAGAATACCGCTCCTGCAACAAAGTAAGGAGGGAAAATCGTAGTATGCCAACCTGGAATTACCGAAGTAGCAAAGTCCATAGATACAATGGTGTGTACAGAAAGTACAAGTGGAGTTGCCAAACCTGCAAGAACTAAGGAAACCTCCTCAAAACGCTGCCAATCTTTCGCTCTACCGCTCCAACCAAAACTCAATATAGAATAAATTCTTTTATTAAAAGGAGTTATAGCTCTATCTCTAAGCATTGCAAAATCAGGTAATAAACCTGTCCACCAGAAAACCAATGATACAGAAAGATAAGTTGAAATTGCAAATACATCCCAAAGTAAAGGCGAATTGAAGTTAACCCAAAGAGATCCAAATTGATTTGGAATTGGAACAACCCAAAAAGCTAACCATGGACGACCCATGTGTATAATTGGAAACAAACCTGCTTGAATAACTGAGAAAATAGTCATAGCCTCTGCAGAGCGGTTAATACCCATTCTCCATCTTTGACGGAATAATAATAGCACTGCAGAAATCAAGGTTCCTGCGTGACCAATACCAACCCACCAAACGAAGTTAGTAATATCCCAAGCCCAACCAACTGTTTTATTTAATCCCCATGTTCCTATACCAGTAGAAATGGTGTAAATGATACAGCCCATTCCCCAAAGGAAGGCTATCAAAGCGATTGTAAATACAATCCACCAATGCTTGTTAGCTTTACCTTCAACAGGTGCGGCAACTTCTACTGTTATATCGTGATAAGATTTATCACCTATAACTAAAGGTTTTCTAATGGGAGCGTCGTATATATGAGACATAATCCTTTAAATTGATTTTATATTTATTAAGTATTTCTAACTTTAACGTGATAGACAACATTCGGTTTTGTACCAATGTGCTCTAACAAATGATACGATCTTTCATCTTCTACCAATTTGGCAACTTGACTAGCAGCATCATTAACATCTCCAAAAATCATTGCTCCAGTAGTACAAGCACTAGAACAAGCTGTTTGAAATTCACCATCAACAACTTCTCTTCCTTCGTTTTTAGCTTTCAAAATAGTTGATTGTGTTTTTTGAATACACATAGAACATTTTTCCATAACCCCACGAGAACGAACACTTACATCTGGATTCAACACCATACGACCTAAATCGTCATTCATGTGGAAATCAAATTCACTGTTTTTATTATATAAGAACCAGTTGAAACGACGTACTTTATAAGGACAGTTATTCGCACAATAACGAGTACCAACACATCTATTATAAGCCATGTGGTTTTGACCTTGGCGACTGTGTGATGTAGCAGCAACAGGACAAACTGTTTCACATGGGGCGTGATTACAATGTTGACACATTACTGGTTGAAAAGAAACTTGTGGATTATCAGATGCATGCTCCATTTCATTAAATGTAGATAATGAACTTGATAAACCTGCAATTTTTTCTTTTCTTTCGTCATCACCAGCAAATGTAGTTTCAGAAGAATAATATCTATCAATACGCAACCAGTGCATATCACGACTTCTTCTTACTTCTGATTTACCAACAACAGGAACGTTGTTTTCGGCGTGACATGCAATAACACATGAACCACAACCTGTACAAGCGTTCAAATCGATTGAAAGATTAAAATGATGTCCTACAGAACGATCAAATGAAGACCATAAATCTACAGTAGATGCTTTTACTTCTTTATGATCCAATGAAACCATTGGTTTTTCATTCCAAATTTCAGCGTCTTTTGTATTGAATATTTCTAAAGTAGTCTCTTTAATAATATCACCTCTTCCCATTAACGTTTTTTGACCTTGAACACAAGCGAACTCATGATCTCCACCAACTTTAGTTAATGTAACAGATTGTACATTATTGAACCCTTTATATAATGAGTAAGCATTTAAACCTACTTGCATTTCTTCTTTTAATGAAGCTTTTTTACCATAACCCAAAGCCAAACCTACTGTTCCAACAGCTTGACCTGGTTGAACAATAACCGGAACGTTTTCTAATTTAACTCCATCAGCAGTAGTAATAGTAGCATAACTTCCGTTCAAACCACCATTCGCAACAATTTCATTTGTCAATTGCAATAATTTTGCATCAGCATTAGAAACAGTAACATAATTATCCCAAGAAACTCTTGTGATAGGATCTGGCAACTCTTGCAACCAAGGGTTGTTTGCTTGTTGACCATCACCTAAACCAGTTTTAGTATATAAAACTAATTCTAGACTTGCAGCTCCTTTTGATTGTGCCAAAGCATTTGCTGCAGCAGTATAATCAGCTGAACCAGCCGAAGCGGTTGGTATTGTTCCAACATATATTCCGTCATGCAATACTTTATTCCAAGTAGAACCAGAAATTATAGATGCAGAACTTGCCTTTAAATAATCATAATATGTTCCTACAGCGCCATTCAAAGACAATAAAACATCTTGAAATTGCTTAGTATTAAACAAAGGACGAATCGTAGGTTGAGTTAAACCATAAGTTCCTTTTGTGATACTAACATCTCCCCAAGATTCTAAATAATGAGGAACTGCAGCAGCAATAGTTGTTATTGAAGCCGTTTCGTCTTCTCTCAATGAGAATGAAGTCGAAAGACTTACTTTTTTCAATCCTTCAACAAAATCTTTTGAATTTGGCAAAGTATAAACTGGGTTAACACCACTCATTATCAAAGTATGAACGCTTCCTG
Organism: Flavobacteriaceae bacterium; assembly: GCA_947373225.1. Lineage (GTDB taxonomy): Bacteria > Bacteroidota > Bacteroidia > Flavobacteriales > Flavobacteriaceae > Flavobacterium. Next base: position 44,728 of record CANBWX010000004.1, on the reverse strand, counting down.
CTTTCATATCATTAATTAATTGAGCAACTTTTTCGTTAGATCCTTTTCTAATTTGTCTTGTTCCAGTTGTAGAAAAAGCTTCACTAGACAATGCTTTATTAATGGCTAAAACCAATAATTGAGCATTTTTATCTTGAATCCCTGAAACTAAAACACCTTTGCTTCCAGCAGCTTTCAACTGTTGAGCTGCTTTGATAACTTCAGCTTTCAATTTTGCATCTAAAGTTGTTGGAACAGCAGTTCCAACAACTGTATTATATATAAGAACCAATGCTTGCTTTTGATTTGCAGTTGACATAGCCAAACGTTTATCAGCAGCTGCACCTGACAAAGTCATATTCGCTTCTAATTGAAAATGACGAGAAATCTTTTTACTTCCTTGAGCTCCTTGAGGGATTCTTCCTTTAGCATATCCAGTATCATAAGCTCCACCTTGCCAATCTCCTAAGAAATCTGCATCAACAGAAACAATCACAGAAGCTTTTGAGAAATCATAATCAACCAAAGCTCTTTCTCCGTAAACAGTTTCAAATGCATCTAAAGCTTCTGATGAAGAAACTGCATCATAAACAACGTGTTTTGCATTTGGATTTTTCGAAATGAATTCAGCAATCAACTTTTCAGTTGACGGACTTGCTAATGTGTTCGTCAATAAAACAATTTGTCCTCCTTTTGCTTTAGCATCAGCAAGACTTGATTTTATTTTTGAATCAACATCGATCCAAGAAACAGGTTTGCCTGCAACTTTAGGTTCTTTCAAACGCATACTATCATATAATGACAATATTGAAGCGTGAATTCTAGCATTAGCCGAAAATTTCGCGCCAGCGATAGCGTTATTATCTATTTTGATAGGTCGCCCCTCACGAGTTTTTACTAAAAGGTTAGCAAAATCGAAACCATCAAAAACTGAAGTTGCATAATAATCAGCAATTCCAGGAATGATTTGTTCTGGCTGAACTACATAAGGTATCGACATATGCACGGGACCTTCACAGGCTGCAAGTGTGGCTGCTGCGGTAGTAAACCCGACATACTTTAAAAAGTCACGACGTGATGTTGATGAAAATGATGCAGCATCACTATTTCCTAAGAATGTATCAGTAGGAATTTCTTCAACAAATTCGTTATTTTTAAGCGCCTCAACAATAGAACTATTTTTGTCTAGTTCTTCAACACTTTTCCAGTATTTTTTGTTTGATGACATATTCTATATAAATATTAGCTTCTTAATTATTCTTTATTAGTTTATTTGGTTAGTCGTCAATGAGTTTCGGTTAAACAAATAACCGAATCAACAAATCAACTAATAGTGACATTTACCGCATTCCAACCCGCCCATTTGTGCTGCAGTCAATTTGTCTACACCATATTTTTTGGAAAGTTGTTCATGAATTTTTTTGTAATAGTCATTGCCTTCCATTTTAACATCAGTTTTTCTATGGCAATCAATACACCAACCCATTGTCATTTTGGCAAATTGTTTTTGAACTTCATACGTTTGAACAGGACCATGACAAGTTTGACAGGCAACACCTCCAACAGTAACGTGTTGTGAGTGGTTGAAGTAAACAAAACTTTGTAGATTATGAATACGAACCCATTTTACTGGCTGTGTAATTCCAGTATATTTTTGATTTGCTTTATCCCAACCAACAGCAGTATATAATTTCTCGATTTCCTTATCATAAAAGGCTTTAGAATACTCAGGAGTTGCTGTAGTGTCAGAAACTTCAGAAATATTTTTATGACAATTCATACAAACATTCAATGATGGAATACCAGAGTTTTTACTTATACGTGCAGCAGAGTGACAATAGTTACAGTTAATACCATTACTACCAGCATGAATTCTGTGTGAATAATGAATAGGCTGAACTGGTTGATAATTTTGATCAACACCTACTTGCATTAAATATCCATATACAAAAAAGGCACTTGATAATAATAAAAATATCGAAGTAATCAATACTAAAAATTGATTTTTTACAAATGCTTTCCAAATTGATATAGTAGGCTCTTTTGGAGCAACATTAATTCCGTTTGCAGAAGCTACTTTTCTTAGAACATTGTTTACCAAAAACAACATTACGATAAGAATTGCCATAACTAATGACAACGCTCCAAGAATAACATCATTTGAAATACCTCCTTCTTTATTTTCAGTTCCTGGAACTTTTGCACCTACAACAGGAGTTGCAGCAGCTGCTTTTGGTTCTGAAGCATAAGCAACAATATTATCAATATCTGCTTCTGATAATTGTGGAAAAGGAGACATTGGAATCTTATTATTATCTGCAAAAAGTTTCACCGCAGCAGCATCACCTGATTTAATTAAATCAGCACTATTGTGAACCCATTTGTAAAACCATGCTTTTTCGTGTCTAGATCCAACCCCTCTAAGAGCTGGCCCAGTGGCTTTAGCATCAAGTTTATGACATGCCGCACAATTTGTATTAAAAAGCGCTTTTCCTTTTACAGGATCACCACCTTGCCCAGCTGGAGCAGCTGTTGTAGCTGCAGGAGTTACAGTTGCAGCCGGAGCAGCACCTTGTGCTAGTGAAGATAAGGATATCGTTAGCATTAAAGCTAAGCTTAGATATAATTTCCTTGAAATCGAATTATGGTTACCCACCTTTTTCATATAATATAGATTATCTACAATTTTATTATGATTTTTGTCAAATTTAAAATATGATAAAAATCACTTTTTTTAAAAATATTCGACAAAAATACAATTTAAGAACTATTCTCAAAACCTTAAAATACTCTTAAATATAATTTATATTGATTCTAAATAGTTCATGTGATTTAGTTATACTTATTAAACACTATTTTTGCTTAAAAACAATTTAATTATGAGAATTCTAACTAAATCAAAAGTCGTTTTTTCCTTCCTTATATTGAGCACTTTAAACTTTAATTTATTTGCACAAGACCAAAAAATAACTGTGAGTCAGGATCAAAAATTTGAGCAATTATTAAACGAAAAGAGAAAAATAAATACTTCGCTTAACTTAAATGACTCCTTTAAAATTCAAATTTTTAATGGCGGAAACGAAATTGCAAAAAAAACATTAGCTGATTTTAAGCAAAATTTTAATGATATTGATGCTACAATTGTTTTCAACACACCTAATTACAAAGTATGGGTTGGAAATTTTAAAACGCGTATTGAAGCTGAAAAAAATCTTTTAGAAATTAGAAAAAAATATAAAAACAGCCTTTTAATAAAACCAAATAAATAAGAAGCTAACGTAAGTTTACGATTTTTTATTTATACATATATTTTCAATAAAAAAAGCTCTTTTTTTATTGAAAATATATGTATTTCTACCTTTCATAAAGCATCAATTCTTTGATATTTTAAAACCATTATTAGTTTAAAATTTTATTTTAATGCTCAAAATAAAATTTTGCATTTAATTATCATTCTCTTAACATAATGATATAGAATTTTGAAATACTATTGTATAAAAAAATTCACACAAAATACACTTCTCTAATAAAAGGAGAAATCATTAAATACTTTTTTATGAACGAATCAAAAATGCGATTAGTAGGTCAAACTGCATTAATTACAGGGGCAAACTCAGGAATAGGCTACGCTGTAGCAATGAACATGGCAAAAGAAGGAGCAAATATTATCATTAATTATGTTTCGAATGAAGAAGCTGCTTTTGCGGCCGTTGAAAGCGCAAAACTTTTAGGAAATGGTAAAGTTATTGCTTTAAAAGCAGACGTAAGTAAAGAAGATGAAGTGCAAGCCATGTTTGCAGAAGCTATCAAAACATTTGGAACCATAGATATATTAGTAAACAATGCCGGTTTACAAAAAGATTCTCCATTTGCAGACATGACATTGGCACAATGGCAATTAGTAATAGACGTTAATCTCACCGGACAATTTTTGTGCAGCCGAGAAGCAGTTAGAGAATTTACACGAAGAGGTGCCGTTCCGTATTCGAAAGCAATTGGTAAAATTATCTGCATGAGTTCGGTACACGAAATGATACCCTGGGCAGGTCATGCAAACTACGCCGCTTCAAAGGGCGGAGTTATGTTATTGATGAAAACAATGGCACAAGAATTAGGACCACAAAAAATAAGAATAAACAGCATTGGCCCAGGAGCAATAAAAACTCCAATCAATACTTCGGCATGGAATACGCCCGAAGCCGAAGCCAAACTTTTAAAATTAATTCCTTATAAAAGAGTCGGAGTACCCGATGATATTGGTGATGTAGCTGTATTTTTAGCTTCCGAAGAAGCCGATTATATCCACGGAACAACCATATATGTAGATGGCGGAATGACTTTATTTCCAGAATTTGCAACAGGCGGATAATCTATATTAAAAATCCAACTATTATAATGGAATTTCATGGAAGACAAAAGACTTGGAAAAAATAAAGAAAAATGGCTTAAATGGGGACCTTATTTAAGCGAACGCCAATGGGGAACTGTTAGGGAAGATTATAGCGAAAATGGCGACGCATGGAATTACATTACTCATGAAGAGGCACGCTCCAAAGTATATCGTTGGGGCGAAGACGGAATTGCAGGTATTAGTGATGATAAACAACGTTTATGTTTTGCACCTTCGTTTTGGAACGGTCAGGATGATATATTAAAAGAGAGATTGTTTGGACTCACCAATTCCGAAGGAAACCATGGTGAAGATGTAAAAGAACTCTATTATTACCTTGATTCTACTCCCACACATTCTTATATGAAACATTTATATAAGTATCCACAGCAAAAATTTCCCTATTCAGATTTAATTGAAACGAATAAAAATCGTTCAAAAAACGAGTTGGAGTATGAATTATTGAACACAAATATATTTGATGATAATAACTATTTTGACATTTACACCGAATATGCCAAAAATGAAGAAGAAGATTTATTAATTCAAATAACTGCAAATAACAGAGCTAAAACTGAGGCTCCAATTTGGGTATTACCAACATTATGGTGCAGAAATTTATGGGATTTTGGTTTAATGACTAACAAGCCAATAGTAGAACTAAAAGAAGATCACATCGAAATTAACCACCCGGAATTGGGTCTTTATTATCTGTATTTTGACCAAGCAGAAAGAGTTTTATTTACCGAAAACGAATCTAACACCAAAAACACTAGTCCATATGTGAAAAATTTATTTCATAAAATGGTCTTGGAAAATGATTTCGATTTAATGAAAGATAAAACGAGCGGTACAAAAGTGGCTCCAATGTACCGATGCGTAGTTGAAGCAGAAAATAATATTGTTCTGAAATTACGTCTTTCGAAAAAACCTGTAAAAAACCCATTATCTGCTGATTTTGATTCAATATTCTCCGCCAGAAAAAAAGAAGCTGATGATTTCTACCAAAACATTTATAAAGGCAAAAATAAGGATGAAGCCTTGGTACAACGTCAAGCCATTTCTGGAATGTTATGGTCTAAACAATACTTTAATTATGATGTTACGCTTTGGCTAAATGGTGACAAAGGTCAACCTTCTCCGCCAGAAACCAGAAAAAAAGGTCGCAATAGTAATTGGCAAACCTTAATCAACGAGGATATAATTTCTATGCCGGACAAATGGGAATACCCGTGGTATGCAGCTTGGGATTTGTCATTTCACTGTGTTTCTTTAGCACTTGTCGATGTTGATTTTGCCAAAGAACAATTGATTCTATTTTTAAAAGAGCGGTTTATGCGACCAAATGGTCAGATTCCTGCCTACGAATGGAATTTTGATGATGTAAATCCACCTGTTCACGCATGGGCTTCCTTAAAAGTGTATAAAACCGAAAAAGAGAAAACCGGCACTGGTGACATTCAATTCTTAAAAAAAATATTTCATAAATTGATGATTAATTTCACTTGGTGGGTGAACCAAAAAGATCAAAAAGGAAACAATATTTTTGAAGGTGGTTTTTTAGGATTAGACAATATTGGTATTTTCAACCGAAGCAGCACCATTCCCGGCGAATCAATTTTAGAACAAGCTGACGGAACGGCTTGGATGGCGATGTATTGTTTGAATATGTTAGAAATAAGTCTGATAATCGCCGAAGAAGACGACGCGTATGAAGATGTTGCTTCTAAGTTTTTCGAGCATTTTATGCTGATATCCGAATCTTTAAATAAAATAAAAGAAGGTTATGAAGGCATTTGGGACGAAAAAGAAGGTTTCTTTTATGATGTACTTTCCATGAATGACGGTCGTTGTATTCCTTTAAAAGTTCGATCTTTGGTAGGTTTAACCACAATTTTCGCCGCATTGAAAATTGAAAAAGAAACCATCCAGAAATTGCCCAATTTCTATAATAGACTTATTTGTTATAAAGAAAATCAAGAGAAAAATTCCAATTATCAGGTTATACAGGATTTTGAAAACGGGGATGATTTATTATTATCGCTCATTCCGAAAGATCGATTAGAACGTCTTTTGGATGCTTTATTGGATGAAAACGAATTTTTATCGAAAGCTGGAATTCGTGCCCTATCAAAAATTCATGAAAATGGTTATCAAATAGAAATTGATGGACAAATGTATGGAATAGATTATGAACCCGCCGAATCTCAAACTAATCTTTTTGGTGGCAACTCGAACTGGCGCGGTCCCATTTGGATGCCAATGAATTATTTGTTAATTCACTCTTTAAGGATTTACGATTCGTTTTACAAGGATAGAATTAAAACAGATTTCCCAACAGGTTCGAAAAATTATTTCAACCTTAAAGACGTTGCCGATCAACTTTCTGAAAAGTTAGTGCATATTTTTATGAAAGACGAAAACAACCAAAGACCTGTTCATGGCTTAGATCCTATTTACTCGAACAATCCTCATTTTGAAGATTTGATATTGTTTTACGAATATTTTCATGGTGATAACGGAAGAGGTGTTGGCGCGAGCCACCAAACGGGTTGGACTGGTTTAGTCTCCGAATTAATCCATCAATTGAATAAATAAGTTTTTTATCTTTTTGATAAACAAAGAAAGCAACTATAATTGGGTTGTTTTCTTTGTTTATAATAAATTTGTTTGTCAGCACAGAATGTAATTCTACGTTAGCAGTCACGAGATAATTTCTCTAAATCCGAACAATAAGGGTTTTTATGATTTACCAATAAATTTTCATAACTCTCGGATGGCAATGATTCATTTTAACAAACTTCTGACAGAAAATTAGCCGAATTAAACAGCTTTATATAAAAAATAGCATTAATTTTAATCCTTTAAGATCTTCTAAATAAATATGTATTTTGAAAAAAATAATTATAATTATATTCTTTTTTCCTATATTTTCAATTGCCCAAAACCTTAGAGGTACTGTAATTAAAAAAACAACCAATCTGCCCATTGAAGAGGTTAATGTAACTATGAAGCAATTTTATGCAAACACAATAACAGATGAAAAAGGAAAATTCTACCTAAAAATTACTAGAAAACTGCAAGAAAGTGATACGCTGATCTTTTCTCATGTTGGTTATACTACAAAAAAGATAAGCTTTTCAGAATTAGAAAAAAATAATTTTTTTGTTTTTCTCGATGAGAACACTGAAGCCTTAAATGGTGTTGTCATTACATCTTCCCCAAATAAACAATTGAAATCAAAAATTGCTTTTACAAAATTAGCTCCTTTAAAATATGCCCTTTTCAATTTTGGTTCGGTTTTAAAAAGCAATAAAATTTATGTAATTGGCGGTGATGCGTCATTCAAAACAGATGCTTGGAAAAAAGTGCAATATGAAAAGGCAGACCCTACTATGGATGATTATCTTAAAGAACTCCGTTTTCAGTTTTCAAGTCAATCATATAAAGGCAACCTCCTGATTTATGATATAAGAACAGATCAATGGGAAATATCTAAACTAAAATTCAGAAAAAGGGCCTATCATACTCTAAATGAATACAACGATAAAATTTACGTTTTGGGAGGAAAAAGAGTTTCTGTAAATGGTGTGTTTGAATATCTGGATGATAAAATAGAAGTCTTTGATATAAATAACCAAACCATTGCAATTGACAACACTAATCCTCATCAAGCTGCTGGATCTGCTTCGTTTACATACAATGACAACATAATTATTATGGGTGGATCTGTAAAAATGAGTGACGATGGAATAAAGCAATATTCAAACAAAGTCCATTCTTATAATATAAATTCGGGCTATTGGTATGAATTAGCAGCTATGCCAACAGCTAAAGAAACCAATGGAATTTTGATTAAAAATAAAATCTACTTATTTGGTGGTTTTAATGGAAAACCGATTTCAACCATAGAAAGTTTTGATATATTCAACGAAAAATGGAAAACCGAAGGCAACTTATTTAGCGGATTAAGTAGTCCCGCAATTGCTGTTAATGATGATTTGGTTTACTTATTTGAAAACGGAAAAATGTACACTTACGATATAAACCAAAAAGAACTAAAGGAATACCTAATCAATTTACCAATGAAAGCCTCTAAACTATTTTTTTCTGATAACAAATTGTATTTACTTGGAGGCTATATCGAAAACTATTATTCTACATATCCTTCGTCGGGTTTTTTCAGCATTGACATCAATGAATTTAATGATACAAAACCAAACAGGACTAAATTTTTATAAAACTTCTATAAAAAAAGAGGCTGCTCCTTTCGGATAGCCTCAATTATTTCATAACTATTGAAATCTTATTTCAGTTTCTTTTTGATAGCTACTTCATGGTACGATTCAATAATATCTCTTTCCTCAATGTCATTGTATCCTTTTATTTGAATACCACAATCATATCCTTTAGCGACATCTCTTACGTCATCTTTAAATCGTTTCAACGCTAACAGTTCACCGGTAAAGACAACAACGCCGTCTCTAATGATTCTCATTTTGGCATTTTTAACAATTTTACCATCCATAACCATACTTCCTGCAATAGAACCCACTTTCGAGATTTTGAATATCTCTCTGATTTCGGCAGTACCCAGAATTTCTTCTTTCATTTCTGGTGCAAGCATTCCTTCCATTGCATCTTTCAAGTCGTCAATAGCAGCGTAAATGATAGAATAGTAACGGATATCAATTTCTTCTTTATCGGCTAATTGTCTAGCATTTCCAGCAGGACGAACATTAAATCCTATTATAATTGCATCCGAAGCAGAAGCTAACATTACGTCAGTTTCAGTAATTGCTCCAACACCTTTATGGATAATATTGATTTGAATTTCTTCGGTAGATAATTTAGAGAACGAATCAGACAAGGCTTCAACAGAACCATCCACATCCCCTTTAAGGATAATGTTCAATTCTTTAAATTGACCCAATGCAATTCTACGTCCAATCTCATCTAACGTAATATGACGTTGTGTACGAACGGATTGTTCACGCATTAATTGAGAACGTTTAGCTGCAATTTGTTTAGCTTCTTTTTCATCTTCAAAAACATTGAACTTATCACCCGCAGTTGCAGCTCCATCTAATCCTAAAACAGATACTGGAGTTGAAGGTCCGGCAACAGTTACAACATTCCCTCTTTCATCATGCATGGCTTTAATTTTACCATGGTGTTTTCCAGCCAACATGTAATCCCCAACTCTAAGGGTTCCGTGTTGAACTAATATAGTTGAAACATATCCTTTTCCTTTATCCAAAAATGCTTCAACAACTGTTCCTTGTGCCGCTTTATTTGGATTCGATTTTAGATCAAGAAGTTCTGCTTCTAATAATACTTTTTCTAATAATTCTTTTACTCCTGTTCCAACTTTTGCAGAAATATCATGAGATTGAATTTTTCCACCCCAGTCTTCAACAAGTAAATTCATACCAGCTAATTTCTCTTTGATTTTCTCCACATTTGCATTTGGCTTATCAATTTTATTGATAGCAAATATAATTGGAACTGCAGCTGCTTGAGCGTGAGAGATTGCTTCTTTTGTTTGTGGCATGATATCATCATCGGCAGCTATTACAATAATTGCAATATCCGTTACTTGAGCACCACGAGCACGCATCGCGGTAAACGCTTCGTGACCCGGTGTATCTAAGAAAGCAATTTTTTGACCATTGTCTAAAGTCACTCCGTAAGCACCAATATGCTGTGTTATTCCTCCAGATTCACCAGCAATAACATTTTCTTTACGAATATAATCCAGTAAAGAGGTTTTTCCATGATCGACGTGACCCATTACGGTTACGATTGGAGCTCTAAAAACAAGATCTTCTTCTTTATCTGGTACAACTTGAATAGCTTCTTCAATATCTACCGTGATAAATTCAACTTCATAACCAAATTCATCGGCAACAATTGTCAATGTTTCTGCATCAAGACGTTGATTCATGGTAACCATAATACCAAGTGACATACAAGTTCCAATAACTTTAGTAATTGGCACATCCATCATGATAGCGATTTCACCAACGGTAACAAATTCAGTAACTTTTATAGTTTTACTTCCTTCATCAAGGGCTCTTTGCTCGTCATCTGATTTTTGACGGTGCGTATCTCTTTTGTCTCTTCTATATTTAGCCGCTTTCGATTTACCACCTTTACCTTGTAGTTTCTCTAAAGTCTCTCTAATTTGATTTTTAACTTCTTCCTCAGTAGGCTCAACTTTGGCAACAATTGCAGGTCTTGCTCCTTTTACGAAACCAGGTCTAGCACTTCTGTTGGCATTAAAACCTCCACCTCCAGTGTTTGGTGTAATTTTGTTAGGATTTGGCGCGCCAGGAACTCCAGGAACAGCAGGTGGTCTAGGAGCACCTGGTTTTGGAGCAATTCTTTTGCGTTTATTTTTATTCGCATTATTAGCTGCACTTCCGGGAGCACCTGGTGTTCCGGGTTTGTTTGGCGTAATTTTAGGCTCTTCTTTTTTCTTTTTAGGCTTATTAAATTGAGATAAATCGATAGTTTGACCTGTCAATGTAGCTCCAGATAATTTTGTGTATTTTGTTGTTATCGATTCCTCAACAGGTACAGCAGGCGCAGCAGGTGTTTCCACTACTTTTTGAGTAGAAGCCTTTGGCGCGTGAACAACCTCTACCTTTGTTTCGACAACAGGTTTTACTTCTTTTTTGTCAGAAACAGGTTTTTCAACTAATGGTTCTTTTGGAAGAGGTTTCTCTTGTTGAAATTTTACAACTGGAGTTTCCTTAACTTCTACAACTGGAGGAGGTAAAACTACAGCTGCTTTTTTAGGGTTAAGATCAATATTTCCAACATGAACAGGTCCAGTTACAACAGCTCTCGCTTTGATAACTTCTTGACTTCTTAAACGTTCTTCGTCATGTTTACGTTTGTCGTCGATTTCTTTTTCACGCTCAACGCGCAAAGCTTCTTTCTCTTTTCTTTTCTCTTCTCCTACTTCTTTTGAAGCTTCTTTATTCCCTTTATCTCCCGCAAACTGACCGCACAGAACATTGTAAACGTCATCAGAAATTTTTGTGTTGGGATTTGATTCTACAACAATACCCTTATCTTTTAGATAATCCACAGCTCTTTCTAAAGAAATATTCAATTCCCTTAAAACTTTGTTTATTCTAATAATTTTCTCTTCAGACATAAAACCTTTTTAATATTACCTTATTTTTCTCATCCTAAATTGCCTCTAAAAAAGACAAATTTAAGTATGATTTTTTGTTTTTCACCTCACACTAACTCTCTCATTGGGAGAGAAAAATAAGGTTTAAAAATTTATTTTTTTAAAGAGAGCTGACTAGCTATCAAACTCTTCCTTCAATATTCTCATTACATCTAGAATTGTTTCCTCTTCTAGGTCTGTTCTTCTAACTAAATCATTTACATCTTGTTTCAAAATACTTTTTGCAGTATCCAACCCAATTTTCGCAAACTCTTCTATAACCCAAGCTTCAATTTCATCTGAAAACTCAGTTAATTCAACATCATCTTCATCTGCAGCAGCACCAGCAACATCACCTTCACGAATTACGTCAAGTTCATAACCAGTTAATTGACCTGCTAATTTTATATTATGCCCACCTCTACCAATTGCTTTAGAAACTTCTTCTAATTTCAAGAATACTTCAGCTCTTTTTGTTTCTTCATTTATCTTAATAGAAGAAACTTTTGCAGGGCTTAATGCTCTTGTAATATACAATTGAATATTACTAGTGTAATTGATAACATCAATATTTTCGTTTCCTAATTCACGAACAATACCGTGAATACGAGAACCTTTCATACCTACACAAGCACCAACTGGATCAATTCTATCATCATAAGAATCTACGGCTACTTTTGCTTTTTCACCTGGAATCCTCACTACATTTTTCACAATAATCAATCCGTCGAAAACTTCTGGAATTTCCTGTTCGAATAATTTTTCTAAGAACTTTTCTGAAGTTCTAGACATAATTATTTGAGGCTTATTTCCTTTTAATTCAACGCTTTCAATGATTCCACGAACATTATCTCCCTTACGGAAAAAGTCAGATGGTATTTGTTTTTCTTTTGGTAAAATGATTTCGTTTCCTTCATCATCAATCAAAATAACGACTCTTGGACGTACGTGATGCACTTCGGCAGTATAAATATCTCCAATTAAATCTTTAAATTGCTTGTAAAGATTTGTATTATCATGTTCATGAATCTTAGAAATTAAGTTTTGGCGCAAAGCCAAAATAGCTCTTCTTCCTAAATCAATTAATTTCACTTCCTCAGAAACTTCTTCACCAATTTCAAAATCAGGTTCGATTTTTCTTGCATCTGTCAAAGTAATTTCAAGATGATCTAAATCCAAATCGTCATCTGCAACGATAACTCTTCTTTGCCAAATTTCCATATCTCCTTTATCAGGATTTATAATAATATCGAAATTATCATCCGAACCGTATTTTTTCTTCAATGCATTTCTAAACACATCTTCTAATATCGCCATAAGCGTCACACGATCAATAAGTTTATCGTCTTTAAACTCTGAAAATGAATCGATTAATGCTAAATTTTCCATGCCAACTAATTAATTAAAATGTTACTGTAACAATTGCTTCTTTTATTTCTGTATAAGGTATTTCTTGTCTTTTTTGAACCGTTTCTTTTCCTTTTCCAAGTTTTTTCGGCTCTCTTGCTTTCCATGACAAAATTATAAAATTATCATTAGCTTCAACTAATTCTGCTTCAATAGTTTCGGTTGCTAATTTCACTATTAATGTCCTTCCAACGTTTTTTTTGTATTGTCTTACCATTTTTAATGGAGACCCCACTCCTACTGAGGCTACTTCTAAAGAAAAATCTTGCTCTTCTCTATCTAAATTAGCATCAATTGCACGGCTAATGTCAATACAATCCTGCAAAGCCACCCCATTATCTCCGTCTAAATTCACGATTACTTTGAAAGCATCGGTAATCTTTAAGTCTATCAAAAAAACGGAAGGTTTTTCTAAAAGAGCTTCTTCTAACAATGTATTTATTTTCTCTTTAAATGTCATATTTTATAAAAAGAGGCACGCTATGCGTGCCTCATTATCTAGTTTTTTAATAAATAACAGTGCAAATATAGTGTTTTTTTTGTAAACCAAAATTCTTGATTTTAAAACTATTAGATTATATCTTAATTTTCACAAATTCAATTCTGTTTTTAAATTCAAAATTTGTCTTGTCAAAACAATAATAATCTAATTTAACCTTTTGCTTTCTATAATTTTCTAAAATAAAAAAGCCTTCCAAAAAATTGAAAGGCTTTTCGTTGGTCTACAAGGACTCGAACCTTGAAAGACTGCACCAAAAACAGTTGTGTTACCATTACACCATAGACCAATTCCATTGCTGTTAAGCGAGTGCAAATTTAATACAAATTTTAATTTCTACAAATTTTTAAACTCTTTTTATTAAAAAACTTTTTAATCCCTCCATAACCGCTTGAAAAGCAAACAATAACAAAACTCAAATTACTATATTATGTTTTATAGAAATTTTTGTTAATGCCCGTGTCGTTAAACAAAAAAACATTTTCTTTGCATCTTAAAATAAAACTAAATTTTAGCCTATAAATATGACAAAGTTCAATTTTAATAAATGGAATACAATTACAGGTTGGTGCGCATTTGCAATAGCATTAGTTACCTATACGCTAACTGTTGAACCATCGATGAGTTTTTGGGATTGTGGAGAATACATTGCCACATCAGCAAAACTTGAAGTAGGACACCCTCCAGGAGCTCCTTTATTTCAAATGATGGGTGCCTTTTTTGCCATGTTTGCCATCGATGATAAGCATATTGCAGTAATGGTAAACATGTTATCTGTTTTCTCGAGTGCCTTTACCATATTATTTTTATTCTGGTCTTCATCAATGATTTTGAAGAAAATCGTATCTGGTTTTGCCGAATTAAACAAAAACAATTCTATCGTTATTCTTGGTAGTTCATTTGTAGGAGCATTGGCTTATACTTTTTCGGATAGTTTCTGGTTTAATGCTGTTGAAGCCGAAGTTTACGCGATGGCTTCCTTATTTATAGCCTTACTGCTTTGGCTAGGTTTACGCTGGGAACAAGACATGGAAACACCCAGAGGCAATCGATGGTTATTGATTATTTCGCTAGTGGTTGGGCTTTCATTTGGCGTCCATTTCATGGCTTTATTAACTGTTCCTGCTATAGGTTTTCTATATTTTTTCAAACATTATAAAGTGGTAACAATCAAAAATTTCATCATTGCCAATATTGTCGTGGTGGCAGTTTTGATGTTTATTTTTAAATTATTATTACCTTGGACAATGGCTTTCTTTGCTAAAACCGAAGTTTTCATGGTTAACGATTTAGGAATGCCATTTGATTCAGGAACTATATTCGTAACCTTAATTCTAATTGCATTCTTTTATTTTGGATTAAAATACACCCACAAAAAAGGACTTGTACATTATAACACCCTTATATTATGCATTTTGTTCATCTTCATAGGGTTTTCAACCTGGATGATGTTGCCAATTCGTGCCAATGCCAATGTAATCATCAACGAAAATAAACCTTCGGATGCTCGTGAAGTATTAGCCTATTATAACAGAGAACAATACGGATCAAATGCTTTGTTTTACGGCGCACAATATACTGAAGCCTTTGCTGGTTTAGACAAAAACAATCCTTATTTAGATAAGGCCCCAAACTACGAAAGAGATTATAAAACTGGAAAATATGTTATTGTAAATAACTATAAAAATGCCGAACAAAATAGCGATGATGCTCAAAAAACATTCTTGCCAAGATTATGGAGTCCTGACAATATCGCCAACTACATCAACTTTACAAATCCTCCGCAATTCAAAATAAATCCTGATTATCCGTATGCAAATGATTTACCTAAATACGGTGTAGATCCAAGCAAATTAAGCGAAGAGGAATTAAACAAAGCCGAAGCTCAATTAAGAAATGAGATTGAAAAAACCGTAAAAGAATTTAGACAAGCTTACGCTCAAAAACAAATTGATAATGACGGTTATATTAAATTCTTAAAAAGTTATGGCGATTATTTAATTGTCGAAAAACCAACAACTGCCGACAATTTTAGGTTTATGGCCGAATACCAATTTGGCTATATGTATCTCAGGTATTTGATGTGGAACTTTGTTGGACGCCAAAATGATATTCAAGGAAAATACGACAATCAAGACGGAAACTGGCTTAGCGGAATACCATTTTTAGACGAATTGCATCTAGGGTCTCAACAAAATTTACCTTCGGATGTATTGAATAACAAAGGCAGAAATGTATATTTCTTTCTACCGCTAATACTTGGACTTATCGGAATCTTTTTTCATTTCGAAAAAGACCGAAAAAGTTTTTATGTGCTTTTGGCACTATTCCTTTTCATGGGAATTGCTTTGAAAATTTACCTCAACGAAAGACCTTTTGAACCTCGTGAAAGAGATTATGCACTAGTTGGTTCGTTTTATGTATTTGCAATTTGGATCGGCTTTGGAGTTTATGCTCTTTATGAAATCCTTCAAAAATACTTAGCTCCAAAAATAGCTGGACCTATACTTATTGCAGGAAGTTTACTTGCAGTTCCGGTGCTTATGGCTGCGCAAAACTGGGATGACCATGATCGTTCCGAAAGATATACCGCTGTAGCTTTGGCAAAATCGTATCTGAATTCTTGCGACCCGAATGCAATTTTATTTACCATTGGTGACAATGATACTTTCCCGCTTTGGTACGCCCAAGAAATAGAACATTTTAGAACAGATGTGAAAATTGTAAATACTAGTTTATTTATGACCGATTGGTATATTGATCAAATGAAAACCAAAGTTTACGATTCGGAACCTTTGCCAATTTCATTTACACATGATCAATATGTGGGTGACAAACTAGATTATGTAGCGCATATTCAAAAAATTGATAGCCGTTGGGATATCAAAGATTTTATCAATTTTATAAAAAATCCGAAATCTACCGTTGAAATGCAAAACGGACAAACGATTCATTTTTATCCGACAAATAAAATCAAAATTCCTGTTGACAAAAACAGTATTATCCAAAACAAAGTGGTTTCGGCTAAATACAACGATTCTATTGTGCCTTTCATTGACATTGACATCAAAGGGAATGCGATTTATAAAAACAGATTAATGATGCTTGATATTGTGGCCAACAATAATTGGAAAAGACCGATCTATTTTAGCCCAGGAGCGTTTGACGATGACGACTATTTATGGATGAAAGACTATCTTCAATTAGAAGGAATGCTTTATAAATTAGTACCAATAAAAACGAAGTTCGAAAAAGACACTAGCCCAATGGATATGGGAAGTGTAGATGCCGATAAAATGTATCCTATCGTCATGAAATGGGATTGGGGAAATAGCGACAGTAATCATATTTATCATGATACCGAAACAAGAAGAAACAGTATTTCCTACCGCTCTGTTCTTTCTAGACTGATGGATCAATTAATCGCTGAAGGAAAAAAAGATAAAGCTAAAAACGTAATTGATCTGGCTGTAGCCAAAATGCCTTTGGATAAATTTGGCTATTATTCAATGGTAGAGCCTTTTACAAGAGGCTATTATCAAGTTGGCGAAAAAGTTAAAGCGCAACAACTTTTAGAGAAATTAATGACGAAATACAAAGAAAACCTTAATTATTATGGTGGTCTAAAATCGTCTGAACAAACTGAAATTGCTGTTGATATTATTACTGATATCGAACGTTACCGAAGTTTATTGAAAGTAATGAAAGAAAACGGCGATATCGAATTTTACAATAAAAATAAAGCAATATTCAATACGTATATCAAAATGTATTCTCGTTTTGAACGTGAAAAAGAATAACAAATTAGAAAATTAGGAAAATTCACAAATGTAGCGCTGTTGAAAAATGCCGCTACATTTTTTAATTTAATAAGACTTAAAAATGAGCTTTTACTGGATAAAAACTAACTCTCTAATCAAAAAAATATTCTCAAAATACACTTGGGATATTCCGAATACGGAAAACAAAATCTATCTCACTTTTGATGATGGACCAATGTCAGAAATCACAGAATGGGTTCTTAACCAATTGAAAAAACACAACGCAAAAGCCACTTTCTTTTGCATTGGAAACAACATCGAAAAATACCCTAATGTTTTTACAAAAGTAATTAGCGAAGGACATTCGGTAGGAAATCATACTTTTAATCACTTAAATGGCTTGAAAACTTCAACCGAAGAATATTTAGAGAATGCAAACCTATGCAAAGCTTCAATATCAAACTTGCAAGCTGCAACCTGCAATCTGTTTCGCCCGCCTTACGGAAAGATAAAAGCATCGCAAGCAAAAAAAGTGAAGCAATTAGGCTATAAAATAATTATGTGGGATGTTTTGAGTGCTGATTTCGACATTAGCATTTCCCCAGAAAAATGTTTAGAAAACGTTTTGAATAATGTAAAATCAGGAAGTATAATAGTTTTTCACGACAGTGTAAAAGCATTTCCAAATTTGGAATATACTTTACCTAAAACCTTGAAAATTTTAACTAAAAGGGGATTTGTATTTGATGTTATAAGATAACTATTGCTTCGTTACTATAGCAATGACTTGACTAAATATGCTCCTGTACCAGTCCAATGATTGTATTGGCATCTAATTCGCCAGATTGTCTCCAAATCATTTGACCTTCTTTGTAAATCATCAAAGTCGGAAGCCCTTTAATACGCAAAGCATCGGCTAATTCCTGATTCTTATCGACATCTATTTTTATCACTTTTGCTTTATCGCCAAGAGCTGCCGCTACATCTCTAATTACAGGATGCATCGATACAGATGATTCATTCCAATCTGTGTAAAAATCAATCAACACAGGGACTTGAGTGCTTATAAGTTCTCCAAATTTTGACATAAAACCAACGAATTTAATTTTCTAAATCTGATTAAAAGAGATAATTAATTTACAAATGTAGCATTTTAAACGAATTATGCCACAATATTACCTTTTTTTAGTTCGATAACGGTAATTTCAGGCATTATTCCAACTCTACCTGGATACGCATGAAACCCAAAACCTCTATTTACATAAATATATTTTCCTGCTTTTTCATACAAACCTGCCCACTGTTCATATACATATTGAGCTGGACTCCATTTGAAAAAACCTGGGATTTCTATACCAAATTGCAAACCGTGAGTGTGTCCAGAAAGTGTGAGATGAAAATCTTTTAGATGCTTATTTATTTCGGCATCCCAATGACTTGGATCATGACTCATCAAAATTTTAAACTCCTCTTTAGACAGACCTTCAGTAGCCTTGTTTAAATCTCCCACTTTTTTAAAATGCAAACCCCAATTCTCAACACCAACTAAGGCAATTTTATCGTTTCCTTTTTCAATAAAAGTATGCTGGTTTAACAATAGGTTAAAACCTATTTGACCGTATAATTTTTTTATGTCTTGAAAATTTTTCTCTTTGGCAGCTTCGGATGGCCAATCAACATATTCGCCGTAATCATGATTTCCCAAAACCGAATATTTCCCGTATTTATGTTCCTTGATTTGGTTGAAAGTTTCAATCCAAGGATGCATTTCCTTGGCATCGGTATTTACAATATCGCCGGTAAACAAAATCATATCGGAGTTTTGCTCGTTGATCAAATCTATTGCGTGATTAATTTTCTCTGGATTATCAAAACTTCCGCTATGCACATCGGATATTTGTGTGATTTTGAAACCATCAAAAGCATCCGGTAAATCTGGGAAAAACACTTGCTGTTTTATCACCTTAAAATTATACTTCCCTTTTGTAACACCATATATTAAGGACAAAAACGGAACTGCTGCTAATCCTAAACCTATTTGACTAACAAACTTTCTTCTTGAGCCAAGAAAAGTGGGATTGGTATTCGACTTCAAAAAATAATTTACAGAACCTGCCCCTAATCTAAAAATATCTTCTCCTAGAAGTATTAAAGTCAATATTATCTTTGGAATATAAACCAAAAGAACTAAGCCCATTGTAAGCATTGTTTGTTTTGTTTGCCCAACAGAACGATCAAATTTCGAAAAAGAATAAATAATAAAAACTAAAAGCAGAAAGCTTATTATTTTATAAGAAAGTAAAATCGAGTTCGTTTTTACTAAAGTCTTGAATGCTTGATAGGCATACAATTCGACAATAAAGAAAACGATAAATAATATAATTAAGCGTAAAATCATTGGGATGGAATTTTTGTGCAAAATAACAAATTAAATAAATGAAACCGTTTTATGTTAATTGAAATTTAACTAAAATCATACCAAAATAATTCAATGTCATAGTTTTAAAATTATCTGCGTAGTTTACTCATTAATAAAGAACTAAATAATTCAATTGAAAGTAAAATAAAACATTCCAAAAAGTTTCAAACTTTAGTTACTTTTACGCTTTCATAATTTATGCTATCATGTCACAAAAACGTCTTTTCCTTCTCGATGCTTACGCTTTAATCTTCCGTGGTTATTATGCTTTTATAAAAAATCCTCGGATCAATTCTAAAGGAATGGACACTTCGGCAATCATGGGATTTATGAATTCCTTGATGGATGTCATCAAGCGTGAAAAACCGGATCATTTAGCCGTGGCTTTCGACAAAGGCGGAAGTCAACTTAGAAACGACATCTTTCCGGAATACAAAGCACATCGTGACGCTACACCCGAAGCCATAAAAATTGCCGTTCCTTATATTCAAGAATTATTAAGAGCGATGCACATTCCAATTATTGAAGTTAAAGGTTTTGAAGCCGATGATTTAATTGGAACCATTGCCAAGCAAGCCGAAAAACAGAATTATAAAGTCTTTATGGTTACACCAGACAAGGATTTTGCACAACTCGTTTCCGAGAATATTTTCATGTATAAACCGGCTCGAATGGGCAACGGAATAGAAATTTGGGGAGTTCCCGAAGTTTTGGCAAAATTCGAAATCGAACGTCCAGATCAAGTAATTGATTTTCTTGGAATGATGGGCGACGCAGCCGATAATATTCCAGGTCTACCGGGCGTGGGCGAAGTTACCGCTAAGAAATTATTGAAAGAATTTGGCACCATGGAAAACCTTTTGGCAAACACTGACAAGCTGAAAGGTAAAATGAAGGAAAACATCGAAGCCAACAAGGAAAAAGGATTATTATCTAAAACCTTGGCGACAATTATACTGGATTGTCCCGTAGTTTTTGACGAAACCGATTATGAATTATCGACTCCTGATGTTGACAAAACCGATGCGCTTTTTAACGAACTCGAATTTAGAAGAATGGCAGAACAATTTGATGCCATTTTCAAAAAAGGAGGAACTGCAACAACCACAACTCCTGTAGATGAAGCCAAATTATATAAAAAACCTCAACCCAAAAACGAAGAGCAATTTGACCTTTTTGGGAGCACAATTCCTGACGAAACTTCGGAAGAAACGCGCCATCAATATTACAGTTCATTAGAAAATACGGAGCATTCCTATCAAATTATTCAAGGTGATTTAGGCGTAAAATTGCTGTTGCAAAATCTACTAAACCAAACTTCGGTTTGTTTTGATACCGAAACAACTGGTTTAGACGCTTTGCACGCTGAATTAGTCGGTATTTCATTTTCTTTCGAAAAAGGAAAAGGATTTTACGTGCCGTTTCCAGAAAATCAAGACGAAGCACAAGTTTTAATCGATAAATTCAAACCGTTTTTCGAAAGTGAAAGGGTTGAGAAAATTGGTCAAAATATCAAATACGATTTAAAAATTCTTTCTCGTTATGGCGTTCAAATAAAAGGGAAATTATTCGACACGATGATTGCGCATTATTTGATAAACCCAGATATGCGTCATAATATGGATATTTTATCGGAAACGTATTTAAAATATTCGCCAAAATCTATTGAAGATTTAATTGGCAAAAAAGGTAAAAATCAAAAATCGATGCGCGACGTTTCTTTAGAAGAAATCAAGGAATATGCTGTAGAAGATGCTGATATTACGTATCAATTGAAGCAAAATTTCAGCCCGATTTTAGACCAAGCCGAAACCAAAAAATTATTTGAAGAAATCGAAATTCCGTTAATTCCTGTTTTAGCAGCTATGGAATTGGAAGGAATTAATCTGGATGTTCCTTTCTTAAAATCGATGTCGGTTGAAATGGCAGCCGAAAGCAACGCTTTGGAACAAAAAATTTATGAAACTGCGGGTGAAAAATTCAATTTGGCTTCGCCAAAACAACTTGGCGACATATTATTTGACAAATTGAAAATTGGCGGAGCCAAACAAAAGAAAACTAAAACAGGTCAATATGCCACTGGCGAAGAGGTTTTGTCTTACTTGGCAAATGACAATCCCATCGTAAAAGACATTCTCGAATGGCGCCAGATGATAAAATTGCAAAGCACTTATATTGATGCGCTACCCAACCAAGTTGATGAAATAACAGGGCGCGTTCACACCGATTATATGCAAACTGTTGCTGCAACTGGACGTTTGAGCTCTAACAATCCGAACTTGCAAAACATTCCTGTTCGAACCGAAAGAGGTCGATTAATCAGAAAAGCATTTATTGCTCGTGATGAAAATTACACCTTACTTTCTGCCGATTATTCACAAATAGAACTTCGAATTATCGCAGCATTATCAGGCGAAGAAAACATGATAAAAGCTTTTCAAAATAACGAAGACATTCACCGAAGTACCGCTGCAAAAGTATTCAACGTTCCTTTGGAAGAAGTGACCAAAGAACAACGTAGCAATGCCAAAACCGTGAATTTTGGAATTATATATGGCGTTTCAGCCTTTGGATTAAGCAATCAAACCTCGCTTTCGCGAAAAGAAAGTGCAGAGTTGATTGATGCTTATTATGCGACTTATCCGAAACTTAAATCGTACATGGCAAACCAAGTTGATTTTGCGAGAGAAAACGGTTATGTGCAAACTGTTTTAGGAAGAAGGCGTTACTTAAAAGACATTAATTCGGCTAATATGATGGTTCGAAGTGGAGCCGAAAGAAATGCTGTAAATGCTCCAATTCAAGGAAGTGCCGCCGATATCATTAAAATTGCGATGATTAATATTCACGAAAAATTAATTTCAGGAAACTGGAAATCGAAGATGTTGTTGCAGGTTCACGATGAGCTTGTTTTTGATGTTCATAATTCCGAATTGGAAAAAATAAAACCGATGATTAAGCACGAAATGGAAAATGCTTTTATAATGGATGTTCCGCTGGATGTAGAAATTGGGGCTGGAAAAGATTGGTTGGCGGCACATTAATTGTAATACTTTTTCAAAAAAATATTTTTATGCCAATACTTTCCCTTTCTGAAAAAACAATAAAGACTATTAAATCAATTACAAATAGTACTTATTTAGATATTATTGGATTAATAATAGTCGTTACTACCTCAATTGTATTGGGCTATCATAACACCGAATATAAATTCTCCTTCCAAGGCAAAAACTACATTTTCCTTCTAGGCTATGTTTCCATTCTCAATACTAGTTTATCGATGATCGGAAATAGGTTGGTCACCAAAAAAAACAATATTGGCAATCTAGTTACTACTTGTAATACTTTTTTAAGCGGCTCTATTGATTTTTTACTGGGAAATATTGGAGCAATATTAACCTATCCTGTAACTTTTATTGGAAATTATTTAGTTTTTAAAGCTTGGAAAAAAAGCACTATTTTGCGTTCTATAGATTTTATTTTCTACAGAAATTTAATTCTTGGTTTTGTTTTTTCATTGATTTTGAATTATATAGCTTTCAAATATCTCTCGGACAAACCAATTGATTGGAAACTGTTTTTTGCCATAGTAATTCCGGCTGGTTTAACATTTGGAGGAACTTTCAATACTGCAAGAATGTATCCAGATAATTGGGTAATGTGGCAAATTTATAATTTGACAAAAATGATTCAAAATCTATTGCAAATGAATATAGCTAACACTGTAAAGTATGTTTTCTACTTTTTCAACGCAATAATTGGCTACATCACTTGGAAAGACGACAAGAAAAAAGGAACTATTATATCTTCCTAGTAGATTCTCTTTCTCTTAATTCGGTTTTGATTACCGTAGTTTTATAAGGAAGATTTTCCTCTTTGCTTTCTAGTCTTTCGATAAGTAATTTGGCTGCAGCTTCGCCAATTTCTGGTCCGTGCTGACTTACTGTAGATAAACTTGGAGACAATCTTCTTGAAGCAAGAATACCATCGGCAAAACCTATTATAGAAAGTTCTTCTGGTATTTTATATCCTTTTTTGACACCAATTCGCAATGCGGCTACCGAATCGTTTTCTTCCAAGGCAAAAATTCCATCAATTTTATTGTTATCAAAAACAATTTCAATTCTATCTTTCAAATCCTCTTCAGAATCCGTTCTGACAATTAAATTTTCATTTATAACTATATCATTATTTTGCAATGCTTTGAGATACCCTTCAACTCTTAGTTTTCCAACACTTAAGTTATCAACAGAAGAAAAAAGAGCAATATTCTTGCATCCTATATTTATTAGGTGCTGAGTCGCATTAAGAGCCGAATCAAAATCGTCAACAACAACTTTATCACATTCTACTTCGTCAGCAATTCTATCAAACATGACAATTGGAGTTCCTTCATTTATAATTTCTTTGAAATGATTGAATTCATGTTGTTTCTGAGCTTCTTCGGAAACAGACAAAATAAATCCGTCAATGGTTCCGTTGCTTAACATTTCTAATGTATTAATTTCTTTTTCTAAAGATTCATTAGATATACAAGTGATAACGTTGTATCCTTTTTCGTCAGCTACTTTTTCTATTCCGCTAAACACTTTTGCAAAAAAGGAATTGAGGATATTTGGAATAATAACACCAATCGTTTTTGTTTTTCTGTTTTTTAGATTCAGACCAATAACATTTGGTTTATAGTTTTTAAGTTTAGCATACTCTTTAATTCTTATTTTTGTTTGTTCACTGATTTCAGGACTGTCGTTGAGTGCTTTTGAAACTGTAGAAACGGAAACATTTAGTTCTTTGGCAATTTGTTTTAGAGTTGCTTTAGCTTTCATAAGTATTTGTTTATATGTCTTTTAGTATTATTTTCTGTTTATTTTCTAAAGAAACGATTTTTATTTTTAGATATTATCAAAAAAGCTACATCCTAAAAAAATCCTTTTTATACGAAAAAAGTGAAATTTACGAAAATTTTTTGAATATAAATCAATACAAATATAGTAAGTCTTAATTGAAGTCTTATTCTAAAAACCACAAAAGTAAATAACTTTAAATATCCATTTGATAATCAGCTCAAAACCGATTGAAAAATAATCTTTTAAGGTATTTGTATTTAAAATAATTAATTGTACTTTTGCAACCCCTTTATTGGGGATGGAATGTTTAATTAAAATAATATATTGTGAACGCATTAAGCTACAAGACAATTTCAGCAACAAAAGCCAATTCTACAAAAGAATGGATCGTTGTAGATGCTGACGGTCATAACTTAGGTCGTCTTGCTTCAAAAGTCGCTATGATTTTGAGAGGTAAGTACAAGCCAAGTTATACACCACACGTGGACTGTGGAGATAACGTAATTGTTATCAACTCAGAAAAAATCAACCTTACAGGTAACAAAATGGATGAAAAAACATACATCCGTCACACTGGTTACCCTGGAGGACAAAGAACTTTAACTGCTAAAGTATTGCAAAGCAAAAACCCTGCATTACTAGTAGAAAAAGCAGTAAAAGGGATGTTACCAAAAAATAAAATTGGTGCAGAACTTTTCAGAAATTTAAATGTTGTTGTAGGATCAGAGCACAAACAAGGCGCTCAAAAACCTAGAACAGTTAACCTTAACGATCTTAAGTAATGGGAGTTATTCACAAAATCGGTAGAAGAAAAACCGCTGTTGCACGTGTTTATGTTTCGGAAGGAACAGGAGTAATCACTGTAAACAAAAAAGAATTCGCAACTTACTTTCCAACTGCAACTTTACAGTACAAAGTTTTACAACCAATGTCTATGACAGAAAATGTAAACAACTTTGACGTAAAAGTGAACGTTTACGGAGGTGGTTCAACTGGTCAAGCAGAAGCTGTAAGAATGGCATTGGCGCGCGTTATGTGTGAAGTAAATGCAGAAAACAGAGGTATATTGAAACCAGAAGGTTTATTAACAAGAGATCCAAGAATGGTTGAACGTAAGAAATTCGGTCAGAAGAAAGCTCGTAAGAGATTCCAATTCTCTAAACGTTAATAGTACCTGTCTTGTATTATTTATACAAGACTTATTGATTATTAAATTTAAAAACAATGTTGTTGTTGTCCCAATGCGTTGGGAAATTAGTTTAGCATCTAAATGTATGCAGCCGAGAAATCGCCATTCCTACATTGCTAATCAACAGAACGTAAACTAAACAAAAAATGTCAAACAAAGTAGAAGTAAAAGAATTACTAGAAGCAGGTGTTCACTTCGGACACATGACTAGAAAATGGGATCCAAACATGGCTCCTTACATTTATATGGAGCGTAATGGTATTCACATTATCAATCTATATAAAACTGCAGCAAAAATCGAAGAAGCTAATGAAGCTTTGAAAAAAATTGCTGCATCAGGTAGAAAAATATTATTTGTTGCTACCAAAAAACAAGCAAAAGACATCGTTGCCGAAAAAGCAAAAGCTGCAAACATGCCTTACATCACTGAAAGATGGCCTGGTGGAATGCTAACTAACTTCGTAACTATCCGTAAAGCTGTTAAAAAAATGGCTACTATTGATAAAATGAAGAAAGACGGTACATTCATGACTCTTTCTAAAAAAGAGCGTTTGCAAGTTGATCGTCTTCGCGCAAAATTAGAGAAAAACTTAGGTTCAATTGCTGACATGTCTAGACTTCCTGCAGCATTGTTCGTAGTAGATATCAAAGCAGAACACATCGCAATAAAAGAAGCTCAAAAATTAAACATTCCAGTTTTTGCAATGGTTGATACCAATTCTGATCCTCGTGAAGTAGAATATGTTATCCCATCAAATGATGATGCTTCTAAATCAATCGATAAAATTTTAACTTTAGTAACTGCCGCTATTATTGACGGTCTTGCTAACAGAAGTTCTGACAAAGAAGGTGAAGCAACTACAGAAGAAGTAGTAGCTGCTGAAGTTGTTGCTGCTCCTGTTGCAGAAGTAGTTGCCGAAGTTGAAGTAGTTGCTCCTGCTGCTGAAGCTCCTGCAACCGAAGAATAAAAATATATTTAAAGATTGAAAGATTTAAAGATTACTTAAAGTGTTAATTTCTATTTAACATTACTTTTAATCCTTTAAATTTTTCAATCTTTTAATCTTTAAATTAAAAAAATTATGGCAACAATTACTGCTGCAGACGTTAATAAATTAAGAACAATCACAGGTGCAGGAATGATGGACTGCAAAAAAGCACTTGTAGAATCTGAAGGAGATTTTGATTTAGCTATCGAAAACCTTCGTAAAAAAGGACAAAAAGTAGCTGCAAACCGTTCTGATAGAGAATCTACAGAAGGCGCTGCAATTGCTGTTGTAAATGCTGACAAAACTGCTGGAGTTGTTATCACTTTAAACTGTGAAACTGACTTTGTAGGTATGAATGAAAGCTTTGTGAAAATGGCTACTGATATGGCTAACTTAGCATTAAATTTCGATAATAAAGAAGCTTTTTTAGCTGCTGATTTCAACGGAATTTCTGTTGCTGAAAAATTGATCGAACAAACTGGAGTTATCGGTGAAAAACTAGAAATTAGAACTTTCGAAAAATTAGAAGGCGCTTTTATCGGGTCTTACATTCACTCTGGAAACAAAATCGCTACTTTAGTTGCTTTATCTGCAAATGTTGCAGGTGCTGACGAAGTTGCAAGAAACGTATCAATGCAAGCAGCTGCTATGGCGCCAATTGCTCTGAACGAATCAGGAGTTGATGCTGACACTATTGCAAAAGAAATCGAAATCGCAAAAGACGTTTTACGTCAAGAAGGTAAACCAGAAGCTATGTTAGACAATATCGCCAAAGGTAAACTAGCTCGTTTCTTTAAAGATAACACTTTGGTAAACCAAGATTACATTAAAGACAACAAATTAAGCGTTGCTGCTTATGTTAAATCTTTAGATAAAGATCTTATTGTTACAGGTTTCAAAAGAGCCGCTTTAGGATAATAAGTATATAATTCAAATCCATTGGAAGAGAATATGAAAAGCCTAACTTTATAGTTAGGCTTTTTTTTTAGATTGTTAAAAACGAATCCATTGATTCTATTTTTTGTATTTTAGCTTTAAATGAAATCGATTAGTATGATTTCAAAAATAAAAATAAATGGCTAAAAGGTTAATTTTTCTTATTTTCATAATACAATTTTCTTTGGTCTTGGCACAAGTACAAGTACAAAGCCTGAAAGCTATAACTCTTTCAATTCAAAAAATCAATGCTGACGATGTTATTGGCGTTGATGGTTTAGACAATATGTTTTACATTAAAAACAATACGCTTTTTAAAAAAAGTAATACAGAATCTTGGCAATATGAAAATATATACATGGGAAAAATCACTCGTGTTGACATTCAAAACCCGCTGAAAATTGTTTTATTTTACGAAAACTTCAATACAATTATCATATTAGATAATCAATTGAATGAAATTCAAAAAATTAATTTTTCAGAAAACACAATTCCAATAATTGTTTCCGCCACAGGAATTGCATCTCAAAATAGACTTTGGATCTATGATAGCACGTCACAACAAATAGGTCTTTATGATTATTTAAAAAAAACATTTACACCGGTAACTACATCATTTCAAGGGAATTTTAAATATTACAACTCTGATTTTAACACTTTTCAATGGGTTGACGATAAACTAAATTGGTATTCTTGCGATATTTACGGAAAAATAAAAACTCTAGGAAAAGTTTCTGATTTCGAACAAATTAAACCCATAATAAACTATGCTGTCATTTTTTCAAAAAAAGGAAAATTATACCTGCAAGATGTAAACAAGAATAGTGTTTATGTAATTGAAAATATTGAGAAATCATTTAAAAATTTCTATTACAAAGACCAAATTTTATCTATTTTTACCAATAAAGAAATTACAAATTATAAAATCACAATACCATAATGCACATAGCTATAGCAGGAAACATAGGCGCAGGAAAAACGACATTGACACGTTTATTAGCAAAACATTTCAAATGGGAACCTCATTTTGAAGACGTGGTAGACAACCCTTATTTGGATGATTTTTATCATCAAATGGAACGTTGGTCCTTTAATTTACAAATTTATTTCCTTAATAGCCGATTTCGTCAAGTGATGCAAATTCGAGAAAGCGGCAAAAAAATCATTCAAGATAGAACCATTTATGAAGATGCTCATATTTTTGCACCAAATCTTCATGCAATGGGATTGATGACTAACCGTGATTTTCAAAATTATTCTTCATTGTTTGAATTAATGGAGTCAACGGTGAAACCACCAGACATGCTCATTTATTTAAGAAGTTCAATACCTAATTTAGTGGGTCAAATTCATAAACGCGGACGCGAATACGAAAACACAATTTCGATTGATTACCTCAATCGCTTAAACGAACGTTATGAAGCTTGGATACAAACATATACTAAAGGGAAATTGCTAATTATTGATGTCGACAACATTAATTTTGTGGACAATCCAGAAGATTTAGGAATGATTATCAATAAAATTGATGCGGAATTACACGGATTATTTTAGTTTCAATTATGATTTACAAAAAAAGCCTTGAAAATTTTCAAGGCTTTTTTTGTATAACAATTCTTTTTTTTAGAAAGGTAAATCATCTGGCTCATCTTCGTTTAAGCTTGTTGCTGGTGGAAAAGCAGCTGCAGCCGGCATTGGTGGCGCTTGACTTGAAGGAGCTTCAGCTTGTGCTTTTGCGATTCTCCATCCCTGAATTGTATTGAAATAAACGGTTTCTCCTTGTGGATTAATCCATTCTCTTCCTCTTAAATTAATGTCGATTTTTACAGCTTCTCCTACTTGGAAATTATTCAACAAGTC
Organism: Flavobacteriaceae bacterium; assembly: GCA_947373225.1. Classification (GTDB taxonomy): domain Bacteria; phylum Bacteroidota; class Bacteroidia; order Flavobacteriales; family Flavobacteriaceae; genus Flavobacterium. The sequence continues at coordinate 15,266 of CANBWX010000004.1, read as the reverse complement.
ACATTTGTCTTGAACAAATTGCACCAAAATACTTTGTGGATATTGCTCGTCAGTTGTAACAACTACGTCTCTTTTTTTGAAACCTGCAGATCCAACCTCTTTGGTTTGATCAATCATTTTGATTTTTCCTGTAACTTCCATCTTCTTTTATTTATGTTTATTGTTGAATTTATTTTGGTATTTTCAAAATTTAAAATACATTTTGTTATAAATTTTGAATTACAAATATATCAATTTCTTCATTAGTAGACAAGCTATTCCTGATAGCTATTTTTTGATTATTACTAACAATTTCTATTGAAACAGAAAATTAGAATAACTAAAATTGAATTTCATAAATAATTTATAGCAAAAACAACTGCCCTAGCCCTGATGGAAGCGGCATCCCACGTCATTGCGAGGCACGAGCAATGATGTGGATACAGCGTACAGCAGGAAAAAGCTCCAAAAAACACAATCATAGTTCCATTATTTAGTTATATTTATGCCACAAAAATTACTTTATGAATTTTTCCAAAAATAGAAATACAAGTCGTTGGATTATTATTTCAGTTTCCTTTTTAATTATTTCATTAATTCTTTGGAACACTTATACATTTTTTCAAATTTTCAAAAACGAAGAACGCTTGAAAATGAACCTTTGGGCTAATGCACAAAAAACACTCAAAAACGCTGGGGAAACGACTGATTTAGAACTTCCTCTACAAATTTTTAGCAATAACACTTCGATTCCATTGATGCTTGCCGAGAATGACACTATAATAAATACGGTGAATATTGACGAGGAAATCGTCAAGGACAAGCAAAGAGCTTTGGCCTTTCTATCAAGTCTTAAAGACCAAAACGAGCCCATAATAATAGAATATGCACCAGGTAAATTTCAGAAATTGTATTACGGCAACTCTGCTCTATTGAATAAACTCAAGTATTATCCCATTGCTTTATTGCTTATTATTGTGCTGTTTGCGGGACTGGTCTATAATTTTTACAGAAGTACCAAAATGGCGACTCAAAACAAACTTTGGGCAGGAATGGCGAAGGAAACGGCACACCAAATAGGAACTCCACTTTCGTCATTAATAGGCTGGATAGAACTTTTGAAAGCAGAAAATGTTGATGAAACCATCACTTTAGAAATAGAAAGAGATATTGAACGCTTGCAAACCATAACAGATCGATTTTCGAAAATAGGCTCCGAACCAAAATTAGAAAGTAGAGATATTGTCGAAGAAACACTTCAGTCGTATGATTATTTACAATCACGATTTTCTAAACAAGTGGAGTTTTCTTTTAAAGCACCCAAAAAATCAATCATGGTTTCAATAAATCCTACTTTGCACGCTTGGACAATTGAAAACTTAGTAAAAAATGCAATTGACGCGATGAAAGGCAGAGGAAAACTGGACGTTACTATTGAAGAAGATGGTGAAAATATAAAAATAAAAGTGACTGATACCGGAAATGGAATTCCAAAAAAACAATTTAAAAATGTGTTTGAACCTGGATTTACAACTAAAAAACGTGGTTGGGGTTTAGGACTTTCTCTTACAAAAAGAATTGTAGAAGAATACCATAAAGGCACTATAAAAGTGCTACTTTCAGAAATTGGAAAAGGAACAACGATGCAGGTTAGTTTTAAGAAAAGTAATTTAGTTTAGTGGAATTCCAAACCAAGAAACTTTGGTAAACATTGTTTTACGAATCATTTTTGACTTGCTTAAATATTTCATTACAAATATTTCCTGCTCTTCCGTTTGTTGAATTGTTCCTAAAAGCCCTTTTTCAATAGAATTTTTATTAGACAAATTACTTTTATCTACTGATTCTAATTTGTTTAACAATTCTTGACTTTTAAGTAATTTGGTCTTTGGGCTCATTATCATTCTTGTCAGCTCATCGTCAGAAACATTTGGTTTGAATTGTTTATTTCTAAAATTTATAAACTCATTCAATTCACTTATTCCTTCGTTATACAAACTTATAACTTGATTAATTTTATAGTTTTCAATTTGACTTTTTTTATTGGAAAGCCTATCAAATACCATAGCATTTTTCACTCCATTTTTCTCAATTCGTTCAGCTTCTCCTGTTAATTTATCTATTTCGGATAATGTATTAAATTTTCCTATTTCACTTTCAAAATCAAAATACTTTTTTAATTTATTTACTTGAATTTTTCCGTCATAAAATTCTTGGTTCGTAATTGGGTAATATAGAAATTGCCATAAAAAATCGAACGGAATGTGAGAAGCAATTATTTTGCTAGGTTCTGCTTTAAAATAATAATTATTGATTTTCTTGAGAAATTTCCCATTGTACAAACCTCCCGAACCCCAAGTTGGATCAAATATATACCACTTATTTTCAATTTTAGCAGCACACCATGCGTGAGCCATATTAGCCACGCTCCCATTTTGTTTTGTATAACCTTCAATAACAACTGATTTTACACCAACCTTATTTGAGATTTCATTAAATATTTCGGCATAATTAATGCAAACTCCTTTTCTGGTTTCAAGTGATTTTTTGATTTTTTTTTCGGATGTTTCATTAAAATTAATAGCATACATATTCTGAACATCATAACTAATATTCGATGCTGTCCAATAAAAAACAGCGCGAATTTTATCGTTTTCTGTTCTGAAATTAGCATTTATATAACGTGCAATTTCATCCGTAGAAGTAGTTGAATTAATTGGAATTTCATCAATTTTTTTGTCGATTAAACCATAACCAACATTCGTTTGACCAAAATCTAAAATGGAGAAAAGGAAAGTAAAAACTAAGATCGTCTTTTTCATTTTATTTGGATTGCCGCTAAAATGGAAACCTACAAATTAGCTTGAATTTCTTTGACCAAAGTTTCGAATTCATCTTTAGTCAAAGTAACTTTATTTTGAAAACGCATCTCGTCCATTTCGTTCAAAGGAATTAAATGAACGTGAGCGTGAGGAACTTCGAGACCAACAACTGCCATTCCTATCCTTTTGCAAGGAACGGTTTTTTCGAGTGCAATAGCAATTTTTTTAGAAAACTGCATCAATCCAAGATACAATTCGTCTTCAATGTCGAAAATTTTATTGATTTCCTGTTTCGGAACACACAATGTATGTCCTTTTGCATTTGGATTTACATCCAAAAAAGCCAAGAAATTATCATCCTCGGCTATTTTATAACAAGGAATCTCTCCTTTTATGATTTTTGTAAAAATACTTGACATCTTATAATTGTTGAATCGATTAATTGTTGAAACGTTTAACCGATTAAACAATTAACCGATTAAACTTTGAGTATTTAGTCTCTAGAAATTTCAAGAATTTCAAATCTTAAAACTCCGTTTGGAACAGTGATTTCTGCAATGCCTCCAACAGAATTTCCAAGTAAACCTTTACCAATTGGCGAAGTCACAGAGATTTTTCCGGTTTTTAAATCGGCTTCACTTTCGGCAACAAGTGTGTATTTCATTTCCATTCCGTTAGCCAGATTCTTGATTTTTACGTTAGATAAAACCAATACTTTGGAAACATCTAATTGTGTTTCATCAATTAATCTAGCGTTCGAATGTACCTCTTCTAATTTAGCAATTCGCATCTCCAACATTCCTTGCGCTTCTTTTGCAGCATCGTACTCGGCATTCTCGGATAAATCACCTTTGTCCCTTGCTTCTGCTATATCAGCGGATGCTTTTGGACGCATCACACTTTTTAAATAATCTAATTCTTCTCTTAATTTTTTTAATCCTTCGGCTGTATAATACGATACTTTCGTCATAACTTCATCATTTATATAAAATAGAAAAAATCCCATCAGGACGGGATTTCTTACCACAAAGATATTGTTTTTAATTTTTAATTCACAATTTAATGCTAATCATATATATTTCAAAGTTAAAATAAATTAAATTTGTTTCAACAATTCTTTTAATATATTTCAAATAATGAAAAAGTATTTTCTTCTATTGATTACTTTCCCCCTTTTTTTTGGCTGTAGCCCTACTAATTTCAACAATAACAACCCTTATATCCCTAATTACGGTTTTTCCCTAAATATCAATATGGATTTGCCTTCCTATTCAAGTCTTTTATATCCTAGCAATGCTGTTTTTTATGCGGGACAGGGTGTTCGAGGTCTAATTATTTTTAATACCGGAAGTGGTTATAACGCCTTTGACGGAGCATGTCCTAATCAGGCTTTAGGCGCTTGCTCTACGATGACCATAAAAGGAATTAATGCAGTTTGTCCTTGTGACAGCAAGGAATATAGCTTATTCACTGGTCAAGGTGGTTTGCAATATCCATTAAAACAATATCGAGTTGAAGTGAATGGAAATACACTTCGAATTTATAATTAAATTAAAAATCCTGATAGCAAAACTATCAGGATTTCTTAAATATAACCAAAATTAACCTAAAATTTTAAGGTTAATCCCGCCAAAAAATTGATTCCTGCTTGCGGATAATAGTAAGGACTAACATCATACATATAACCATTTGAGATATATTTTTTATCTAAAAAATTGTTGACTAACCCTGTAATAACAATTGATTTAAACACTGATTTTGGTTTAATTTCATAAGCAATATTGAAATCGTTTACAAAATAGTCAGCTAGTTTTGCGGCCGGTAATTCGATGTTATTCATATATTGTTCGCCAACAAATTTCTGCAATAATGAAATTTGCAAGCTTTCGATTGGTTTGTAAACCAAAATATTTCCCGCAATAATCGATGGCGAATAAGCAATAGTTGTCGTTCCGTATTTCTGTCCGGCTACAGCCAAATCCGTATTTTTATTACTACTCAAAGTAAAATTTGGTCTAATAAATAGCTTTTCAGATAATGCAATTGTAGCATCAACTTCTATACCTAAACGGTAACTTTTATCACTATTAGAACGGATTGGATTTCCTACATTGTCTAAATTTCCAGTCAAAATCAGTTGGTCTTTGTAAGCCATATAATAAATATTCGAATTGAATTTTACTTTTTCGCCAGCATATCTCCAACCTAATTCAAAATCATTCAGTTTTTCTGGTTTTGCATTTCCGCCTTCATAATCCGTTCTATTCGGTTCCCGATTGGCTCTTGCATACGAAAAATACAATACGTTCTTTTCACTAATTGTATAGTTTAAACCCGCTTTTGGATTGAAAAAATTAAAATTTGCATTGACGATACCTGTTTCTGGACTGTTGATTTTATAAATCACATTTCGAAGTTGTAAATCCCCAAACAAACTAATTTTTGAACTGATTTGGTAATTGGCTTTAGCAAAAACATTTCCGTCGTTTTTGGTTGCCGAATTATCATAATATTTATCTCCCAATTCACTTTGAGAGGCAAAACGCGCCCAAATTACCTGACCAAAATGACCACCTTCATATTTATTATATCCTCCACCAAAAATAAAATCTAGTTTTTCATCTTTATAATTTGCCGAAAATGTAGTACCGTAGAAATTATTATCTAACCATTTTTGACGAATCAAATCGGTGGTAGTTTGCCCAGCAACCGGCAGCAAACCATAATCTGCAAAAGCCTGATTGTTCAAGTATTCTTCATAATACCCTTTTCCTTTTGTGTAATGAAAAGCCAAATTAGTGTTCCATTTACTTGATACTTTTTCATTCCAATGCAACTGGTAATTATCCTGCTGATAGTTATCGGTTTCATTCTTGTAAAACTGCGTATTTCCATTTAAATCGGTATACATTCCTGCAAAATTAAATGTTCTGTCGGTTGCCAATGTTTCAGCGTCGACACCATACCAAGATTGATAGGTTTTCTCTTTTCCGCCAAAAGTCAAAGCTTTAATCAACGTAGTTTTACCCACATAAGTTCCTTGCAGGAAATAAGATTTCATATCCGAAGCACCACGATCAACATATCCATCCGATTTTATGGACGATAAACGACCTGCAATTTCAAAATGGTCATTCATTAAACCAGTACTGAATTTTACAGTATGTTTTTGAGTATTAAAGCTTCCGAAAGAATTCGAAATTTCGCCATTGCTCACTTTAGAATAACTGTCGGTAAGCATATTTAGGCTTGCGCCAAAAGCACCCGCTCCATTTGTAGAAGTTCCCACACCGCGCTGCAACTGCAAACTCTCCACCGAAGAAGCAAAATCAGGCATATCTACAAAATAGCTTCCGCTACTTTCCGAATCGTTATATGGAATCCCGTTTATGGTAACATTCACACGAGTACCATCGCTTCCGCGAACGCGAATTCCTGTGTAACCTACTCCATTTCCAGCGTCGGAAGTGGTAACAACAGATGGTAAATAATTCATCAAAATAGGAATGTCTTGACCTAAATTTCGGAACTTGATTTCCTTTTTGTCCAAATTGCTGAAACTAACTGGCGTTTTTGAAGTTACACGAACCGCCGAAACCAATACTTCATCGAGTTGATTAACTTTGGTTGTGTCTTTGACTTGTGAAAAAGTGAAAAGTGAAAAGTGAAAAGTAAAAAGTATGAAAAATACTCTAATAAAACAGTTTTGGCTATTAGCTCTTGGCTCTTGGCCCTTTGACTTAAAAATAGTGTTCATCCGTAAATAGTTTTACGAATAAAAGGGGGAATTATTCTTTTGTTAAATTAAAATGATTGGTTCTGATTTTTTAGAATGACGTGCACATCATCTTCGAATCTATTTCCCTTAACAGCATTACCTGTTCAGGTTCGTTGGGTATAATCTCAGCTCGTTATTTAGAGCACCCCTTTGAGACGGGACAAAATTAATTATAAATTGTGGATTATGAATTATGAATTGCAATAAATTTAAAAATCTGGTTTTCTCCTATTCTGTTTCGTTACTGACAAGCTTTTTTTATCCTTAATTCTCTTTCTAATTACCGATTTAGGAATTTTTGTAGCTTTTCTAATTTTCGGAATTACAAGTCCAGCAGTAATTATATCCAGAAAACGTTTGGTTACAATCGCCTTGTTTTTGAGTTGACTTCTATCTTCATCACAATTCAAAATCAGTATTTTTTCCGATGTTAATCTCGAATAGAGTTTAGTTTCCAATAACAATTTTTCTTCTTCTGACAAGGCTTTGGAATTTTGCAAATCAAAAGACAAAACCACTTTCGAAGAAACTTTGTTTACGTTTTGACCTCCAGCACCACTGCTGCGGACGGCTTTAAAATTTAATTCGGATATGATTTTTTCTGCTTTCAAAAGTATTCTGGCTGATGTACTGGTTTCAATAAATCATTCACGGTTTTAACAGGATTAAAAGTCATCAACGGTACTTCGACAAAAATAGTCAACCATTTTGCCATTGCTCCATTCCATAAACCGGGTAATTCATAGCCTTTCAACGGTTTACCATCTTTGTTTTTATCAACAATAAAACCGCTATTATGATCAATAAACTGCGTTAAATCAAATTTTTCTTTTTTATAATTTCGGATTCCGCAAACCAAATCCACAGGATTAAAATGAGTCGCATCAGCAAGAATTTTAGCTTGATTGGAATCTGTCAAATCTACTTGCGAAGATTCTACAATTTGCAATGAAATAGTCTCATTCAAATCCCGAACCCAAAACGGTCCGCCACCAGCTTCTCCTTCGTTTTTAACCATTCCGCAAACACGGATGGGCCTGTCAAGAATGTCTTTTAAGTAGCTGATTTTATTTTCTAAAGTATATTTCGCAAAATTCTGAGCTGATTCAATATTCAATTTATTTTTGGCGAAAGCCATAATTTCATCAAAAGACTCTTCCTTTGAATTATCGATTTGATTCAAATAATTAAAAACTTGTTGCTGCAATTCAATCAAAATTCCAGCTAATGCTTTTTTATACAAAGTGATACTTTCGATTTGATTTTGAATAACGTTATCAATATTTTTTATAAAAACAATATCAGCGTTTAGCTTATTCAAATTTTCGATTAATGCACCGTGACCTCCTGGACGAAAAACCAATTCCCCGTTTTTATCTCTGAATGGATTATTATTCAAGTCAACGGCAATGGTATCTGTGCTTTTATTTTGGTAAGAATAGCTAATATCTATTGTTGTGTCAGAAGCTTTTTCTACCCTAATTTTTGCTCTACTTACAATATATTCGAATAGATGTTGATGCGCTTCAGAAATAGTAAAATGCAAATGAGAACTTCCATTTGAACTTGAATAGTAGGCACATTCATATAAATGCTCTTCGACTGCGCTAACAATATGACTTCTGTATTTGTGAAAAGGTAGAATTCCTTTTGGTTTATTTGCATAATCAAAATAATCCGATGAAAGAAGAAGTTTTATAAAGTAGTAATTTTTATAATCACTTCCCAATGATTCAAAATTTGGATATACTTCTTTCAACTTCGTATTTACTGTTTTAAAAAATGGAAATTTTTCCAATCCAACAATGAATAGTAACAATTCATTATCTTTTTTCTTATTGATATAGGCATTAATACTTTGGTTTTCAATATCAAATTCATGCAAAAACTCGGTCAAAAATTTAAACATTCTACTGGCAGCTCCTGATGCAGGAACAAATTTCTCTAATTCAAAATTTGATTTATTTTCATCAAAAAAAGCTTCTTTTTGATGAAAATCGTTTTCTGTCAGTTCCAAAATTCCGTTAGAAACCTTTGCTGCTTCTTTTAAAACAGTTTTAGAAATCCCATTTTTGAAAATATTTAATTGATCTTTGATGTTTTCCAAAGAGATTCCGTGTTCATAAATCTGCACGAAATCAAGAGAAGAAAATTCCATTTTTTTAGCTTTTTCCAAATCATTAATAATGGAAATAGCATGGTGTAATCGTGAATCCTTATCACCAGAAAGCTTAATAAATGGTTTATTATTATCGATTAATGTTTGTTTAAAAACCTCAAAAACCGATTCTCGCCCTTCGGGTTTATCACGTAAATCGTCCTTTTCCCAAGGAACATCAATATCAGTTAGAAAAAATAAATCGTATTCGTGTTCTAAAGCGACTTTGTGTAATTTTGGCTCACAAAAGTTGTAATACACTTCCGAAAACACTTTGGTTACCAATAAATTAGTGTCACAGAAAAGAAATTTATTGGCGGTTGACAAAAGTTCATTTTCTAACTTGACTTGACCATAAGCAATGGGAAGCATATCATCAATGTCACAAATTTGCCCCGTTTTATCCCATTTTTCTTGGAGATAATCGCGTGCAAATTCAGGAACCCAAGCAGTTTTGAAATGCTCGGCGAGTTGTATTGCCAATGTAGTTTTGCCGGTAGATTCCGGTCCAAAAAGGGCAATTTTAATTATTTTTGAACTACCAATGTTTCGGAGTTGTTTAAGATTTTCTTCCATTCTAAATAGCCATAAACGGCAATAATTGTAAATACTAAATATTGTAAACTAGTAAAAGTATAACCTTTTGCAAAATAAAGTGGTATCGAAAGCAAATCTCCCAAAATCCAAAAAATCCAATTCTCGATTTTCCTTTTTGCCATTAACCACATTCCCACGAAAAATATTGCTGTCAAAATGGTGTCTAAATAGGAATACCAACTTGTAAATTTATTAAAATAAAGATACACAATAATCACAAAAAACAGCGTTGCAATAAAAATAATAATAGCCATTACTTTTTCTTTATTCGTCATAATCGAAATTGGAAATTCATCTACATCTCCATTTTTTCGCGTCCAATGATACCAACCATAAATACTCATGACAAAATAATACACATTGATCATTGAATCTCCCAACAAATTCCACTGCCAAAGCAAATAGGCATAGATAAAAGTACTGACTAATCCTGTTGGAAATACTAATATGTCATCTTTCTTGGCGTACCAAACACTGAATAATCCAAAAAACACAGCGGTAATTTCCAGAAAAATATTAAGCGATGAATAAGTCGAATATTGTGAGAATAAGTATTCTATCATTCGTTATTTTAATTAAAAAAATTTAAATCATTTTCAAAAGCTGTTCCAATTACTACCAAATCGGCACCGGAATTATATGCGTTTTGAATTCCTTGCAAATCTATAATTCCTCCTCCAACTAGCAACGGAATTTCGATATTTTTAGAAACTATTTGAATCATTTCGAAAGGAACAGCCTGTTTTGCCCCACTTCCTGCTTCGAGATATATGAGTTTGTTGCCTAACATTTCGCCCGCTTGAGCAGTTGCCAATGCCAATTTGAGATTATTTCTATCCAAAGGTGATGTTTTGCTTACGCGTTCTACGGCAGTTTCAGAGCCGCTTTCTATGAGAATATATCCTGTAGAAATGATTTCGAGTTGGGTTTTCTTTAAAATAGGAGCTGCTTTTACTTGGTGTTCGATCAGAAAATCCGGATTTCTACCCGAGATTAAAGACAGAAACAAAATAGCATCGGCTTTATCTGAAATTTGGGATGGATTTCCGGGAAACAGAACAATGGGCAAATCGCAATTTTGTTTAATTCTCAGAATCAATTCGTCAAGAATGTTGTTTTCGACTTGGCTTCCGCCAATGAAAATATGGGTTGCCCGCGATTGGTTTATTTTTCCGACAAGAACTTCAACATTATCCAAATCGATTTTGTCGGGATCGAGGAGAATGGCGAGCAATTTCTCGTTATTGACTTTTGATTGGAGAATGTTATTGTAAATATTTGTCATAATTAATTTGACCGCAAATTCGCAAATTATTTTTTAAAAATTGCAATAAAAATTCGCGAATTTGCGGTTTATATTTTTTTTAATTTTCGAAAGTATAGACCAAAATAAAATCTTCAACTTCCTCGAAATAGATGGAAAATTGTTGTTTTGTGTTTTCGATTTCTAGAATTGCGGTTGTTTTTTTGTCTACAATTTCAAATGGACTCACCTGAATATGATGTTTGAAACTGATTCCTTTTTCGTTTCGGATTTTAAAAACGGCTTCTTTCGCGCCCCATTTCGTTGTTAGTTTTTTTATGTAATCTTGATTGTCAAAACTTTGTAATCGTTGTAATTCTTTGTTGTTTACAAATTTATCGGCGATTTTCAGGATTTTTTCTCTTTGCATTTCGATGTCTATTCCTGCTTTTTGATCGCTGATTATTATCGTTGAAAAGCGAAAGGAATGCGAGATGGAAATGAATTTCCCGTTTTGAAGATACGGTTTTCCTGATTCATCATAATACAAATCGAAATCATTGTATCCGGCTTCTTGTAATAATTTTCGAACGCTGAGAAAACCACGTTGATGCAATTCGGATTTCATACCGTGTAATCGCTGCAGACTTTTCTCGCTCAGTTGTACATCGTGAAATAACTCCTCGTAGGATTCGGTTATTTTCCAAACAAGGATTTGTGTTGAAGGATTGAAGTTTATGGTTTTGAATAATGGCATTTAAATTAATTATGAATTATAAATTATGAATTATGAGGTTCCTAATTACTACTGATTTTTAGCCCCGATAGTAGTGGAAATCCTCCCGATTTTTCTTCGGGAGATTATAACGGATAGCGGGATTAGCTCCTCCCTTCGATTTTACTCAGGGTGACATTAAAAATATTTCATTATAATTCAGAAGATTAGAGGATTAAACAATTCATAAATGTTTCCGAATACTTTTTAAATTATAAGTTATTGCGTAAATTTGCAAAAAATTTACAATACAAATATACTATAAATGAGTACAACGACTATGCCTTATGTGGCTTTCAAAGTAAAAGACATTTCTCTAGCGGCTTGGGGAAGAAAAGAAATTGAATTGGCTGAAGCCGAAATGCCAGGTTTAATGGCGCTTCGTGCGGAATACAAAAACGAACAACCTCTTGCTGGTGCTCGTATTGCTGGATGTTTACACATGACAATACAAACTGCGGTTTTGATTGAAACTTTAATTGCTCTTGGCGCAGAAGTTACTTGGAGTTCTTGTAATATTTTCTCTACTCAAGATCAAGCTGCTGCTGCGATTGCTGCTGCTGGAATTCAGGTTTATGCTTGGAAAGGTTTAAATGAACCTGATTTTGACTGGTGTATCGAGCAAACTTTGTTCTTTGGCGAAGACAGAAAACCATTGAATATGATTCTTGATGACGGTGGCGATTTGACGAATATGGTTATTGACCGTTTTCCAGAATTAGTTGCTGGAATCAAAGGATTGAGCGAAGAAACTACAACTGGTGTTCATAGACTTTACGAAAGAGTAAAAGCGGGGACGTTACCAATGCCTGCTATCAACGTAAATGACTCGGTTACTAAATCGAAATTTGACAACAAATACGGTTGTAAAGAATCGGCTGTAGATGCTGTTCGTCGTGCTACCGATATTATGTTGGCTGGAAAAAGAGTAATCGTTTGTGGTTACGGTGATGTTGGAAAAGGAACTGCTGCTTCTTTTAGAGGTGCTGGTTCTATCGTAACAGTTACTGAAATTGACCCAATTTGTGCTTTGCAAGCTGCAATGGACGGTTTTGAAGTTAAAAAATTAGACACTGTTATTACAACTGCCGATATTATCATTACAACTACTGGAAATAAAGACATTGTTTTAGGTTCTCATTTCGAACAAATGAAAGACAAAACTATCGTTTGTAACATCGGGCATTTTGATAACGAAATTGACATGGCTTGGTTGAACAAAAACCACGGTGCATCAAAAATCGAAATCAAACCACAAGTAGACAAATATACTATCGCTGGAAAAGATATTCTTATCCTTGCCGAAGGTCGTTTGGTAAACCTGGGTTGTGCTACAGGTCACCCAAGTTTCGTAATGAGTAACTCATTCACCAACCAAACTTTAGCTCAAATCGAATTATGGAAAAACAGCGCGGCATACAACAATGACGTGTACATGTTACCTAAACATTTAGATGAAAAAGTGGCTATGTTGCACTTAGCTAAACTAGGAGTTGAATTAGAAACTCTTCGTGTTGACCAAGCGGATTATATTGGTGTTCCCGTTGAAGGACCATTTAAACCAGAATATTACAGATATTAATCAAGATTTCTTAGAAATTTAGATTTCTAGATAATTAGAAACCCTTGCAGCAATGTGAGGGTTTTTTGTTTTTGGGCGTGGCCCTCCGTAAAAACTTCGGGTCGGGCTATTCGTTGCAATCTTTTATTCCGCTAAGCTGCATAAAAGGATTTCCACTACTATCCCTCACGCAAATATAAAAGAAACACTATCGTATCAAAGCTCCTAGCCTTTTGAAGGCTAGGAGCTTTTTATTAAACTCAAAACAATCCCGGTTTAAAAAATTGTTTTCAAACCAATTTAATCCGTGCTATATTTTTACGTAAATTAGCATTGCTAAAAAAAGCAAATTACAAATCGAACTATTAGAATCATAACATAAAACAAAAATGAGAGCAAAAAGCATTTTAGAAACCATTGGAAACACACCAGTGGTACAAATCAATAAGTTGTTTGGCAACAAGAAAGAAGTTTGGATTAAATTAGAAAAATCGAATCCAGGAAATAGTATCAAAGACAGAATTGCTTTGGCAATGATAGAAGATGCCGAAAGCAAAGGATTATTGAATACGAATAGCGTAATCATTGAGCCAACTTCTGGAAATACAGGAATCGGAATCGCATTAGTGGCAGCCGTAAAAGGATACAAAGTTATTCTGGTAATGCCAGAATCGATGAGTGTCGAACGCAGAAAATTAATGGAAATTTATGGTGCTGAATTTGTGCTTACTCCTCGCGAAAAAGGAATGAAAGGTGCTATCGAAAAAGCTGCCGAATTAGTTTTAGAAACACCTAATGCTTGGTCTCCAAGACAGTTTGACAATCCCGCCAATGTTGAAGTTCACGAAAGAACTACAGCTCAAGAAATTCTTGCCGATTTTCCTAATGGATTAGATTACGTAATTACTGGCGTTGGAACTGGCGGACATATTACAGGAATCGCAAAAGTTTTGAAAGCTAAATTCCCTAATCTAAAAGTAATTGCCGTAGAACCAGAATTATCTCCAGTATTAAGCGGTGGAAATCCAGGACCTCATCCATTACAAGGAATTGGAGCAGGTTTTATTCCTTCTATTTTCCGTAGTGAATTAATTGACGAAGTGATTCAAGTAAGCAAAGATGATTCTTTTGAATTCGCTAGAAGAATAGCTAAAGAAGAAGGGATTCTTGTAGGGATTTCAACTGGAGCTTCATTGGCGGCTGTGGCCAAAAAGCTAGAAGCAATTCCGGACGGAGCCGTTGTACTAACATTTAACTATGACACAGGCGAAAGATATTTGTCTATAGAAGGTTTATTTTAAAATTAAAAAAGATTAAATAGTCATCCCATAAAGACTTTCACCTCTCGACTCCCTCTCCTTTGGAGAGAGTTGGCGAGTGAGGAAACAAAAAAACCCGTTTCTTTCGAAACGGGTTTTTTAATAAATTGAGTAAATCAATTATGCTTCAACTTCAAATGGAAGTATAGATACATACGATTTATTATCTCTTTTCTTTTGGAAGAAAACAACTCCATCTACTCTTGCGTGTAGGGTGTGATCTTTACTAATGTAAACGTTTTCACCTGGATTATGTTTTGAACCTCTTTGTCTTACGATGATGTTCCCTGCAATAGCAGCTTGTCCACCAAAAATCTTAACGCCTAAACGTTTTGATTCTGATTCTCTACCATTCTTGGAACTACCGACACCTTTCTTGTGAGCCATGACGTATTAGTTTTATTTTGTTATTATTCTTGTGTGTCTTCTTTTTTAGCTTTAGGGGCTTTTTTTACCTTTGGAGCTGCTTCCACAACTTCTTCAGCTGCTGCTTTTTTAGGAGCTGCTATTTTAGCACCTGATGCAGTAATACCTTCAATTACAATTTGAGTAAGATACTGTCTGTGACCGTTTCTCTTTTTGTATCCTTTTCTTCTTTTCTTTTTGAAAATGATAACTTTGTCTCCTTTTAAGTGTTGTAACACTTTAGCTTCTACTGAAGCACCTTCTATAGCTGGGGCGCCTAAAGTGATTGTGCCATTGTCGTCTAATAAAAGAACTTTATCAAAAGAAACTTTTGATCCTTCTTCATTAGTCAAACGGTGAACATAAACCTTTAAGTCTTTGCTTACTTTAAATTGTTGCCCTGCTATCTCTACGATTGCGTACATAACAAATTGTTTATAAATTTTTAAGGTTGCAAATATACATATAATTTACATATCTGCAATCTTCTGATTAAAAAATATTTTAAACTCAATTATTTCATTATTCCGCCTGCTTGTTTTACTTTTTCGGTCTGGATTTCGGTGTTTTCTTTTTCTATTTTTTGATTTCCAAAATTGTATGTTAACGATATTCTAAAGGTTCTTGAA